>NZ_KV796840.1:0-51371 GCF_001809255.1 Moraxella sp. HMSC061H09
CCTTGGGCATACATCACACCCAGATTATATTGAGCACCTGCATGCCCTTGACCTACGGCTTTGGTGGTCCATTCCACCGCTTTTTGATAATCTTGGCGTACGCCTTGACCTTGTCTATACATCCACCCCAAACCATATTGAGCACCTGCATGCCCTTGACCTGCGGCTTTGGTAATCCATTCCACCGCTTTGGCATGGTTACCTTGCTGATAATACTCACGAGCCAAATCAACCTGAGCCACTGCATCACCACTTTGGGCTTGGCGTGTCAAAGTTGCCATATCATCCGCCGTCGCCATATCCACCGCCATTGCCGATACCGATAACAACACACCCATGGCTAATGCTGTGAATTTTGTTAACATGACTTTATCCTTATAAAAAATAAAATAAAAAATCCATCTTAGTTGTAAGCTTTAAAATCACCTGCTTGTCGTTGTCCTGCCATCGCCAACGCCATGACCGCCATACGCACCGCAATGCCGTTATTGACTTGTTTTAAAATCACCGACTGACTGCCGTCTGCCACGCTTGATGCAATCTCCACACCACGGTTCATAGGGCCTGGGTGCATGACCAATGCATTGGGCTTGGCAAGTTTTAGCCGTTGTTCGGTGATGCCATACATTTTAAAATATTCAGAAGTTGATGGCAAAAGTGGTGAGCCGATGCGTTCATTTTGGATGCGTAAGCCAATAATCACATCAGCATCTGCCACGCCTTTATCAATGTCATCAAATACTAAGACGCCATAGCGTTCTATGCCTTTTGGTAACAAAGTCTTGGGGGCGATGACACGAATATCACGCACCCCCAAAGTCGTCAAAGCCGAAATGTCCGAACGAGCCACACGGCTGTGCTTGATGTCGCCAACAATCGCCACAGAAAGTTCATCAAAGGGCTTATCTGCTTCACGGTAAATGGTGAGCATGTCAAGCATTGCCTGCGTTGGGTGGGCGTGCCAGCCGTCGCCTGCGTTGATGATGGCAACATTGGGGGTAACCTCGGTCGCCATATAATGGGCCGCCCCACTGGCAGAATGACGCACCACAAACATATCGGCACTCATCGCCTCCAAATTCCAAAGGGTATCACGCAAAGTCTCGCCTTTGTTGGTGCTTGAACGCGCGATGTCAAGGTTTAGCACATTAGCACCCAAGCGTTTTTGGGCGGCCTCAAAGGTGGTGCGAGTGCGTGTGGAATTTTCAAAAAACAGATTCATCACCGTCTTGCCTGACAGCTCTGTGGTGTTAATCAGCTTGCCATCTTCATCAAAATAACCCATCGCCTTATCAATGATACTTTCAAGCTGGCTTTTATTTAACCCCTCCACACCGATAAAATGGCGGATGCCAGTATTGTCATTGGGGATAAGCTGTGGGCGGACAAGGGTTTGATTTAGGCGGGCGGTGGTGGCGGTCATGGGTTTTCCTTAGGTGCATGCTTGTGATGCGTGCTTGTGCCGTGGCAAAATAAAATTAAGTCATTTTAACAAATTTTTCCCATTCAAAACAATATTGTTTTACAAAATAAACCCACAAAAATCCATACCAACAAGGCAACACACAGACCATCAGATTTATGGTAAAATATGCCAAAAAATTATCACGGTCTGATTGGCTTAGTCTGCTGATTTGATGATGATAATTCTCAAGATATTTTTAAGGATATTTTATGATGACATTAACCCAATATTTACAATCACACGCAAGTGATGAGCTTGCCAGCACGCTCGGCACTTTGGCAAACAGCAGTATCGCCATCAGTGCCTTACTTGATAAAGGGGCGTTGGCAGGCATCCACGGCGAAGCAGGTAACCAAAATATTCAAGGCGAAGCCCAAAAAAAACTCGATGTCATCGCCAATAATTTACTCCTTGATGCCCTAACCAAGAACCCACACTGTGCAGGCGTTGCCTCCGAAGAGCTGGATGAAATTAGCCCTGCTCATGATGATGGAACATTACTGGTCACTTTTGACCCATTAGATGGCTCATCAAATATTGATATTAATATGACTGTGGGTACGATTTTTTCTATTTTGCCGTATCAGCGTGTGGGTAGCCAAGCCACCGAAGCCGACTTTTTACAAAAAGGTACTTCACAATTGGCAGCAGGCTATTTTATTTATGGTACCAGTACCATGCTGGCAATGACGCTGGGGCAAGGTGTTGTCATGTTTAGTCTTGACCCAACAACACAAGAATACCTACGCATTGATAATCAAGTAAAAATTGATGAAAGTGCAACAGAATACGCCATTAATGCGTCAAATTATCGCTACTGGCTAGACCCCATCAAAGAATATATCAATGGCTTGGTTGCAGGTGATATGGGTATCCGCAATAAAGATTATAATATGCGTTGGGTGGCAGCGATGATTGCAGATGTGCATCGTATTTTGATTCGTGGTGGGGTGTTTATGTATCCTTTTGACACCAAAATTGCAGGTAAAGCAGGTAAGCTACGCTTGATGTATGAAGCCAATCCCATGAGTTTTATCATTGAGCAAGCAGGCGGTGCAAGTACTGATGGCGTGGTACGCATTATGGACATTCAGCCCAGCCACATTCATCAGCGTATTCCTGTGGTACTTGGTGCCAAAGAAGAGGTTGATTATGTCAAAAATTTACATGCCAAAGCAGGTATCTTGGCAAATGGTGAGATGGCATAATTCTCCAAAAAGTCGCCATCAAGGCGGCTTTTGATTTATTAGCTTTATGTTATCACTATCAATTATCATTCATGATCACACACAATTATGACCATCACTTCTAAAGACAACCCCATCATCAAACACACTCACGCCCTACTTGGCCATCATCGCACTCGCAAAAAAAGCAGGCAAACGGTTATCGAGGGCGTGCATTTGGTAGAAGCCTATCTTAAACAAACGCCAGCCGTCCACAGGCTTATTGTCTCAGAGTCTGCCACGGCTCATGATGAGGTTTTACCGTTATTATCCCAAATTGACCCCAAACAAATCACCATCATCAGCGATACTTTATACCCACAAATACGCACGCTGGGCGATAGTGTCAGTGTCATGGCTGTGATTGATATTCCCCATCGGTCATTACCAACGATCAGCGGTGATTGCTTAATTCTTGATGGCTTGCAGGATTTGGGTAATATCGGCACACTATTACGAACTGCTTCGGCGGTTGGCATTCAGACGGTCATCACCTCGCCTAATACCGCTCATTTGTGGTCACCCAAATGCCTGCGTGCAGGGATGGGCGCTCATTTTTCAATGTCAATTTATGAACATATCGCTGTTGATGAGATTTTACAAAAGCTAAAAACGCCTTTATATGCGACAAGTTCACATACAAATAAAGTGATCTATGACCATGATTTAACCGGCCCCATCGCTTGGGTGCTAGGGCATGAAGGTCAAGGTGTGCGTGATGAATTTTTAAACAATGCAATACCCATCGCCTTACCACAACCAGGCGGACAAGAAAGCCTAAATGTTGGTATCGCAGGTTCGGTATGTTTTTATGAAATGTTGCGTCAGCGTCATTATCTTGTATGATGGTTAAACGCCATAGCCATGCTTAATCACATTGTTTAAACGATGATAAAACTTAATAATTGATTTAATTTTCATCTAAAAACAACCCTTTTATTTTTATAAATTTTTAATAAACTTTTTAAAGTATTAATCGATTATCAAGCGTAGCATGCCCCAAAAACTTATGCATCAAAAAAAAAGCACCCAATCAATTTGGATGCTTTTTTGGACACAAGTCATCAACTGTGTATATCAATAATTGATGGCTTAGCTTATAGCTTTTCAATCAGTTCAGGCACGACATGAAACAAATCACCTTCTAAGAAATAATCAGCCACCGATGCAATGGGTGACTCTGGGTCGTTGTTGATCGCCACGATGGTTTTTGAATCCTTCATGCCTGCCAAATGCTGAATCGCCCCTGAAATACCGATGGCAATGTACAAATTAGGTGCAACGATTTTACCAGTTTGTCCCACTTGCATATCATTGGGTACAAAACCTGCATCAACAGCAGCACGACTGGCACCAACCGCAGCACCCAGCTTATCAGCCAAAGGTTCAATGTATTTGGTGAAATTCTCACCACTTGCCAATGCACGACCCCCTGAAACGACAATGTTGGCTGAGGTCAGCTCTGGACGATCAGTTTTGGCAAGCTCTTCTTTCACAAAACTTGATTTATCAGCATCTTCGGCGATATCTACCGATTCAATAGAAGCGCTGCCCGTCAATTCTGCTGGCTCAAATGCTGTACCACGCACTGACACCACAACCACATTTTCACTTGATTTGACTGTGGCGATTGCGTTACCAGCATAAATTGGACGCTCAAAAGTATTGGCATCTATAACGGCGGTGATGTCTGATACCATGCTCACATCTAACAGTGCCGCCACTCGTGGCAAAAAGTTCTTGCCAGTGGTAGTTGCAGGGGCAACAACATGGCTATAATCAGTTGCCAAAGCCTTGACCAACAACGAGACATTTTCTGCCAGCTGATTGGCATAAGCGGCATTATCTGCCACCAAAACCTTGCTCACGCCTGCCACTTTGGCGGCTTCTTGTGCCACAGCTTGGCAATCAGCACCTGCTACCAAAAGATGTACATCACTGCCCATTTGCACAGCTGCGGTAACAGTTGCAAGTGTTGCTGGCTTTAATTCTTTATTATCATGTTCTGCATATACTAAAATTGTCATAATTTTTATCCTTAAGCTTTATCGGTTTATCATGGGTATTAAATAACACGTGCTTCATTTTTTAGCTTGTCAATCAACTCATCAACGGATGACACTTTAACGCCTGCCGAACGCTCTTTTGGTGCAGATACTTTAATGGTCTCAAGCTTAGCGTTCATTTCCACCCCAAAATCTGCAGGAGATTTGGTATCAAGGGGTTTTTTCTTGGCTGCCATGATATTTGGCAACTTAGGAAAACGAGGTTCATTCAAACGCAAGTCAGTTGTAATCACTGCAGGCAATGGTAATGCCACCGTTTGTAAACCGCCATCAATTTCACGAGTCACATGCACTTTATCGCCTTCAACAACCACCTCTGATGCAAATGTGCCTTGACCCACACCCATTAAGGCGGCAAGCATTTGCCCTGTTTGGTTATTATCATCATCAATGGCCTGTTTACCCAGTAGTACAATCTGCACACCTTCAGCTTCTGCCACGCCTTTTAGGATTTTGGCGACTTGTAATGGCTGTGCTTTGGCGTCTGTTTCAACCAAAATACCACGGTCAGCACCCAATGCCAATGCTGAGCGAATTTGCTCTGATGATTGGCTCGTGCCAATAGAAACTGCAATAATCTCACTGGCGACACCTTTTTCTTTTAGGCGAACCGCCTCTTCAATGGCGATTTCACAAAATGGATTAACGCTCATCTTAGCATTAGCAAGCTCAACGCCTGATTCATCGGCTTTGACACGCACTTTAACATTATGGTCAACAACACGCTTGACTGCGACTAATATTTTCATAAAATCCTCTTTTTTATCACTTGTTTTGGGTAAATAAAATAGTTTTGGGTAAATAAAATAAAAACATACTCCCCAATACAATACACATTCCACGCAGGTTTGTAAACCATAGAACGCAAATTTTCACTCAAAAAATATCAACTTTGACCAATGGGTCATTTTTGTAACAATATTTTACCCATTTCACCATCACACCAACATATTTTTAGGCATTCATTGCTTAGGTTCGGGGATTTACATGATACAATGACCTTTTTGTCTGTGCGGTTGGTTATGGCTGTATTTCATTGCTTATCTGATAAACAACAAGGCTATCTGTTTACCTTTATCACCATGTGCATTTGGGGTGCTTTTGGGCTAATGGCTCGCATGAATGCCTATTGGCATATTCAGATTTGGGATGTGTTGCTTTTGCGATTTGGTATCGCTGCTGCTGTACTTTTACCCATTTTATGGTGGAAAAAAGATTATCAATTTTTGTTTGATTTTAAACTGCTGATATTGGCTCTAGTAGGCAGTATTGGGTATTGTATCTTTGTTTATAACGGATTTTTTTATGCACCTGTGGCACATGGCGTGGTTTTTTTAAATGGTACATTTCCGCTATTTGCCGCTCTTATTGGCTATATAATGCTAAGATCGCCCATCGACCGACAAACAGGCATCGGCTTATCAATCATCGTGATGACTTTACTTTTAATGACCATCAGCATAATCATTGGCGATGGGTATTTTGGGCGTGGCGATTTGATGTTTATTGCCAGTGGTTTATGTTGGGGCTTGTTTTCGGTACTGCTTCGCAAGTGGAGCTTTTCGGCATGGCATATCATGTGCGGTGTTGCGATTTGGTCGGCGGTCATCTATTCGCTGATTTATGCCATGTTTATCACGCCTGCTTTTCATACCGCCCTACCTACGCATTTGGCAATTCAGGGTATTTTTCATGGCATCTTTGTGGTCATTATTGCCACATTAACTTATGCCAAAGCTGTCGCAAAAATTGGCATCTTCAAAGCAGGTAGTATCGCCAACTTAGCACCCTTTATTGCCAGTATCATTGCAGTACCACTACTTGACGAGATGCTAAATACCACCTTAGTTATGGGCTTAATTGGCATGGCAATCGGTGCGTTACAGCCTTGGCGTTGGTTTATTGGGCGTTAATTGCATAAATCTGACCACCCACCAAAAAAGCTTGCAAGGTATTTTGCCCAATCAAATAACTTAAATCCGCAGGACGCTCAATGTCCCAAAGGGCGATGTCCGCATCATAACCAATGGCAATTTTGCCTTTGCTGTCTTGCAATCCCAACGCTTTGGCGGCGTTTAATGTTGTGCCTGCCAGCGCCTCTTCTGGCGTGAGTTTAAATAAGGTACACGCCATGTTCATCGCCAGCAAAATAGAAGTAGACGGCGATGTTCCGGGGTTGCAGTCGGTGGATATTGCCATAGATACGCCTTGCTGTCGCATTTTGTCAATCGGAGGTAATTGCGTTTCTTTTAACACATAAAATGCCGTTGGCAGTAGCACGCCCACCGTACCTGATTGTGCCATGCGTTGAATGCTATCATCGCTTAGGTATTCAATATGGTCAGCAGACAAACCATCAAAACTTGCCACCAACACCCCACCACTCATATCGCTTAATTGTTCGGCGTGTAATTTGACAGGCAATCCCAACGATTGAGCAACCTCAAAGACTTTTTTTACCTGCTGTTTGTTAAAGGCGATGTTTTCACAAAACGCATCTACCGCATCGACCAAACCCTCTTGATGCAAAATTGGCAACCACTCACAGACTTTATCAATATAAGCATCGTTTTGGGCATTGCCGTCATCGTCTTTATACTCCGGCGGTGTGGCGTGAGCTGCCAAATAGGTGGTTTTGACCGTGATGCCATAATCTTGTCCAAGCTTGCGAGCAACTTGCAACATTTTGCGTTCGTTTTGCAAATCCAGCCCATAACCTGATTTGATTTCAAGGGTTGCCACGCCTTCAGCAAGCAATGCTTTTAGGCGTTTTTCACTTTGGGCGTATAATTCATCAAAGCTGGCTTGGCGTGTGGCATTGACGGTTGAGATGATGCCACCGCCATTTTTGGCGATTTGTTCATAACTTACCCCTGTTAGCCGTGCTTCAAACTCATCACTGCGGTTGCCTGCATACACCAAATGGGTGTGGCAATCAATCAAGGCTGGGGTAAGCCATTTGCCTTGAGCGTCAATCAACCTATCAGCGGTGAATGACGATGCATCATCATGATGGCCTATCCATGTAATTTTGCCATCATTGATGCCAATGGCGTGATTGGTCAGTTGCCCATAGGGCGTTGCCGTCTTGGTTGTTTGATTGCTTTGATTACTTTGATTATCAAGATGAAAGCCAAAATCGCTGTTCATGGTGGCGATATTGGCATGGGTGATTAATAAGTCAAAATGTGTTTTCATCATGGTATTTTTCATGGTTTTATCATACATAACAAATGGTTGAATTTAACATTGTGTTAACAATGTGCTTGATTTAAAACACCGTGCTTGATTTGACAATTAGGTCTGATTTATCTAGATAATGATTTGAATGATGATGATAAAACCGCTTCAACCATCACCGCCAATAAACGACCAGCAACTTTTAACCCACGCCCATCAATGTCATATTTTGGTGACACTTCTGCCATGTCAATCACCTTAACTTTGCCTGTATTGATAATCAGCAAAACACAACGCTCAACAAAATCAAGGCTTAAACCTTTGGCCGCCACCGCACTCACCGCAGGCATGACAGAACCTGCCAAACAGTCCATATCAATGGTCAAATAAATCACATCTAGCGGCGCAATAAACGCCAAAATTTTTTGTTCAATCGCTTGCCAATCAAGGCGATGGCAATCATCATCACCAATCACACTCACCCCCAAATCAAAGGCTTGCTCATATAAACTGGCGGTGTTGCTAAACTGACTGATGCCTATGCACAAATAATGAAATGGCTGCTCTTTTATGTCCAAATGCTCAGCAATTTGGCGAAACGGTGTGCCAGAAGTGGCGTATTGGTCTTGACGCAAATCAAAATGGGCATCTAAATTGATGATGCCAATGTTTGCCAAAGGCGTGGGGGCGACTGCCATGTGTTGCCACAAGCCTAAAAACGACCCCCAAGCGATTTCATGCCCACCGCCCAAACCAATCGGCAAGGCATTGGCGTTTAGCACCGTGCTGATTTTATCAGCATAATCTTGTTGAGCAATTTCTAACAAATTGGGGCAAATTGTGTCATCATCATCACAGACAACATTGCCTGCATCGGTCACGATGCCCGCCATTGATTGAAAGGCTTGTTGTGTTTGATATGAAATTGGTAATTTGGCAAAACTGCTTTTAATGGCATCAGGGGCATGCTTAGCCCCAATGCGTCCTTGGTTGCGGTTCACCCCTTGGTCGCAAGCAAATCCAATTAGGGCAATTTTTGGCTGGTTTTTTTGATTGTTTTTTCGATTAAGAGCATCATCAAACGCTTGAATGTACTGATACCAATAGCAAGCTTTGTCATTTTCAAAAGGTTCTGCCCTGCCTGTGTATGCCTTAAAATCAGGGGCTTGATGATAAACATTGGGGGGTGTCATAATGATTTCCTAACCTATAAAGCTTGAATGGTTCTTTCATAAAAGGACATTGAATCATTTCCCTTTATGAAAAAACACAGACATGACAACATGACAGACACACATTGATGTTATTTTGCCAAAAACCAATCCGTACGCAACTCCCGCCAGCTGTCAATCAGCTTGCCATCAATCACCAGCTGTTTGGCGTTTTCGATGTCTGGGGCAAAGTAGCGGTCTTTGTCATAATGGGCGACGCTTTGGCGTAATGTTTGATGAACACTGGCAAGTTTTGGTGAGGTGTGTAAACCCTCTTCCAGATGAAAATCCACGCCTTGAGCCGCTGCCAAAAGCTCAATGCCCACAATGGTGGCGGTATTACAAGCCATGTCATATAAACGCCTGCCTGCATAAGTCGCCATTGACACATGGTCTTCTTGGTTGGCAGAGGTTGGAATGCTGTCGACAGATGCTGGGTGAGCGTGTGATTTATTTTCAGAGGCCAAAGCGGCGGCGGTCACATGGGCTATCATAAATCCTGAGTTCACCCCTGGATTTTTGACCAAAAAGGCAGGCAAGCCCGATAAAGTGGCATCAATGAGCAAAGCGATACGCCGTTCACTCATTGAACCAATCTCACTGATGGCAAGTGCCAACATGTCAGCAGCAAATGCCACAGGTTCGGCATGAAAGTTACCGCCTGAGATTGCCACAGGGCCATCATTGTCATTAAAAATCAAGGGGTTATCGGTAACGGCATTGGCTTCAATCAACAAAGTTTTGCCTGCTTGGTTAATCACATCCAAACACGCCCCCATCACTTGTGGCTGACAACGCAAACAATAAGGGTCTTGTACTCTTTCATCATCTTCTTTGTGTGATGCACGGATTTGGCTGTCAGCGATTAACTGGCGATGAGCACTGGCGATTTGTGTCTGACCATGATGCCCACGAGCGTCATGAATGCGAGCGTCAAATGGGGCATCTGAGCCTTTGGCAGCGTCAATGGACATGCTGCCAACCACCGTGGCGGCCGCCAGCAAATCTTGTGCCATAAAATAGCCACGCAAAGCCAAGGCGGTCGATGTTTGCGTGCCGTTAATCAGTGCCAATCCTTCTTTGGCCGCCAACACAATCGGAGTTAACCCTGCGTCATCAAGGGCCTTTTTTGCTGACATGTTTTCGCCATTCACAGACACATCGCCAAATCCCAACATGGCAAGCGTCATGTGCGATAAAGGCGCCAAATCCCCTGACGCCCCAACCGAGCCTTTGGCAGGAATATGGGGAATGATATTGTGATTGATTAAGCCCAAAAGGCTGTCCACCACTTCACGGCGAACGCCTGACACGCCTTGAGCCAAGCTTGATACTTTCATCACCATAATCAGTCGTACCACCTCATCAGGCAATCTGTCGCCTGTGCCAACCGAATGCGATAAAATCAAATTGCGTTGAAGCAGCTCAAGCTCATCATCACTGATGCGTTTTTTGGCAAGCAGGCCAAAGCCAGTGTTAATGCCATAGGCGGGCTTATCTTTGGCAATGATGGCTTGCACCGCTTGACGAGATGCGTCAATCGCTTCATACGCTGTTGGGTCAAGGCTGATTTTGACAGGGCCATCGTACACTTGGCGAAGCTGGGCAAAGGTGAGGTTTCGTGGGGTTAATATGAGCGAATTCATGGTTTCTCCAAACAATAATTTGTTTTAAGTTTATTAAGTTTGTTGATTTGGGTTTATTGGCAACAACTGAACATTTTTTAAAACCATCATTGACAACTTATTTCACCATCGGCAGATTTAAGCCATAGTTTTTGGCAGTTTCAATCGCCAATTCATAGCCTGCATCAGCATGACGCATGACGCCACTGCCACAGTCATTGACCAGCACATTGGCAAGGCGTTTGGCGGCCGCTTCTGTGCCATCGGCGACAATCACCATGCCAGAATGCTGGCTATAACCCATGCCCACACCACCGCCATGGTGCAGGCTTACCCAGGTTGCCCCGCCTGCCACATTGAGCATGCCATTTAATAATGCCCAGTCGGACACCGCATCGGTGCCATCTTTCATGGATTCACTTTCTCGGTTGGGGCTGGCAACTGACCCTGTGTCTAGGTGGTCTCGTCCGATGACAATCGGGCCTTTTAGTTCGCCATTTTTCACCATCTCATTAAATGCCAGACCTGCCTTGTCTCGCTCACCCAAACCCAGCCAGCAAATGCGGGCAGGCAGACCTTGAAAGTGAATGCGGTCTTTTGCCATGTCCAGCCAATTATGTACATGTGTGTTCTCTGGGAACAGCTCTTTGATTTTTTGGTCGGTTTTATAAATGTCCTCAGGGTCGCCAGAGAGTGCCACCCAACGAAACGGGCCCTTGCCTTGACAAAATAGCGGACGAATATAAGCAGGCACAAAGCCTGGAAAATCAAAGGCATTTTTCACCCCAGCGTCAAAGGCAACTTGACGGATATTATTGCCATAATCGGTGGCAGGCACGCCCATCTTTTGCAAATCAAGCATGGCTTGCACATGAATGGCACACGATTTGGCAGCCTCTTGGGTCAATTTGGCGTGTTGGCTTGGGTCTTGTTGGGCAGCCCTCCAATCATCCACCGTCCAGCCAATGGGCAGGTAACCATGAATTAAGTCATGGGCTGATGTTTGGTCGGTAACAAAATCAGGCTTGATGTCGCCATTTTTGGCACGCTGAACAATCTGTGGCAAAATTTGAGCGGCATTGCCCAAAAGAGCGATGGATACCGCCTCACCTTTACTGGTGTGTTCTTTGATGAGTTCATAAGCGTGGTCTAAGTCGTTTGCCTGCTTATCCACATAGCCTGTACGCAAACGAAAATCAATGCTTGACTGTTGGCATTCAATGTTAAGCGATGTCGCCCCTGCAAAAGTCGCTGCCAGTGGCTGAGCCCCACCCATGCCACCAAGCCCTGCGGTCAAAATCCAACGCCCTTTCCAGTTATCGGTGCTTTTGTCGCCTTTTTTTGTGCCAAAGTGCTGCCGCCCTGCTTCGGCAAAGGTCTCATAAGTACCCTGCACAATGCCTTGTGTGCCAATGTAAATCCAGCTGCCTGCGGTCATCTGCCCATACATGAACAAATCTTTGCGGTCAAGCTCGTTAAAATGCTCCCAAGTTGCCCAGCGTGGCACAAGGTTGGAGTTGGCAATTAACACTCTGGGGGCATTTTCGTGAGTGTTGAACACGCCAACGGGTTTGCCTGATTGAATGAGCAGTGTTTGGTCATCTTCTAGCTGTTTTAGACTTGCCAAAATTTGGTCATAACATTCCCAGTTGCGTGCCGCCCGCCCAATTCCGCCATAGACCACAAGACTTTGGGGGTTTTCGGCGACATCAGGGTGTAGGTTATTTTGTATCATGCGGTAAGGGGCTTCGCTAAGCCAGCTTTTACAGGTCAATGCTGTGCCTGTTGGGGCTTTGATGACACGGCTTGTGTCAGTGCGAGTAAATTGGTTCATAAAAATGTCCTTTTTGCTAAAATTTAAATTATTAAAGATCGTAATAAATTGTATATACTAATAATAGCAAAAAATAATTATCTGTACAAATGATTTTTCAATCTTAAACAAAAAATACCGTCATCATCAGATAACGGTATTTTGAATAAAGATGATATCTTAGTTCAGCTGTGCAACATCAATTCTATCAGCTCTGCCAGTATATTCACCCATTTGGTCAAAGTTTAGGTAGTTATAAACTTCCGCCTCCATGGATTCTAGTTTACCTGCATACCCCATATACTCTTCAACAGTTGGCAGTCTGCCCAGTACAGATGCCACAGAGGCAAGTTCAGCAGATGCCAGATAGACATTTGCCCCTTGACCTAAGCGATTTGGGAAATTACGGGTGGATGTTGAAACGGCGGTACAGTTGGGTGCGATGCGTGCTTGGTTGCCCATGCACAGTGAACAGCCGGGCATTTCGGTTCTTGCTCCTGCCTGGGCATAAGTGTTGTAATAACCCTCATCCATCAGTTGGCGTTCATCCATTTTAGTGGGTGGTGCAATCCACAAGCGAGTGGTTAGGCTGCCCGCTGGTACTTCTTGCAACAGCTTACCTGCGGCACGAAAATGCCCAATGTTGGTCATGCACGAACCGATGAATACCTCATCAATCTTATCGCCTGCAACCTCTGAGAGCAGTTTGGCATCATCAGGGTCATTTGGACAGCATAGGATTGGCTCTTTGATGTCAGCAAGGTCAATCTCATATACTTTGGCGTACTCAGCATCAGCATCTGCTTTTAGTAGGCTTGGGTTGTCAAGCCATTTTTGCATATTTTCAGCACGGCGAGCCAGTGTACGAGCATCGCCATAACCTTCGGCAATCATCCATTTTAGCATGACGATGTTAGAGCGTAAGTATTCTGCCACTTTTTCTTCTGATACCGTGATGGCACAGCCTGCGGCAGAGCGTTCAGCAGAAGCGTCGGATAACTCAAACGCTTGTTCAACGGTCAAGTCATTTTCCATCTCAGTCAAATCAATCTCTAAGATGCGACCAGAAAAGATATTTTTCTTGCCCTTTTTCTCAACCGTCAAATCACCCGCTTGGATGGCATAGTAAGGAATGGCATGAACCAAATCACGCAAAGTAATACCAGGTTGCATTTTGCCTTTGAATTTGACCAGTACAGATTCAGGCATGTCAAGTGGCATCACACCAGTGGCAGCAGCGAACGCTACAAGACCTGAACCTGCTGGAAATGAGATGCCAATAGGAAAGCGAGTATGACTGTCGCCACCGGTACCAACGGTGTCAGGCAACAACATGCGGTTTAGCCATGAGTGAATCACCCCATCGCCTGGGCGTAAGCTGACACCGCCACGGTTCATGATAAAATCAGGTAGGGTGTGATGCGTTACCACATCAATCGGCTTTGGATAAGCGGCGGTATGACAAAACGACTGCATGACAAGGTCAGATGAGAAGCCCAGACATGCCAAATCTTTGAGTTCATCACGAGTCATCGGGCCTGTGGTGTCTTGTGAGCCTACGGTTGTCATCTTCGGTTCACAGTAGGTATTTGGGCGAATGCCTTGCCCCTCTGGCAGACCACAGGCACGACCCACCATTTTTTGGGCTAAGGTAAAGCCTTTGCCAGTATCGGCAGGTTGCTCTGGGGTGCGAAATAGAGTGGATGGTTCAAGACCCAAGGATTCACGAGCCTTGCTTGTTAAGTTGCGACCGATGATAAGGTTAATGCGACCACCAGCACGCACCTCATCTAGCAGTACAGGGGTTTTTAGTTTAGATTTGGCAATTTGTGTGCCATCTTTAAAGGCGGCAACAGTTGCATTTGCGTGGTCAATTTTTAGGGTAATCTCATCACCCATGTTCATCTCGGTTACATCAATCTCAACAGGCAACGCCCCAGCATCTTCCATGGTATTAAAGAAAATGGGGGCAATTTTACCGCCCAAACACACACCGCCATCTTTTTTGTTTGGAATGTGGGGAATCTCTTCACCAAAGAACCACAATACAGAGTTAGTTGCTGATTTACGGCTAGAACCTGTACCAACAACATCACCCACATAGGCAACAGGATGACCTCTGTCAAGCAGCTCTTGGATTTGGGTCAAAGGACCAACCTCACCATTTTTTTCTGGATGAATGCCCTCACGCTCATTTTTTAGCATGGCGTTAGCGTGTAGCGGAATGTCAGGGCGACTCCACGCATCTTGGGCAGGTGATAGGTCATCTGTGTTGGTCTCGCCAGTGACTTTAAATACGGTGATGGTCATCTCTTCTGGCACTTTGGAGCGATTTGTAAACCACTCGCCTTCTGCCCAAGATTCTAGCACGGCTTTGGCATTGGCATTGCCCGCTTTGGCTTTTTCTTCTATATCATGAAAAGCATCAAAGACCAAAAGGGTTTTTTTGAGTGCTTTGGCAGCCAATTCGCCCAGTTCATCATCATCAAGCAATTCAACCAAAGGTGCAACATTATAGCCGCCTAACATGGTACCTAATAGATATACCGCACGCTCTTTGTTGATGAGTGGGGAGCTGGTCTCGCCTTTGACGATGGCATTTAAAAAGGCGGCTTTGACATAAGCGGCTTGGTCAACCCCTGCTGGCACACGGTTTTCAAGCAAGTCTATCAAGTACTCTTCTTCGCCTTGTGGAGGGTTTTTTAGGAGTTCAATCAAATCGGCAGTTTGGACATCAGTTAATGGTTGTGGTGGCACGCCTAAGACTTCACGCTCAGCGACATGGACTCTGTATTCGGTTAGCATTTGCGACATAGCATATCCTCTTTTAAACTAAATAATCTTAATCGGTGCTTGCAAATCAAGAATAATTGATAAACTTACAAGTGCCTAAAGATAACCTTACCTGTTTTGAATACAAACAAGCGTTACTTCTCCACTGATAATAATAGCCTAAAACTGCAATAATTACAAAAAATATCCAAAGATACTCAATATTTATTTAAAAAATATCCTATTAAATTAATAAATATATCTAAATGGCTAACAACTATTAAAAATTTACCAAGTTTGTCTTTTAAATTGATGTGATTAATATTCGCACGATGATTAAAGATACAATACAACGCTTGTTTTAATAATTTTTTATTGTATATTTATAAACGGTATGGCAAAATGAGAATTTTAATTGTTTGGATAATCGTATGAAAGCACAACAAGGATTTACTCTCATAGAGCTGATGATTGTCATATTAATCATCGGCGTTTTGGCGATGTTTGCCATACCTCAATACCAAAAACGCGTCGTTACCGCCCAAGTAAATCGTGTCATGATGGAAACCAGCCAACTGCGTACGGCTGTTGAAATGTGTCTACTCCAAGGCATTACAGACAGTACCAAATGTGATACGACCATCTCAAGTGATTTGATAAAAGATAAGCCAATTATTGAACTGGCACAGCAGGCCACTGGTACCAGCACTATTAAGGCAAATTTTAATAATACCGCTGCCAATGCTTTACACAATCAAAGTATCACTTGGTCACACACAGCGTCAGGCGGCTGGCATTGTGCCACCACCGTCGATAAAGACCTTGCACCAAAAGGATGCACAAGCTCTGCGACGCCTCAATCATCTTCACCTCAATCATCTTCTTAAGCTTATCTTTACTTAGGTTATCTATAATATACCAGTAGCTTAACTTAATGATATGTGTCTTAAAATTCTATGGTTTTTTTAGCCAAACATAAAGAAAATCCACTAAAAAATCCCCAAGGTGATAACTTGGGGATTTTTTTTGGGTTGGGCAAATGGCAGAATTATTCTGCAGTTTTGCGAACACCCAACTTTTCTTTAATACGTGCAGATTTACCTGAACGCTCACGCAAATAGTAAAGTTTGGCACGACGAACATCACCACGACGCTTCACTTCAATACTAGCAATCAATGGTGAATGTAATTGGAATGCACGCTCAACGCCAACACCGCTTGAGATTTTACGAACAGTGAATGCTGAGTTTAGCCCACGGTTACGCTTAGCGATAACCACGCCTTCAAAGGCCTGTTGACGCTCACGGTCACCTTCACGAACTTTAACTTGAACAACAACCGTATCACCTGGTGCAAATGATGGATGGTCTTTTAGTTGTGCATTTTCAACAACTTGAACTAAAGGATGTTTATTACTCACAAGATTTCTCCTGATAATCATGGCAGAGGCTAAAACTTTCTTGCAAAACACAAAGTTAGGCAATGGTTAAAAAGTCGCATACCATCGTTAATAAAGCGGCATCACGCACGCTACATCTGAACCATACAGATTTTAATGAATTTAAATCAATCTTCCAAGTCTTTTAGCCACTTGGCTTGCTGTTTATTTGGTATAAAATTTTGCCAAAGCTCTGGGCGGCGGGCTTTGGTGCGTTTGACTTGCTCTAAAAAACGCCATTTATTAATATTGGCATGATGTCCTGAAAGTAAAACTGACGGTACAGTTTGACCATGAAAATCAAGCGGCTTGGTATAGTGCGGACAATCCAAAAGGCCATCAACAAACGAATCTTGCTCGGCGGACAGATCATCGCCCATAATCTGGGGCAATCGCCGAATGACGCTATCCATCAATACCATCGCAGGCAATTCACCACCTGTCAGAACATAATCTCCAATAGATATCTCTTGGTCAACATAGCAAGTAATCAATCGCTCATCAATGCCTTCATATCGACCACATAATAGTATCATGCCATCAAGATTTGGCATGGTGGCAACCAAAGGCTCGCTTAAAGTTTTGCCTTGTGGTGATAGATATACCACAGGGCATCTGCCATTTTGGATATCACAACCTGCCCTGCCAGCTAATTTTTTGGCATATAAAATTGCCTTTTCAAGCGGTTCTGCCATCATCACCATGCCAGGACCGCCACCAAAAGGACGCTCATCTATGCGTTTATAATTATCTGTCGTAAAATTCCTTGGGTTGATGACTTGGATATTCACTTGACCATTTTTAACCGCACGACCCACGATGCCATAGTCTTTAATAGCACTAAACATCTCTGGCAAAATGCTGATAACCGCAAAAAACACTCAAATTATCCTAAATCAAATCACGAATGATGGCTAATAATCAGATTGCCAAGCTACAAGCATCGTCCCAGCACTCAAATCAACCGAAAGCACCACATCGCTATGCCATGGGATCAAACGAGGTTCATTATCAATGCTCTGTGCTGTTGGCTTAAGTGAGATAATCTCATGAGCACCTGTCTCAAACATCTCTTTGATAACCCCAAGATTTTCTGCTTGCTCATTCATCACAGTCAAACCGATCAAATCTGACCAATAATATTCATCATCAGCAAGCTTAGGTAAATGGTCTTTACAAACCCAAATACTCGTACCGTTCATCGTTTCAGCAACATTGCGATCAGGCACTTCATTAAAGCAAGCAACCAAACCCTGACCTTGGATACGCCAATCTTTAACAGTTAATGGCTTAAACCCTGTTGCCGTTTTCATCCACCAAGGTTGCATCTGAAAAATGCTGGCTCTTTCGTCGGTCTGGCTAAAAACCCAGAGCCAACCTTTGATGCCGTAAGGTTTTTTTAAGGTAGCAATCTTAATCATCTCAGAAGCATCAGGTACCAGATTTGTTTTACAAAGGTTTGGCTTGGTCATATACAAGTTAATAAGTACTTAAATATCGGTTGATGATCTAAAAATACCCAAAAATGGGATCTTTGATACATCAATATAATAGTAAATCAAATAGCACAAAACGGTTTACGCTCAATTTGAACGCAAACCGTACTTAATAAGAATGATTAAGCAGCTTTATTCAAAGCTTTGACTAAAGAAGCAACACGCTCTGTTGGCTGTGCACCTTTGGCAATCCAAGCATTATAAGCTTCTAAATCAATGCGGGTTTCAACTTCTTGACCTCGTGCCATTGGGTTAAAAAAGCCGATTTTCTCGATAAAACGACCATCACGAGATGCGCGCTTATCAGCAACAACAACTTGATAAAATGGACGCTTTTTTGAACCGCCACGAGCTAGACGAATAACTACCATGATAACTCTCTTTTATAAAATAAAAATCTAAAAATCATTTGCAAGAATTAGAGCATGGTACAGATTCGATATTAATGAGGATGAGCCGTTCGAACCTGAACCACTAAAAGACTAATTATAACAAGAAATTACTCAAGTTAAAAGCAAAAAATGAATTTTTATCAAAATTTGCTTAAAAAGCTCGGTTCAAGCTGTGTTAAAATACGCTTGGGCAAATCATAGGCAGCTGGTCATGAATAAAAACACGAATAAAAAATTTCGAATTTTTTTAGCAAAACTTAATTATAAACTGTATTCGAATACGCTACAAACATTGCTCATGGTATGCTTTATTGTCTTTGTTAGTGTTGCATTATCCATATCATTATTTTGGAGAAGCCTTTATTTGCCTGAGCTTAGAAACCATGCCAGTTATTTATCCACGGAAATTAAACTATTAACCTCAGTGGGCGATAAATGGCATGATAATCCTGAATTTATGCAATGGCTAACAGACAATACGCACATTGAAATCATCACCAATCCCCAAGATTTTCCAAGCATCACCGATAAACCTGTAGTTGTTTATCTTACCCAAATTATGGCAGAAGAAATATCGCAATCACTTGGTCGTGAGGTGGAAGTGTATTTTAAATTCAAACCCACCCCCAAACTTTGGATTCATGACAGCGCTCATCCTGATATCTGGATTCGTGAGCCGATGATGTATTATTCACAGTACAGCACAGGCGTTATTTACGGATTTTTATTTGGCTTGCCACTACTGACCATTATGACTATTTTAGTTTTGGTACGAGGACTAAACCGTCCTTTAAAAAAATTAGAGCGTGCTGCAAACAATTATATCCTTCATGGTCACGCAACCACCTTACCCACCCAAACAGGGCCCAATGAAATTCGCAAAGCCAATACAGCATTTAATCGGCTCTTTACAACCCTCAATCAAGCCCAAAAAGAACGCACTATTATGCTTGCAGGTATCAGTCATGATTTGCGAACACCTTTAACTCGTATGCGGCTGACTGCCGAGATGCTGCCTGATGAATTTTTCCGTGAGGGTTTGGTCTATGACATTGAAGATATGGATGCCATTTTAGAACAATTCATCTCTTTTATGAAAGATGGTTCTGATGAGCCTGTTAAACCAACCAATTTGGATGCAATATTTAAAGAAATTTTGGTTCAGTTTGATGGTATTCAGTTTATTTACAACTCAACCATTACTCAACCTGTGCCTGTCCGAACTTTATCAATAAAGCGGTTAATTGTCAATTTGGTCAATAACGCCATTCGCTATGGAGAGCAGCCAATACATTTGATCGCAAAAATCATACCCCCAGCTCAGAACACACAAAATGATCATATCTTTGATCACTACCCAACACTGGTTTTATGCGTCAAAGATGAAGGTGAAGGCGTTGCTGAAGACCAATTGGAGCGAATTATGCAGCCGTTTGAGCGTGGTGAGTCTGCTCGTACCACACAAGGTAGCGGACTGGGTCTTGCCATCGTCAGTCGCATTGCTCATCTGCATCAAGGTGTCGTTGAGGCCATCAATCATCCCAATGGCGGGCTACAAGTTTGTATCAAAATCCCGTTAATGACCCAGATTAATGATACGCCAAATGATGATTTTGACACTACGCCAGCTAATCTGGCTTAATACTGCCTTTTTGATGGATGGTTTTTTCAACTCTGTCTTGAGTCAACTCATCGGCTGCAACCACAACGCCCACTTGCTTTGCAGGCCATTTCATAATGAACCTTGCACCATGCAGCGTTGGGCTTTCATCTACCGATAGCTTGGCATTAAACCAAAATGCAATTCGACTAACAATAGACAACCCCAAACCATAACCACCCGACGCCCGAGTTCTGCTATCATCTAATCTGGCAAATGGGATAAAAACTTTTTCACGATTTTCCTCAGAAATACCATGCCCATCATCTTCAACACTGATAAACGCCTCACCCTTAACAACGCCAGCACTTAGCATGATGGTTGATTGTGCATAACGCAGTGCATTACCAACCAAATTTTGAACCACACGGTGTAGATACCGCCTATCTGCCATCGCCACAGCTTTAGCAGGTGGTAATTTACAAATCAGTTGAATGGGCTTGCCTAATGCATTGGTTTCACGCTCAATTTGCTCGGTCAGGTCACACAAATTCACCATCTCCCAATCAAGCTTCGGAGAACCCTCCTCAAGCTTTGCGTAAGTCAAAATCTCATCAATCAATTCATT
This sequence comes from Moraxella sp. HMSC061H09, assembly GCF_001809255.1. Classification (NCBI taxonomy): domain Bacteria; kingdom Pseudomonadati; phylum Pseudomonadota; class Gammaproteobacteria; order Moraxellales; family Moraxellaceae; genus Moraxella; species Moraxella sp. HMSC061H09. The sequence goes on from NZ_KV796840.1 coordinate 20,913, forward strand.
GAGCGACTCAATATCTTCATCAATAAACTGTCTTTGCAGCTGCCGAGAGTCTTCATCGTCTGTATCAGCAAGCATATCGACCGCAAAGCGAATGCGTGCAACAGGTGTTCGCAGTTCGTGTGATACCGCTCGAGTAAGCTCTCTTTGTGATTCAATCAAGCGTTTGATGTGTTCTGTCATGGCATTAAATGTCATTGACAATCTGGCAATGTCATCTTGTCCCACTACTTGAACTTTGGTATCAAGATTACCCTGAGCCACACGATTAACACCAAGTTGTAGCAACTGAAGACGCCTTTCTAAAGGAAAAATCAAAGCATACACGCCAAGTGCAATCAATAAAACACAAATCAGTGCAACACTTGCCAAAAGATTCAGCGGAAACCAATTAAATAAAGTCACAGGACCGACTACAATTACCATATCTTCTACCTCTGAGGCAACAATGAACGACATGGTAGAATTTTGACCTCGAATCCCATCTTGATAAGAAATGACCAATTCATCCCGTTTTAGTCTGGCAATTTGATCATGGTCAAGATGCAAATTATTGATAGACTGTTGATAAATCGGATAACTGAATTTTTCACTCAAATATTCAAGGCGAGCCTGTTTTTGCTCATAACCATGAAAATACGATAAATCATCTAACAAAAAAATGGTCATGGCACGCACTTGACGCTCACCAACCTGAGCCAATTTGACCGTCAAAATCTCATCAGTACCCTCAAGACGATGGTAAAATGTTGATTGATTGGTGTAAGGATCGTACCGTACAACAGTTTTTGCCTCTTCAATGCGACGCATTTCTCTGGCTTTAAATTCGATAGCATCCATGGGAATAATTTCAAAATTACTCCCAAATAACGCACTGATATCATTTAACCAATAATTTTTTTGGGCGTTGGTTTCTTGATGAATGGCACCTTGACCAATCAAATAAAAAACGCCCGTTGCCACTGTTTCTCGATAAGACTGAGCCCGTTCTTGGTTAATGGTATCTACCAATAGATACGCAAAAAAAGCAACAGATAAGCAGACAAGCAAAAGTCCTGCATAAATTCTAAAAAAGATACTTCTTTCTGTAAAACTAACCAAAGTCATATCAAACAGCGCCTGATAAAATGAAAGCCAGCAATAGCTGGCTTCACACGTATCACTTTGTCGAAACAAAATGCCGTGAATTAATTGCCTTCTTTAACAAATAGATAGCCTTTACTGCGTACGGTTTTGATGCGTTTTGGGTTTTCTGAGTCATCGCCAATTTTGGGGCGAATGCGAGAAATACGTACATCAATGGAACGGTCTTGACCATCATATTCAATACCACGGAGTCTTTCAAAAATATCTTCACGAGATAAAATTCGACCTGCATTTGATGCCAGCAACCACAACAAATCATATTCAGCGCTGGTAAAGTCTACCAATTCGTCATTAAGCGTAACCGAACGACCACCATTATCAATGACCAAATCACCAAACTCTAAGCGTTGTGGAGAGGTATCAGATGGCACAGTATCAGAGCGACGCAATAAAGCACGAATGCGAGCTAATAGCACACGGGGCTGAACGGGTTTTGCCACATAATCATCCGCCCCCATTTCAAGCCCTAATACTTGATCCATATCATCTGTTCGTGCAGTCAACATCAAGATAGGCTGCTGATAATGTGCACGAACTTCACGACAAACCGCCAAACCATCACTTCCAGGCAGCATGACATCAAGCACAACCAAATCAGGCTGCTCACCGATAATGCGACGAATGGCACGAGCACCATCAGTCTCAATAGCCACATCAAGCCCATTTTTTCGTAAATAATCTTGTGTCAGCATTGCCAATCTTTCATCATCTTCGACGATTAAGATTCTAGGCATGTTTTCTTTTTCAGTAGTCATAATTATCCTAAAGTGATGTGATCGCCACAATAACCTAAACTGATTTTATTTTATCATGATTTAATCATGTCAATCATCTTAAGCACGATTTTTGTATTTTTGAATGGTTTGTAACTGTGCTAATGATTCTGCCAATGCGGTTAGAGCAGCAGTTGTGTCAATATTGGCACTTTGATTTGCCAAAGCCTGCTCAGCATTGCGACGAGCTTCGGCAATTTTTGCTTCATCCAAATCATATGCTCGTTCGGCAGAATCAGCCAAAACTGTCACAACATGAGGCTGCACCTCGAGTACGCCACCTGACACATAAACCACCTCTTCGCTTGATCCATCGGCAGATTTCATACGCATAGGACCTGGTTTTAGCAAAGTAATCAATGGTGTATGACCCGCCAGAATGCCAATTTCGCCAGAGTGACCATTTGCAATCAACATACTAATATCACCGACATATATCTCTTCTCTAGCACTTACCACTCGGCACTTAAAAGTTGCCATATCATCCTCCCAATAGACCAGCAGTCGTTAGATCATGCCACAGCCAAATCCCTACCTGACTGTGGCTGCGTCAGTTTATGCTTTTAATTTTTCAGCTTTAGCAACAACTTCGTCAATACCGCCAACCATATAGAATGCTTGCTCTGGTAGATCGTCATACTCACCATTGATGATTGCTTTAAAGCCAGCGATGGTATCACGCAATGCCACATATTTACCAGGTGCCCCTGTGAACACTTCTGCCACATGGAATGGCTGAGACAAGAAACGCTGGATTTTACGAGCACGATAAACCACCAGTTTATCCTCTTCTGACAATTCATCCATACCCAAGATGGCGATGATGTCTTTTAGCTCTTTGTAGCGTTGTAGCACCTCTTGCACGCCACGCGCTACGCTGTAATGCTCCTCACCAATAACCTGTGGGTCTAACTGACGAGATGTTGAGTCTAGTGGGTCAACCGCAGGATAAATGCCTTGTGATGCAATATCACGGCTTAGTACAACCGTTGCATCTAAGTGAGCGAAAGTCGTTGCAGGTGATGGGTCAGTCAAGTCATCTGCTGGTACATAAACCGCCTGCACAGATGTAATTGAGCCTGATTGGGTGGAGGTGATACGCTCTTGTAGCAAGCCCATCTCTTCGGCCAAAGTCGGCTGATAACCTACCGCAGATGGCATACGACCTAAAAGTGCTGATACCTCAGTACCTGCCAATGTGTAACGATAAATATTATCAACGAACAGCAGAACATCACGGCCTTTGCCCGTTGCTTCGTCTTTTTCATCACGGAAATACTCTGCCATGGTCAAACCAGTTAAGGCAACACGCAGACGGTTTCCTGGTGGCTCATTCATCTGACCATAAACCATGGCAACTTTTGACTGAGTAAAATCTTCGGTATTAACAACGCCTGCTTCTTGCATTTCATGGTAGAAGTCATTACCCTCACGAGTACGCTCACCCACACCAGCAAAAACCGACAGACCTGAGTGTTTTAGGGCGATATTATTGATAAGCTCCATCATGTTAACGGTCTTACCAACACCAGCACCACCGAACAGACCGACTTTACCACCTTTGGCAAATGGACAAAGCAAATCAATCACTTTGATGCCTGTTTCTAAAAGTTCTGTACTATTTGACTGTTCATCATAACTTGGTGCTTCACGATGAATGGACCATTTTTGTTCAGCATTTACCGGACCTGCTTCATCGATTGGGCGACCTAGGACATCCATAATGCGACCCAGTGTTGCTTGACCGACTGGTACCGAAATGGGTGCACCTGAATTAGAGACAGGCAAGCCACGCTTTAAGCCTTCGGTAGAACCCATGGCAATGGTACGCACCACACCATCACCTAACTGTTGTTGGACTTCAAGGGTGGTTTCAGTACCATCAACATGAAGTGCATCAAAGATTTGGGGGACATCGCCACGGCTAAACTCAACATCAATTACCGCACCAATAATCTGTACAATACGACCGCTCATTGCGTTCTCCTGCTTGCTTATCTTGTTTTTTATTCTGCCAAACCAGCTTTGGATTGGTTGGCGGTTTCTCTAAAAGTATAATTTGAAACTATGCCTTTGCTGTCAAATAAAATGACAAGTTCTTTGGTCTGTATGGTTTCACCCAAAGAAAAGAAATTATAAGGGATAAAATTTCTTGCCATCGGTTTGGAGCGAGTATGGCGGTATGTCCAAATTTTATTACCACTATCATAAAAGAGATGCTATCAGCAGAACCAAATCTACCAAAAATCTCTTGCTTATTGGTCTTGCCCTTAATGATGGTCTGCTCAATGGTTTGTTGGTTTTGCTCTTTCATTGCAACATTACCAGTAGAAACACAACCTGTTACCAAAAGTGCCGTCAGTAAAGCGGAAATAGTCAGGCGAATATGATGATTTAACATATTAAACGCCTTAAATGATTCCCTAAGAAACAGCGGCAGCACCACCAACGATTTCCGAGATTTCTCGTGTAATCGCTGCCTGTCTGAGCTTATTATAAACCAATTGTAAATCTTTAATTAAGTTACCAGCATTATCTGTCGCTGCTTTCATCGCCACCATACGGGCTGACTGTTCAGAGGCAATATTCTCTCGAACGGATTGGTAGACTACAGATTCAATGTAACGCAATAGTAGGCTATCAATGAGCGTTTTGGTGTCTGGCTCATAAATATAATCCCAACTGTGTGCCTGAAGCTCAGTGTCATCAAACTCACTCTCTGCCAATGGTACAATCTGTTCAACCACGGGTTTTTGAGCCATAGCATTGATAAACTGGTTATACACCAAGTAAATGCGATCTAATTTTCCATTGAGATAATCATCAAGCATGGTTTGAACTGGTGTATTAATTTGCTCAAGTGCAGGGTTATCGCCATAATCAGTGACAGCTGAGGTTACTCTACCGCCAAAGTTCTTAAAAAAGCCCACGCCTTTTGCACCTATTACTGCAAATTCAATTTCAACTGACTGCTCTTGATAGCTTTTGACTGTTTTTAACAAGTTTTTGAATAGATTGATGTTCAAACCACCTGCCAAACCACGGTCAGAAGTTACAACCACAAAACCAACACGATTGACCGGACGGTTAATCATATAGGGATGCTTATAATCTGATTGCGCTTGCACCAAATGTGAAATGACACGGCGTATACCATCTGAATAAGGACGACCCAATTCCATTCTCTCTTGGGCACGACGCATCTTACTGGCAGCCACCATCTGCATTGCACGCGTAATCTTTTGCGTACTTTTAATGCTGGTTACTTTAGCACGAATTTCTTTTAAGCTTGCCATAATTATTCCAATACTGGACTTATTATAAAAGGGTTTATGGTGCGTTAAAACCAACGCTTAACACACCATATTTCTTTGCTACAATCAGTAGCTTGCTGATGCTTTAAATGACTCAACTGCAGCTTTTAGACGACTTTCGATGTCATCATTATAGTTGGCAGTTTCATCAATTTCACTCATCAATGCAGCATGATCGTTGCGTAGGTAGCGTAAGAAAGCCTCTTCAAATGCACCAATTTTTTCTACAGGTACATCAGACAAATAGCCTTCATTTGAGGCGTAGATAACTGCCGCTTGATCAGCAATAGACATCGGTGCGTATTGCTTTTGCTTCATCAGCTCAGTCACACGCACACCATGTTCCAACTGTTGTTTGGTTGCATCATCCAAATCAGAGGCAAACTGGGCAAACGCAGCAAGTTCACGATACTGAGCAAGTGCTGTACGGATACCACCTGAGAGCTTTTTGATGATTTTGGTCTGAGCTGCACCACCCACACGAGATACTGAGATACCAGCGTTTACCGCAGGGCGAATACCTGAGTTAAATAGATTAGACTCTAAGAAAATCTGACCATCGGTAATTGAGATCACATTAGTAGGTACGAATGCTGATACATCCCCTGCTTGAGTCTCAATGATGGGCAATGCTGTCAAAGATCCAGTTTTACCTTTAACCTCGCCACCCGTAAACGCTTCTACATAGTCAGCATTGACACGAGATGCACGCTCTAACAGGCGTGAGTGTAGATAAAATACATCACCAGGGTATGCTTCACGCCCTGGTGGACGGCGTAATAGCAAGGAAATCTGACGATAAGCGACAGCTTGTTTTGATAGGTCGTCATAAACAATCAAGGCATCTTCACCACGATCACGGAAGTACTCACCCATCGTACAACCAGAATATGGAGCGATATATTGTAATGCTGCTGGCTCAGAGGCAGACGCAACAACAACAGTCGTATAAGCCAATGCGCCTGTTTCTTCTAATTTACGCACCACATTTGCAATGGTTGAGCGTTTTTGACCAATAGCAACATACACGCACTTAATGCCTGAGTTTTTCTGAGCAATAATCGCATCGATTGCCAAAGCGGTTTTACCAGTTTGACGGTCGCCAATGATAAGCTCACGCTGACCACGCCCAATAGGAATCATGGTATCAACTGCTTTATAACCAGTCATGACAGGCTCATCAACAGACTGACGAGCGATAACACCAGGAGCGATTTTTTCAACTTTATCGGTCAGCTTGGCATTAATAGGACCTTTGCCATCGATTGGGTTACCCAATGCATCGACGACACGACCAAGTAGTTCAGGACCTACGGGTACTTCCAAAATACGACCTGTGCAATATGCTTTTTGACCTTCTTGTAGGGACAGATATTCACCCAGTACAACTGCACCGACTGAATCTTGTTCAAGGTTTAGTGCCATACCATACACACCGCCTTCAAACTCGATCATCTCGCCATACATAGCTTCTTCTAGGCCATGGATTTGCACAATACCATCAGAGACACTGACGATAACGCCTTCAGTTTTTGCAGTTGCGCTTACGTCAAGGTCTTGAATACGCTGCTTAATCAGATTGCTGATTTCGGCTGGATTCAATTGTTGCATTGCCTTGTTTCCTTTGATTTAGACAGCTGACTACTTACGCAGTTAGCTGAGTCTTTAATTGTTTTAACTTGCCACGCACTGAGCCATCAGTAAACTTGTCACCCACCTTGATCGTAGCTCCACCCAACAAATTTGGGTCTACAGATTCGTGCAAAATCACGATAGAACCTGTTGAAAGTGCTAATCGCTCTTGAAGCTTTTTACTTTGAGCTTCGGTTAGTGGAAAGGCTGAAGTTACATAAGCATCAACCTGTTTAAGCTCTTGTGATTTTAGCTTGGTGTAATGAGCAGTGATTTCAGGCATAAGCGCCAATCTGTCATGCTCTGCCAACTGTTTTATAAAGTTGGTTAACGCTTGTGATGCTTGCTCTGCTGTTAATTTGCCATAGGCATCCATCAGAATATCTGCTTTTTGTTGTGCAGAAATGGCTGGATTGTTCAGCAGTGAAGCAAAATCTTCATTGCGTACAACATCGCTTGCAATCAACAAAAAAGCTTCCCAATTGCTGATCGCATTATGCTCTTTAGCGTAATCAAATGCTGCTTTGGCATATGGTCTAGCTAAGGTAGTAAGTTCAGCCATGATATCCTCTAATTACAGCTTAGCCGCCAACTGTTCAAGCATGCTGGCGTGTTCTTGTTCATTGATTTTGTCTTGCAAAATCTTTTCGGCACCCAGTACAGCAAGACTGGCAACCTGTGAGCGAAGTTGTTCACGAGTTTGGGCAGCTTCTTGCTCTACAGCTGCATGAGCTGCAACGATGATGCGTTCGCCTTCAAGGCGAGCTTGTTCTTTAGCATCTTCAATCATTTGGTTAGCGGTTTTATTCGCACGCTCAATGATAGATGCAGCTTCGGTTTTAGCAGCTGCAAATTCTGCCTCTACTTGCTTTTCAGCAGAAACCAAATCCGCTTTTGCTTTTTCTGCGGCATTTAAGCCTTCTTCGATTTTGCGTTGACGCTCATTAATCGCGCCGATCAGTGGTGGCCATACAAACTTCATGCAAAATAGCACAAAGATTGCAAAAGCAATCAGCTGACCGAAAATGGTTAAATTGATCATCCAATCACCTCGTTGTTAGTGAAAGTCAGGTGATGCCCACCTTTGTTTCTAAGACCCAAAGGTGGTCGTTAAACTGACGGTTTCAGCTTATGCGAATGGGTTGGCGAACAATAGAAGCATTGCGATACCAACACCAATCATTGGTACAGCGTCAAGCAGACCTGCAACGATGAACATTTTGGTCTGTAGTTGTGAACCAAGCTCAGGTTGACGAGCGGTACTTTCTAGGAATTTACCGCCTAGGATAGCAAAACCAATACCTGTTGCTAGTGCACCTGCACCGATTAGTAGAGCTACTGCAAGTAGTGTGTACTGTGCGATTACTGGATCCATGATGTCTCCTTATGACCTAAAATCAAGGGTTATTAAAAAAGGTTCAAATTAATGTTCGGATTCTGCTGAGATTAACGACAAGTATACAATCGTCAACATCATAAACACGAACGCCTGAAGAGTAATAACTAGAATATGGAAGATTGCCCAAGGCACGCTCAGTGCCCACTGAATCCAAAATGGCATCAGTGCAATCAAGATGAAAATAAGCTCACCTGCGTACATGTTACCAAATAGACGCAGTCCCAATGAGATTGGTTTTGCTAATAAGGTAACAATTTCAAGTACTAGGTTAATTGGGATTAAGATAGCTTGCAAAATTGGATTTTTTGCACTAAAAGGATGCAATGTAAATTCTGCAATAAAGCCACCAACGCCTTTATATTTCAAACCAAAACCAATGATTAAGAAAAATACGCCAATCGCCATACCCAAAGTAATATTTGGGTCTGTGGTTGGTACAATTTTGAAATATACATGATGTGGATCATGACCCATTAATGAACCTACCCATTGAGCCAGGCTTGGTATCCAGTCAATAGGCACCAAATCCATTAAGTTCATCAAAAAAATCCACACAAAAATCGTCAATGACAGCGGTGCTATCAGCTTTGATGGACCATTGTAAGACTCACGAACACTGTTGTCTACGAAATCAACAATCATCTCAACAAAAGCTTGTAGCTTAGTTGGAACGCCTGAAGTCGCTTTACGACCAACCGCCCAAAAAAGCGCCAAAAAGAAAATACCCAAACCAATTGACCAAAGCATGGAGTCCACATGGATCGCCATAAATCCCATCTGCTGAGCTTCAGCGGCATCATGAGCCACTTTCCAGCCCAATTCAGGGTGGTGTCCAAATGTCCAATTGGTCAAATGGTGAGCAATATATTCTGTAGATGTCTGTTCGGCTGCCATAAATAAGCTTCTTATTTTAACTCAAAAAAGAAAAATTGGTGATAAACGCCAAATCAAAAAACGAAGTTACCATTTAACTCTTTTCAATCCATTGTTAGCAGCTTGGCTGATTAATATTTTATCAACCGTACTTCCCTTGTCCATTAATTTCGACAAAATCCATACTTTTGCATTGATTTAAAAAATCAATGAATTTCATAAATACTTATGAAATTCATAACAATAAATTGTACTTGTAACTAATAGAGTATCTTACTTTAGTGTTGGCAATATGTAAAGACCAAATCACCATTTTATTGCCGAAATTTTACAAATTTATGGGAAAATTGCATAATTTTATGATTTTCTTAAGAGCAAACAATTTGTTATCAAACTATTTTCAAGAGTTTTATCAATGATAGCTAATATTACTAATATTTTAAAATAATCTAATGTTTCACAAAAGCTACTGATACATTACTCGATTTTCTATCTAAGATACATGGTCTTTATGGGTTGATTGATTGATAATTCTGATACAAATGATGCAAGTGGGGATTTTATGGGCAAATTATTTCATCTTGATCAAGACCAAATTTTGGCTGATAATCAAGATGATATATCCTATGATAACCGAAACTGTGCTGATTGGTTGAATCTTTAAGAACACAAAAGCAAATAAAGCTAAGGTCGTCGCCCATTTGATCACAAAGCCCAAATAAGTATTCAGCATGATTTGACGAGCGTGCTTAGCACCCACAGTGTGGTAAGCGATGCGAGTAAAAATCAACTGTCCAATAAAGGCAATCAAAGCACCAATCGACAAACCTTTGGCAATCAGCCTATCGCCATCTGCCATCACATAACTGAGTACCAAGCCAAATATCATGACGCCCAAAACGACCCAAATTTGACGCATTTGGACTTGATAGATGGCAGATTTTTTATTACGCTGGGCAGGACGGCTCATAAGCTTCATGATTTTGATTTTGATTTTGATTTTGATTTTGATTAAAAGGCTTGATTATAAAGAGCCATCTGACACGAAGCAAGAATTATTTGATGCCAGCACATGTTTGTAGTGCATTCACCTGTGCCACCCATGCACTGATAAAATCTTCACCCATGCCACTCATGTCCTCTTGAATAATAGTCACATTGACATTACCAAGTTTATTTTTAATGCCGTCTGAGACCACCCCTTGAGACGCAAGGCACATAAATGGCTGCGGTCTTGTTTGATTCAGTCGCTTAAATTGGCTGGCTTTTGGGTTTAAGTGATGATCAGGCGTCAAAGCCCCTGCAAATTTCAGTCCTGCCGCCTGTTCGATATACTGAAAAGCATCATGATACGCCCAATATGGTGTCATGCCATTGACCTGTACGCTTTGGACGGCTTTATCCATACGCCGCTCAAAATCTGTGGCATTTTGGGCATATTTGGCTTTATGCTCTGGATTGGCATGACCATGCACCACAGACAACGCACGCACAATGGCTTTAGCATTTTCTGGATCAAGCCAAATATGTGCATCTTCTGAATCTGGTTTTTGGCTGCCATCAATATGCCTTAAAGGCAGACGGTTGAAGGCATTAAACTGTAATAATGAAATTGCATTCGGTGCATCTGCCAATGTTTTGACCAAATTTTGTTCAAGCGATTCCCCAAACCAAATGACATAATCACTATCTTCAACCAATTTGACTTTACTTGGTGAGAGTGAGCCATGATGCCCAACATCTCCAGCGGTAAGCAGCACTTTGGCATCATGCTGACCTTGGGTAACTTCATGGCTCAAAAGTGCAAGCGGATAATTACTAACGCTGACCATGCCAGCCATCGCAGATACTGAAAAAATCGTGGTGATGGGTAATAGGATCACAGCTTTTAAAGATTGATACAAAACAGAGCTTTTAAAAAGCGTTCGTAATGCAAATGTTGTCATTGATAAGTACCCTGATGTCTAAAAATGATTAAAATTATAGCACAGCTGTCATAAAAATGTTATTTTATAACATAAGACTTGCCATAAAAATTGGATAATAACTTGGTTTTGTTTGTAATATAACTTAAAATGATGGCCTTGATTGATAATTACTACTACTGCTATAATATAACTGATAAAAATAAAGTCAATCGTTAATCCACAGTCAAATTTATCAATGTATGGACTAAATCAATCTCCCACAGTGATTGGATTATTGGATACCCATAATCGGATATCACTGATAATTATTGATTAATTACCCAATTTTAAAAGGTTGTTATGCATTCAGCTCATCATCACTGCCATAGCCATCATCATGATAGTTATCATCAAAATCCCGAGCAGCGCTTGGCTGATGCAAAAGCCTACTGTGCCAAACGAGGTGCCAGATTTACGCCACTGCGTGAAGAGGTCTTTCAGCTAATTTTGCAAGCAGAAAAACCCATGGGTGCATATGACTTAATCAGCGCACTTCAACAAAGCCGCTTATCTGATGCAAATGCAAAAAAAACCAATATCGCACCGCCAACCGTGTATCGCTCATTGGAATTTTTGATTGAAGAAGGGTTGATTCACCAGTTAAGTTCCATGAATGCTTATGTCCCTTGTTGCCACCCCAGAGATCGGCACGCGGCGGCATTTTTAATCTGCCGATGCTGTCAAAAAGTGGAAGAATGTAGCAATCTTCCTGTTGATAGTATGATGAATTTTGCCGCCAAAGATGCAAACTTTTTGGTTGAGCGTAGCACCATAGAGCTTAAAGGCGTGTGCCGTGATTGCCACCAAAAGCCATAATACGCCTATCATCCTACAATTAGACCAAGTCAGCTATCGTGTGAGCGATGGCGATTTGGTGAGTGGTGTCAGCCTGAATATTCATGCAGGCGAGATGATTAGCTTAATCGGTCCAAATGGTGCAGGCAAGTCCACCTTAGTTAAGCTTATCTTGGGCTTATTAACTCCAACTCACGGTAAAATCACCAAAAAAGTGCGACATATCAGCTATGTGCCTCAACGCTTTAACATACCAACCATATTGCCCTTGCGTGCCATAGATTTGCTCAGACAGGCCAATCCAAAGCGATTAAATCAAGCTCAAAAAGATGATATTTTTGACAAGTTATCGATAACATCGTTATTATCCAAACAGATGCATCATTTATCAGGTGGCGAGACGCAGCGTGTGCTACTTGTGCGCGCCTTATTAGATAAGCCTGAACTATTAATCCTTGATGAACCCATGCAAGGGCTAGATCCAGAAAGTGAAAGCTGGTTGTATCAGTTTTTAGATCAGCTGCCTGAGTTTTTACAATGTGCGATGCTTGTGGTATCACACGATTTGCATTGGGTCATGAAAGGCTCTCGCCGTGTCATCTGCTTAAATAAACACATCTGCTGTCAAGGTGTGCCAAGTCAAATTGCAATCGCACCTGAATTTGTACAACTTTTTGGCTATCAAGCACCTTACATCCATCAACATACACACTGCGATCATCATCTGGATCATGAGCATCTTGAGAGCAACCATAGACATCGAGACACCGCATGAGTGACTGGCTACCAATTATCGCACCTGCTTGGATTGCTGGTGTCTTGATTGCATTATTATCCGCACCCTTAGGATGCCTAGTCTTGTGGCGGCGTATGGCTTTTTTTTCGGATACTTTGGCACATGGTGCATTGCTCGGTATAGCGTTTGCCGTATGGCTAAACCTGCCTGCTGATTTGGGCATTGGTATGATTAGCATTGCCGTCATCATCGCTTTAACCTTGCTCAAAGATAAAAGATTGCCCAATGATGCCACCTTGGCAGTGTTAGCGTCTACGCTACTTTGTTTGGGGTTACTGACACTCACTCAGCTAACCCAGCAACAAGCAAATGTGCTTGGATTTTTGTTTGGTAGCTTGCTTGATATGGATTGGTCGGATTTACCAAGACTGGGTATACTAATTGCAATGGGCTTAGTTATTTTAAAACGCATTTGGCAATCTCAGGTTAAGCTGGCAACCTCTGAAGCACTTGCCCAAATTCAGGGCATTAACCCATTACACCAACACCTATTTTTTATGGGGCTTTTGGCGGGATTTTGTGCTGTGGCACTTCAGGCGGTTGGCAGTCTATTAATCAGCGGACTTCTCATATTACCTGCCTTGATTGCCCGTTTGTTTGCACAATCGCCAACGATGATGGTATTTTTATCCATCATATTTGCCCAAATGGCTGTTACCGCAGGGGTTTGGGGGAGTGTGTGGCTTGACATTCAAACAGGCTTATCCATCGTACTCATGCTTGCCATTGGTTTTTTTATTACCTTTGCCTGCAAAAAAATCCTAAGCAAATATGCCTAACATCACCAACAACCGTACCTTTAATATCGTTCAATTATCCGATCTACACCTGACGGGGGGCATTGGTCAAGCCCCCAGTTATCAGCGATTTTTGGCAGTTTTTCAGACAGCAAAGCATCTAAACCCAGATTTATGGCTTTTGACAGGTGATTTGGTGAATGATGGTAATAGCGATGCTTATGATTGGTTATTTAATCAGCTACAAGCAACCAAAATACCCTATTTGGCTGTCGCTGGCAATCATGATGTGACACACGAAATTGGCATTCATTTGGCACACCAAGAGCGGATACACGTGCCGATTTTACCCGATCGACGCCTAAAAAATTGCTTTCGGTATACTTTTCAAGCAGGGCATGATTGGCAAATTTTATTACTAAATTCCAGTGTATCAGGCGAAATATTTGGGTTATTAACTCATGAAACACTACTTTGGCTTGATCAAACTTTAACCACTCACTTTGAACAAACCATCATCGCCCTACACCACCACCCCACAAAGGTCAGTTCAGATTGGATAGATGCTCATCTACTCAAAAATCATCAAGATTTTTGGTGCGTGATTAAAAAACACGCTCATGTTCACACGATTTTGTGCGGACATGTACATCAAGTACATACGCTGCATCCACTACCAGCACATCAGGTTCAGTTGCTAAGCTGCCCTTCAACAGACCGTCAATTCATGCCTTTTGTGGATAATTTTCAAATTGCTGACACGCCTGCTGGCTGCCGTATGATACAGATTGACAACAAAGGCATCGTATCAAGTTACATACAAATTGTGCAAAATACGCATTCATTTTGTCTTAATAATGCAAATTAATATTAGCTATTTTAATCATCTTTTGATATAGTAACCGCAATTTTTTTTGCCGAAAGGCAGTTTAATAGCCTGCAAGCTTTGTTTTATCATGAATACTTGCACCCATAAGGATGAACGGGATGATGAACGCAGCCACCTTTACCCCTTATCAACCTACTGAAGGCGAAGACTATATGTCTGATGCACAGTTAGCACATTTTCGCACCATCTTAAAAAACTGGCGTGAAGAATTAATTACAGAAGCTGAACGCACAAAGACTTATATTCACGAAGAAACCAATACCATGCCAGATATTAACGACCGAGCGACTCAAGAAGAGGAGTTTGCATTGGCACTGCGTACCCGTGACCGTGAGCGTAAGCTTATCCGCAAAATTGACAAATCTTTGGCTGACATTGAGACCTTAGATTATGGCTATTGTGAGACATGTGGTACAGAAATTGGTCTGCGTCGCCTAGAAGCACGCCCAACGGCGACACAATGCATCGACTGTAAGACACTGTCTGAAATTAAAGAAAGACAAAATCACGGTCAATAGCCCATTGATATCTAGACCCATTGGGCGATTTGCACCCTCGCCTACACACCATCTGCATTTAGGCTCGCTGACCACGGCGGTAGCGAGCTTTTGTCATATCAAATCATTAGGTGGTGATTGGCTGTTACGCATCGAAGATGTGGATTTTGAGCGTTGTCAGCCTAAGTATACAGACAGTATTTTACATGATTTGGATAAGCTTGGGTTACATTGGGACAAAGAAGTTACCTACCAATCTAAACGCACAGATATTTATGATGAGATTTTATCCAATCGATTATCTGACATCACTTATGCCTGCCAATGCTCAAGAAAACAACTTGAGGCACACCGAAATCAAAACGCTAAGCCCCACGCACTCAACCAGCCAACCCTCTACCCACGCTTTTGCCTACATAAAGATTTGGATAAATCTCACCCCAAAAGTAAAATTCGCTTACAGCTGCCCAATGTTGAGACAGCATTTGTAGATGAGCTACAAGGCGTGATTTGGGATAATCCTGCGTTAAGCCTTGGTGATGTTGTGGTCAAACGCCAAAACCAAATGATTAATTATATTTTGGCTTGTGCCATTGATGATGGTTTGCAAAATATCACTCACATCATGCGTGGACTGGATATTATGCCCATGACAGTCGCTCAAATTAATATTTTACATAAATGTCGCCTACCAATACCGAGCTATTTTTATCATTTGCCATTATTGATGAATACAGATGGGCAAAAGCTATCCAAACAAAATCTTGCCACACCAATCAATACAACCAAGCCCAGTGAAATGCTTTTATACGCACTAAAGCTATTAGGTCAACACACCGTCAAACAAATGCATGCCGCCAAACCGCATGAGATTCTTCGCCATGCCATTGAGCATTGGGATAACACCCCTTTAAAACATCGCCACACTTTGGCCATCATTTAAGCAAAGATAATTTATCATGATGGCTTATCTTACGGATAAACTGACCAATAAAAAAGACCCTCAATTCGAGGATCTTTTTTATGTTGTTCAAGCAATTGGCAATTAGAAAGCCAAATGAGCGCCCAAACTAATTGCATTGGCATCTTCTGATAGATAGTTGTAGCTTGCTTCAACGCCCACATTTGCTAATGGTTTAAAGCCAACACCAACACCGCCTGCTAGGCTGGTTTTGTCGCTTTTGTTTGAGTATGTAGTTGCATTACGGCTGGTAACATCTACTTTAGTCTTAGCAATGCCCAATTTGCCCTTGGCATAAAATGGGGTATTGATGAAGTTATAGCGATATGTGCCATAAGCACCAAAAGACTTCACATCACCTTTTACAGGACTCATACCTGCATTAAATTCTTTGGCGTCTGAACCAACAAATTCGGCTTCTACGCCAAAATTTTGGTCAAAGTTATAACCTGCATAAATACCATAAGCGGTATTTTTACCGTTGATTTGCTTGGCATCTACTTGACCAATTTTGGCACCAACATAAGGTTGGGCATCAGCAGAATTGCCATAGCTGATGGCAGCGTTAGCACTCATCGCCAATAACGAAGAAGCTGATACTGCCAATAGTGTTTTTAAAGTTTTCATTGTTTTTCTCCTAGTTAATCACTGAAACAAACGCTGTTCTGTCTTTTAGCCGTCTTTTGCAAATAACTATTTACAAATAACTGTCTTGTTCCAAATGACGCCCCTATAGTAACAAAATATTTCTTATTAACTGTGCAAGTTTTATAGGTACTGTGTAAAGTTTTGCAACCAATGACCAGTTTTCATAAAACTTCGCCAAAAAATGCACTAAAATATTGCTAAATTTGTACTTTGTCATTATATGACAAATGGTAAAAATTGACTGATTTAAAAAATACCAAACAGCCGCCAAATTTTTAAGAACAAGGGAAAATTATGCAAACACTGTCAATGACCGACAAAAAACTGATTATATTTGATTTGGATGGTACGCTTATCGATAGTGCCCCTGATTTGGCGGCAGCGGTCAATGGCATGTATGCCAAGCTTAACTTACCGACTATGCCAATTGATATCATCAAAAGCTGGGTGGGCAATGGTTCGCTAAAATTGGTTGAGCGGGCAATGCTGACACAGCATATCCATGATGATGCTATGATTCATCATGCCCATGAGTTATTTTTGGCAGAATATGCCCATAAAACAATTGAAAATACGCAAAGCTATGCAGGGGTTATACAAGGGCTTGAACGATTAAAAGCAGCGGGGTTTTATTTGGCAATTTGTACCAATAAGCCTGAGCGTTATTTGCCTAAAATTTTATCACATTTTGGATGGCTGACACTGTTTGACCAAGTGATTGGCGGTGATACGCTCAGCGTCAAAAAGCCCGACCCAACGCCTTTATTATACCTGTGTCAATCACTGGGCATCGCACCGACTGATGCCATTATGGTTGGTGATTCCAAAAATGATATTTTATCAGGGCAAGCCGCTGGCATAACTACGCTTGCTGTGCGTTATGGCTATAATTATGGTGAAAAAATTGATTTAGCAAACCCTGATGCTGCGTTTGATGATTTTGATACTTTAATGAATCATATTTTACAATAAAGTTCACTCAATCCCGCTTTATCTTAACGCTCTTTTTATTTTAAGCTTCTTAATGTTATTCATTACTTAAATTGATATTCATATCATGACAACAACACACCCCCAAGCTGAAAGCCCAACACAAAAAAGACAGCGACTAAAACAACACGCCAACGCCCTACCCAATCGTCCAGGCATTTATAAAATGCTGGGTAAATCAGGCGAAATTTTATATGTTGGTAAAGCAAAATCACTAAAAAATCGTGTTGGTAGCTATTTTGCCAAAACCATCGAACACCCAAAAACCCAAGCACTGGTACAACGCATTGAACAGATTGAGATTATCATCACCCGTGGCGAAACCGAAGCGTTATTACTCGAGCAAAATCTCATCAAAAACCATCGACCGCCTTATAATGTCCTACTAAGAGATGATAAATCTTATCTATACATCTATATCAGTACGGATAAATTTCCCAGACTGTCCATTGGTCGTGGTAAAGGTCGGTATACTCAAGGGCGTTTTTTTGGTCCTTATCCATCGGCACGCAATGCCAAAGAATCAGTACAGCTGATGCAGCGATTATTTATGATTAGAAGCTGTACGAACAGTTTTTTTGCACAAAGGCAGCGTCCTTGTCTAGAATACCAAATTAAACGGTGTAAAGCGCCCTGCGTTGGTATGGTTTCTGCCGAACAATACCAGTCCGATGTGCGTGCTGCTTTGGCATTTTTACAGGGGCATTCTCATGAAGTGCAAGCCATTTTGGTCAAAAAAATGGAGGAAGCTGCTGCGGCATTAAACTTTGAACAAGCCGCCTTTTATCGAGATCGGCTTGCCATGATTAGCGATTTACAAGCCAAACAGGCAGTATTTCGCCTACAGGGTGAAGCGGATGTCTTTGCCATTGCTGCTGATGCTGGTGCGGTTGCCGTGTGTGTTTTGACGGTGCGAGGCGGTCAGGTATTGGGGGTAAAAAACTATTTTCCTGATGATATCGAACCAGCCATTAAGAGCAACCAAGAGCGTTTAAAAGAATTTTTATTGTCGTTTTATTTTCAGGTGAGTGATGATTTGCCTGATGAAATTATCAGCTCTGTTGCTATTGAAGAGGCATCTATATTGGCAGATATTTTGCAAGTACAGTTTGGCAAACGCACCACGATTAAGCACAAAGTAACCACACACCGTGATGATTGGTTATCCATCGCAAACTTAAATGCCAATAATGCGTTATCAGCCAAGCTCAAAGACAGTCGGGAGCTACAAGCACGATTTGAGCAGTTAAAACAAGTGCTTGCCCCCATCACCACTTGCACCATTGACCGTATTGAATGTTTTGACATCAGCCACACCATGGGCGAAGCTGCCATCGGCTCATGTGTGGTGTTTGACCAAAATGGCCCAAAAAAGCGTGATTATCGTCAATATGCCATTCATGATATTACCGCAGGCGATGATTATGCGGCCATGCGTCAGGTCTTAATGCGTCGCTATACCAAACATCCGTTACCTGATTTATTATTGATTGATGGTGGTAAGGGTCAATTAAATGTTGCCATCGAAGTATTAAGCGAGCTTGGCAAATTAACCGATACTTTGCTTGTCGGTGTGGCAAAAGGTGAGGGGCGTAAAGCTGGTCTTGAGGTACTACATTTTGTGACACATGAGCCGATAGATTTGCCCGCTGATAGCAAGGCTTTGCATCTCATCATGCAAATTCGAGATGAAGCGCATCGATTTGCCATCACCGCCCACCGCAAAAAAAGAGATAAAAAACGCTCAAGCTCAGTGCTTGAGGTTATCCCAGGACTTGGGCAAGTCCGCAGGCGTGATTTATTAAATCATTTTGGCGGTATACAACAGCTGCTTGGTGCATCACAAGATGAGATCGCACAGGTCAAAGGCATTGGGCCCATGCTGGCTGGTACGATTTATAAGGCATTGCATGAATAATGAATAATAAAAAGCCGCTGATTGATCAAAGCGGCTTTTGTTTACTTTTATTCATTCAAAACAAAAACACCCAACTCACCCAATGGGCGGCGTATAAGACCTCAAACGCTGATCTTCACGACCGCACAGCCCAACTCACCCAATGGGCGGCGTATAAGTGCCGTCTTTGATGGCATCGCCAATTCTGTGTGCCTCTGCTAATACTTGATCCAGCAAGGCTTTGACATCTTCAAGCGTTGCGATGGGGCTAAGTGTCGTCATCTTTAACGACTGCACATCTTGGCGGCTGTCAATGACACGAGTTACGCCAATGTTCGCTTCCCCTCGGGCAAATAACTCATCTGCCACATTTTGGTTTAGGCTGTCCAAATACTCATCAGGATAACCCTTTGGCACGACACGAAACAGCACAGAAGCAAACTGCGGTTCAACGAGCAATTCTAGCCCATCAGCATGACGGATATAATCCGCCACTTGTTTTGTTAAGTTTACCCCATGGTCAATCATAGAGCCGTACAGCTCTTCGCCCAACGCCTCTATCGTCAGCCACAGTTTTAGGGCATCAAATCGGCGTGTGGTTTGCAAGGATTTTGAGACCAGATTTGGCACGCCATGCTCTTCATCATAGGCTGAGTTGAGATACTCCGCCTCATAGTGCATAAAGCGGTAATTTTGCTCATCTTTTAGCAAGAACGCCCCACAAGAGATGCTTTGAAAATAGTGCTTATGAAAATCCAGCGTCACCGAATCGGTCAGATGAATGCCGTCCAGCATAGAACGATAATCATTAGACAGTAATAACGCCCCGCCCCACGCCGCATCTACATGTAACCACGCACCGAATTTATCGCACAAGGCACGGATGGCTTTAATGTCGTCAATCGCCCCTGCGTCGGTTGTCCCTGCCGTTGCCACAACACACGCCACGATGTTACCCTTGGCGTGCAAATCTGCCATGATATCGGCTAAGGCTTGGGTATCCATTTGGGCGTTGTCATTGACAGGGACGCTTACAACCGAAGCAAAACCCATGCCCATCATCGCCATGTTTTTTTGTACGCTAAAATGGGCATTTTGGGAGCACAGTACTTTGACATTTTGCATGGCATCAGGGGGGATACCATCACGCTGTACCGACCACGGTTTGCCGTCTTTATCGGTATAATGTTTGGCAATACACCAATCACGAGCCAAAAGCACGCCCATCAGGTTAGACTGCGTACCGCCTGATGTGAACACGCCTGCCTGCCCTGCCCCATAGCCCACTTTTTGGCGTAACCAGTCAATGAGCAAAACCTCCATGAGCGAGCCTGCTGGCGACTGGTCCCATGAGTCCATTGATTGGTTGGTAGCGTTAATGAGTATCTCGGCGATTTGTGATGTTACCATGGTTGGGCAATGCAAATGAGCAAGCGAATGCGGATGATGTACTTTTAGGCTGTTGTTTAAAAACAGATTTATCGCACGCTCTAACGCCCCATCAATGCCTAAGCCGTCTTTGGTTGGGTTAAAAGCAATCTGTGAACGCAACTGGCTGATACTGCCACCTGTATACATGTTATCATCTTGTAGCCATGTCTTGACCGCTTGGACGGCGTGCGTCATCGTGCGTTCATAATCGGCGATGGATTGTGGGTCGTTGCACAGTAGGGCTTGTTTGTGTTTGGATAGATGGGATGTGCTTGACATAAAGGCAGGCTCTCAATGTTAAATAAAACTTTGATTCTAACACATTTTTTAAAAATTGGCACGCCATCAGTCGCCCAAAACAGGTACGCTAAAACCCAAGCAGTACATTGCGATAATACTCATATTGCCTTTGACGCAGCTGTATTTCTTTGGGCAGACCGTTGCTGATGGAATTGACCAGCGTGTCAAATGTGTCCAAAATGGTGACAATTCGGGCTTGTTCAGATAGGGGCGGGATTGGGATTTTAAGTTTTGCCATATCATTTGTAGAGACATCAATAACCTTTGTACCTTTGGCATATTTTCTTTTTTGTGTGGCAAAATTATCAGTTTGGGTAAAATAAGCAAAATACTTACCCAAAATGATTTGTTTATTAGGTTTAAAAATAGTCGCATGCCCACCTGTTACCGCTTGCTCTTTGCCCAAATATACCAATGATTTGCCAACATCGGCTAAATTTTCACTGGTATTGGTGATGACAACATCGCCTGTATCCACTTTTCTTAATCTTTTGGCTAATTCTGTTGAAACAAAAGAAAGTGTTTTTTCTGTACTTAGTCCGTAGCGTGTATAAATTTGCCCATAATGAATGGCAGGCACACCATCATCTGTTAAATCTTTTTTGGTTAAGCCATTACCACGAATAAGCTCACCCACCTCACCCAAAGTCTTCCATACCAGTGCCATCCGCTGTCGCTCGCTGTCGCTCGCTGTCGCCAAGGATTGTACGGCTTCAAAATCAAATGTCAATAGTTTATTACGATAATATTGATATTGCTTTTGTCTCATGCCAAGCTCGGCGGTCAGCTGTTCAGTCAGCTCGGTAAATGTATCTAAAATCTGCACGATTTTGGCTTGAACGGATAGGGGTGGGATTGGGATTAGAAACTTTTCTAACATCGGCTTTCTAATTGATGTGGCAGTTGCACCCACACTTTTTGATAATATATATTGTTTAAAACTATTACGCATAACATGATATAAGAATTTAGTATTAATATCCCCATCATGAATGCAAATTCTGTACGCTCTTTGATGTAAGGCATACTTGCCCTCCACATAATGAAAAATATCACCAACGCCCCCTTCCCCTGGAATAACAATGGCGGTTTCATCAAACTGATAACTATCAGAGCGTAAAACATTTTTTGAACGAACATAAAATGGATAATCTCCATTTTCACTTTCATCTTGGCGATTTGAGTTTCCTGTGCCTATAACAGCCACTTCCCCCAAAGTTTTCCACTCAACCGCCTGCCCTTGTAACAGATTTTGTAAAAATGAATGTTGTGCCATCAGTTGTGTTCCTTATTTAATAACCCAGCCAAATCACCAATGCCCTTAAACTTTTCCACAAAATGGGCGATTTTTTGGAATACGCTTTGTTTTTTGGTCAGATAGTTGGGGTTTAGCGGACTCATTTTGGGTAACATGTCATTTAACCCTGTGCCGTTTTCGCTGGCGTATCCTCGTTTTAACGATGCGGCGATATAACGCAAGGCGGCATCTTGGTTTAGATTTTCATCCGTGATGAGCCCATCTGCCTCTTTTTTCTGCCTATCTTGGGCGAATTGATAAAAGGACTCTATCACGCCTGCTTTATCAGGCAACTCATCAAAGTCGGTTTGATTGATAAAATCCACAATCAGACTTTCTTTGGCACGGTGCGCCAAACTTGAACGAATCAGGCGGCGAATCTCATCGACGATGGCGGTTTTATCTTGGGCTTGTTGATTATGCTCAAAAATCAGCCCCAAAATATAATCTAAATTAATCTCTTGGGATTTTAACAAATCCACCTCAAAGACCACATCATCCCAACTGATGGTAGAATCTGCCTGTGTTTGGGCGTGTTTGTTATGAGAGATCCAATCACAAATGTCGTTATAAGTAGAACGATAATCCTGTATCATCCGCTCACTTGGCAAAGCGATGGCGTCCAATCTGCCCAAAGTGTCATCATCAAGTTGGTATTTATTTTGAATCTCTTGAATGCTTTGGGCAATTTGGGCTGCCGTCGCCTCGTCCATCTCATCGCTGATTGCTGGCAGGCGGTTTAGCTCCATCATCGCTTGATATTCATCAAAGTTTTTTAGGGCGTTTTCGGTGCGTAGATATTCACCGAACAGTTTGGCAAAGTCTTTTTTGTCTGTTTCGCTGATGATATTATCAGGCTCGCCAAAGCGTTCGTTTAGCTCATTGATGATGGCAATAAACCCACGATGGGCATCGCCTGACAATACATCGGTATAGCCATCTAAATAGTCATCTAAGGGCTTCTCTAGCACGACATGGCGGGTATTTTTATCGCCAAATAATTTAATGGCTTCAATGGTCGGCTCTTCTAGGTTACGAAAGGTAACGATGTTCCCAAAGGTCTTGGTGGCGTTATAAATGCGGTTGGTGCGAGAATACGCCTGTATCAAGCCATGATAACGCAAATTTTTATCCACAAATAAGGTGTTTAGCGTTGGGGCGTCAAACCCTGTCAAAAACATGCCCACAACAATCAACAAATCTATCTCTTGGTTTTTGACCCGCTTGCTGAGATTCCTATAATAATTCTCAAACTCTTTGCTACTGACGCCAAAATTTTCCTTAAAATAAGCGTTATAATCGTTAATGGCAGACTGCAAAAACTCCTTGGCGGTGCTGTTCATCGCTGACACTTCAAAACTCTCATCTTCAATCTCACCGATGGCGTCTTGTGCTTCGTTGGCAGCATAAGAAAAAATGGTGGCAATTTTTAATGGCTTGGCATGGTCTTTTTGAAGGTTATTTAGCGTTTTGTAATACAGCTTGGCAGCATTAACGCTACTGACCGCCAGCATGGCATTAAAGCCCTTGCCTGTGGCGTTGTTACGGTGGGTTTTTTGGTGAAATCTGTCCAAAATATAGCGGCTGATCTCACGAATGCGTTCAGGGTGCATGAGTGCCTTACGGTTTTCGGCGGCGGAGAGTTTTGCCAAATCTTGCTCGTTTTCATCGGTTTTAAACTTGGGCAAAACATTATGATAATCCACCTTAAATTTAAGCACCTTTTCATCACGAATGGCATCGGTGATGACATAAGAATGTAGCTGCTGACCAAACACATCGGCGGTTGTTTGGGCATCGCTGGCATTGTCAGGGAAAATCGGCGTGCCTGTAAAGCCAAATTGATAGAACTTTTTGAACTTTTTTTGGATATTTTTTTGGGCTTCACCGAACTGACTGCGATGGCATTCATCAAAGATAAACACCACCTGCTTATCATAAATGGGCAGGTTATTTTCAGATTTGATTAAGTTATTGAGTTTTTGAATGGTGGTCACGATGATTTTATTATCATCTTGCTCTAAATTTTGTTTTAGCTGGGTGGTGCTGGTTGAGCCATTGACGCTGTCAGGGCTAAACCGCTTATACTCTTTTATGGTTTGCTCGTCCAAATCCTTACGGTCCACCACAAAAAACACTTTATCAATAAAATCAAGCTCTGTGGCAAGTCTTGCTGCCTTAAAGCTCGTCAGCGTCTTGCCTGAACCTGTGGTGTGCCAAATATAGCCGCCGCTGGTTGGGTTTGACCAGTTTTTGGCGTGGTATGAACTGGCAATTTTCCACAAAATCCGCTCGGTCGCCGCAATCTGATACGGTCGCATGATAAGCAGGGTTTGGCGGATATCAAATACACTATAATTGATGAGTACATTTAATAGGGTTTTCTTTTCAAAAAATGTGGCACTAAAATCCTTTAAATCCTTAATCGGCGTATTATCCGCCCTTGCCCAATTCATCGTAAAATCAAAGCTGTTTTTGTCTCGTTTGGTGGTATTGGCAAAATAGCGGGTATCGGTGCCGTTTGAGATGATAAAGATTTGTAAGTATTTAAACAGCAAATTGTCTTTATTAAAGCTCTCTTTGGTATAGCGGTGGATTTGGTTAAAGGCTTCACGAATGGCAACGCCTCGTTTTTTTAGCTCAATTTGCACCAATGGCAGACCATTGACCAAAATGGTCACATCATAGCGGTTGGCGTGTGTGCCTGTTTGCTCAAATTGATGAATGACTTGCAGCTTATTATTGCCCAGATTCATCTTATCCAGCAGATGAATATTTTGGATACGCCCATTATCAAACACAAAATCATAAGCACTGTCATCATGCAGCTTACGAGTTTTTTCTATCATATGCTCACTGGGCTTATCCAAATATTCAGCCACGAAGCGATGCCATTCTGAATCAGTGAAAGTTGTATTATTCAGCTTCTGTAACTGTGCACGCACATTGGCAAGTAATTTATCATGCGTATTTAGATCGGTGCGATATTCGTAGCCTTGAGCCACAAGGTCGGCGATCAACTCCTTTTCCATTTCACTCTCGGTCTGATAGCTACCGACCTGCTCGATTTTGTCATATTTATCCAGTACGATAAAATGATTGGTTTCAGTGATGGGGGTGGTTTGGGTTGTCATGAGTTATCTCCAAAAAATTTCTGAAAATGTGCTATAGCATTATTTTCTTCAAAACAACTTTTAAATAACGCAACAATCTCTTGTTTTAATTTTCCATTTAATTCGGCTTCTAAATCATCTATAGAATGAGAATTCACATTGAATAACTTTCTTGCACCTGGTGTATTGACAAAAAAATCACTTTGATTCAATCCATTAAATTTAGTATAAGTTTCAATAATCCTTCTAATAGGATTTAAAAGCATGTTTGGGCTAGCATTATCCTGACTCAAAAGAAACTGTAACTCCTGCCAAAGTGCAGCATAGTTTGTTTTAAAATCTTTTTCTGCACTAACTATTCTAAATATATCAACGCTATTTTTAACCTTTCTTAAATGATAAAAATTACACTTATCATATTTGCAACCATATTTTACATTTAAATAGAAATGAATATTGTGTGTTAATAAAATAAATATATCATTATCACAAAGATGCTTATCTTTTAATCTCTGCAATTCTTCAATAATTAAATACTGAACCGCATCATCATTGGAATTCATTGGATCGTCAAAAACAATACATCTTTGATTTAAATTAGAGTTATCAATCAATTCATCTAATTTTTCAATAAAATATAAAAAAGCAATCAGATTTTTCTCTCCAGTAGATAGCTCTTGAACGCTTCTTATATTTAAATTTCTTAAGCACTTGACTTTATAATCATTGCTTGTCTCTTGATGAATCAGCTCAAAACTGGCATAAAGTTTTAATTTCTTATTTATTCTTTCAACTAGAATTTTTTCATTTTTTGTACTTTCCAATAATTGCTTGATATTTTCTTCAATTCCGTTAATTTGATTTTCTAATGCTTTGATATTTGATTTTTCATCATCAACTTTATTTTTTAAAGCTTGAAGCAGACTCTGATGTTGAGCCAATTTAGACTTATTTACTTCGTATTGAAATTCATCACAATACTCTTTCACAAAATGATAACGCAGGGCTTCACGAGCATCTGTTTGTTTTTTTATTAAGTCGCTACTATTATTGTCATTCACAATCTGATTATAATGATCAATCATAAAATCAATATTATCAGGACAAGTCAGAGTGAGTTTTTCACACTCTTCAAATAAATAAGCCAACTTATTAGTTAATTTGGACATTAATTCGTTTAAAAAATGTTGATATTCATTTTTTAATTTTTCTATATCATGGTTGATTTCATCAATTTTAGATTGATAATCGGCATAAAAATTTGAGCTATCTATACTGATATTTTGAATATCGCTGATATAAGATTTTAATTTTTCAATTTTATTTTTTATCTCGTATCTAAAATTTTTCACCTCATTTGCCGAAAAATAACTCGCTAGTTCTGCTAATGTTTCTTCTGAAACAATATGATTACAAAAGACACAATGATCTCCTGCTTGATGTAGAACCAGTCCTTTTTCAGCAAAATCTCTTTTTTGAGCGTTGTCATCCAAACGACTTAACCTCGTTTTTTCTACAACTTTTTCTTGAAGCAATGTATTTACATCCATTAATTCATTGCTTAGATTGATGTTTAGTTTATTTATTATTTGAGCTGATTTAACTTCAGACCTCAGTAATGATTCAAGCTTTTCAATCTCTTGTGTCTCCAAGCCTTTAGCATATAATATATCTTTTTTAAATGCTCCGATATCATATGATGTTGAAGATATCTTCAAACTACGATTTTTGATCTCTCTTGCTTTATTTCTGCAAAAATCATCAATCTCATTTTGAATATTTTCTAATTCTTTTTGTTTTGCCTCATACTCTTTCCATAAATTTTCCGTTCCATTATTGATGATATTCTTTCGAATGGATTCTATATCCTTTCTAATACCCTCTATTTGGTTTTCTTTTTTAGATATTTCTTGATTAATTTGAGCATTTTCTTCTCCTAGAATAACGGTATCTAGAGTATTATTTTCACTAATAACACTCTCAAATCCTTGAAATATTCTGACATCATAGTTATTGCATTGATCTTTTACCAATTTAGTGATTGTAGACTTCCCACAACCATTTTTACCAAAAATAAAATTAACTTTTTTATCAAATATAATTTTATTGCGTATGAATAAATCATTACCAGTAAGATCAATATGCATCGCAACTCCCTTCTATAAGTTTAGAATGTTTATCAGTTATTTTTTGGAATCTCATCTTAAATCATTGGGAACCCAAGCAGCAGCTCACGGTAATACTCATATTGCTTTTGGCGTAGCTGTATTTCTTTGGGCAGACCATCGCTTATGGATTGGGTCAGCGCGTCAAATGTGTCTAAAATCTGCACGATTTGACTTTGGATAGATAGGGGTGGGATTGGGATTTGGATTTTATTTAAAATTGCCTGAGTTAAACTCGGTCTGCCTGACCCTGTATCTAATTGCATCAAATCAATTGTTTTTATAAAGTAGTAAAGGAATTTTGGTAAAATTTGGCTTGTGTCAATTTGAGTATAGTAAATAGTATCAACATTCCAAAAAGGTGTTTCAACATAAAATAAATTAGTAATTGATCCTTTTCGTGGAATTAAAACGCTTGGCTTGTCATAAGAAAATGTATCCACATAACCCATAATGCCACCACTACCATAAACAGGGATATCACCAATAGCTAATTTTTTCCAATCTTTGCCATGCTTAATCTTAGCCACTTCCCCCAAACGCTTCCACTCAAATCCCACTTTTGCCAATTCATGTTCTGATAATAACAAATCCCGATAATAGTGATATTGTTTTTGTCTCATGCTAAGCTCGGCGGTCAGCTGTTCGGTCAGCTCGGTAAATGTGTCCAAAATCTGCACGATTTGACTTTGGACGGATAGGGGCGGGATTGGGATTTGGATTTTTTCCATTTGATTACTCATTAACTTCGGATTTCCCATTCCTGAATAAACATGTTTTTTAGCTTGGATTGACAGCCAATAAAATAAAAACTTATAAGTTAAATAATCGTATTTCAATGTAATCAAACCACAAACATTGGTAATAGAAAATTTTTCATTTCTATAAAAAACTGTTCCTGCATTTGCTCCATCGGTTGTCCAAGTAATAAATTCTCCTTCAAAATCAAATGTATTAATTTTGCCAATTTCTCCATTATTTGCCGTTTGAGAACTATAAACAGGGTATTCCCCAATGTTATCAGCCAAATAGGTTTTTGACATCACTCTACCACGATTTAAGTTTGCAACCTCCCCCAAAGTTTTCCACTCTACCGCTTGCCCTTGTAATAATTGTTGTAAAAATGGGTGCATGATTTAATTCTCCCAACCTTGCATTGAGCAGATAAGTTCGTATTTTAATTCTTCAGAGTACTCATCTTCATAATTAATAATAGAGCCTATCAATTTACATAATACTTCTTTGGATATTTTACTTTCAGCCAGCCAAACGACAATATTTTCCATCTCCAAAGTAAATTTTTTGACACAATAATCATAGCCATTTAATTCCAAAAAATACGCACCCAAAACCAAACTTGAACGCTTATTACCATCACAAAAAGCATGAAGTTTATTGATAGAATACACCAAATGTGTTAATTTATCTTCAAAACTGGGATAATAAAAATCGTTTTGGATATGTTCTAGCACACTTTCAATCTTACCATAGCCATCAGGGTATACACCTGACAATCCGCCTGATTGCTCAATAATCCAGTCATGAGTAGCTATTGCGTAATTTACATCAAAATAAAATATCGTAAGCTCCATCATCTATCCTTTAAGCGTTTTAATACCGCCAAAGTTTCAGGGTCGGATAGCTGTTCTTGGAGCGAGCGACTTTTTTCACCCAAAAATTTCTCAAAATCACCTTGTGGCACTACTTGAACATATTGTTGTAATTTATAATGTAAAGCATCTCTAAAACATAAATCACGGCTAGACATTTTTATTCTAGCATCCAAAATATAAGGTTTTATAAAAGGACTATTCTCGGCTTGTTTAATCAATTCATCCAGTTCTTTTGGATACAATTTCCTACCTAATTTTTCAGATAATTCTTTCATTTGGGTTGCCAAGCCATTTTCAAAACTACCGATAATTTGCAACACTTCAGTATACATGGTATCTCTGACTCTATCTTTTTTGGCAAGGTCTAAGATTTTTTTGTACTCCTGAGCATTTCCACAAAAAATTGCTTTATAAATTTTATTGGTATAAACAATATATTTATGCCTATCCATTTCTAGATAGTTTTTTAAAGCGTCTGTAAACTGTCGCCGATAGTTTTCTTCCGTAAAAGCACTAGAAAGATAGTTTTCATCTCTTTGGTTGATGTATTTGGTTGAGCCACCTGCTTTTTGATTGATGACATCAATCACGATATCTAGCATTTTTGAGCGGATAAACTTAGCTCGCTCGCTCTCTGTAACCAGCATCGCAAGATTTAGCACCGCCCGAAAACTAAAAATACCCAGTGCTGGTGTTTTTGCACTGATGTCTCCGACATTTGTGTCGGAGACATATAATAAAATTATGTTTTTTAAAGATTTTCCTTTTAAAACACGATAACCATTTTGTTGCAATTCATCTATATAATCACTCAAATATCTTTCAATCGTTCGAATATCAATTTCCAAAATCTGAGCAACTTGAGCTTTGGTAAAAACGGTTTCACCCTCAAATGACAACCCACCCAATTGCAAATGTGTTTCAAGTTCATTAATGGCATATTGATTGTTTAAAATATTATTTCTAGCAACCAAAGAAGTCGTTAATTCACTCATCTTACGCCCCCTCAATCTGCCCGACTATCTCATCAATCTGACGGCGTAGCGTATCAATCTTGGTAACGGTGCTTTTAATCTCATCATTTAGCACATCAATATCAATCACTTCTCTGGTATCTTTGGCTTCTACATAAGAGCTCACCGCCAAATTATAATCGCTCGCTTTGATGGTGTCATAATCCACCATCGCCACTTGATGGGGGATATCGGTCTTGTTGGCGAACAGCGTTA
>NZ_KV796840.1:51471-80336 GCF_001809255.1 Moraxella sp. HMSC061H09
AATCTGATTGATATGCTCATCGGTCAGTATGTTGTTGTTGGTTTCTTTTTTAAAAATATCACTGGCATCAATAAACTGGGTTTGGTTATCGTGTTTGCTTTTACTCAGTACCAAAATATTGACCGCAATCGATGTCCCAAAAAATAAATTGGGGGCAAGAGCGATGACAGATTCCACAAAGTTATTATCTATCAGATATTGGCGTATTTTGGCTTCTGCCCCACCACGGTAAAAAATCCCCGGAAAGGTAACAATCGCCGCTCTACCCTTGGCAGTCAGATAATGCAAAGTGTGCAAAATAAAGGCAAAATCCGCCTTGGATTTTGGGGCAAGCACACCAGCTGGGGCAAAGCGGTCATCATTGATCAAAGTAGGGTCATCAGAGCCTACCCATTTGATAGAATAAGGTGGGTTTGAGACGATGGCATCAAAGGGCTTGTCATCGCCAAGTTTTGGTTCGGTTAAGGTGTCGCCCAGCTCAATATGAAAGTTATTGTAATTGACATTGTGCAAAAACATGTTCATGCGAGCTAAGTTATAAGTGGTGTGGTTAATTTCTTGCCCAAAAAAACCCTCATCGATGAGATGTTCATCAAAGTGTTTTTTGGCTTGTAGCAGCAGCGAACCTGAACCACAAGCAGGGTCATAGATTTTATTGACTGTTTTTTGACCATATAGGGCTAATTGGGCGATTAATTTGGAGACGCTTTGTGGGGTGAAAAACTCACCGCCTGATTTGCCTGCGTTGGCGGCATAGTTTGAAATTAAAAATTCATAGGCATCACCAAACAGGTCAATTTGATTTTCGCTAAAACGACCAAAATCAAGCTCTGATACGCCTTTTAGTACGGCGGTTAGGCGTTTGTTTTTATCGGCGACGGTGTTGCCCAGACGGTTGGATGTGGTGTCAAAATCAGCAAATAAGCCTTTGATGTCATGCTCAGATGGGTAGCCGTTGGCAGAGGCTTCAATGGCGGTAAAAATCTCTTTTAACTGTGTATTTAGGTTGTCGTTATTGTGGGCATTTTTGGCGACATTGGCAAATAATTGGCTTGGGTAGATAAAGTAGCCTTTGGTTTTGATGGCGTCATCTTTGATTTCGTCTGTGATGATGTCATCGCTAAGTGCTGTATAATCGGTCTGTTCATCATTAAAAAGCTCTGCAAAATGCTCACTGATAAAGCGATAAAACAACGCCCCCAAAACATACTGCTTAAAATCCCAACCATCTACCGACCCCCTGACATCGTTGGCGATTTGCCAGATACGGCGGTGTAGTTCGGCTCGTTGTTGTTGGCTTGTCATGGTACTCTCCATCTGTCAATATAAACTAAATTATTAATAAACAAAATCATAAAAAATGATGCCATCACATTATAGCACAAAAAAACAAGACCCAAATTACTGGGTCTTGTTAAAATGCCTTGTTAAAATCATCAGCGTCAGAGCGGTTGGCATTCACCACTTAACCGCTAAGCGTCAGCCACGCACTGCTTTCACCGCTTCGCCCACCGCCTTTTTAAAGCGAGTGATGACCTGTTCACACTCGTCGGTAGTGATGGTAATCGGACACAAAAGACGCACGACCGTACCGCCACGACCACCACGCTCCAACAGCAGTTTATTATCAAAACAGGCTTTTTGGATGGCGGCGGCAAGCTCACCGTCGGCAGGATATGAACCCATGTGGTCAGCTTCTTGGCGTTCATCCACAATCTCAATACCCATCATCAGACCACACCCACGCACATGACCGATACAAGGGTACTGGCTCGCGATTTTTTGGAGTTCTGTGCGCAAAAACTCACCTTGAATGCGTGCATTGTCTGCCAAATTGTTTTGGCTGATTTGGGTTAATACATTATAGCCTGCTGCCATGGCAAGCTGATTGCCACGGAATGTGCCTGTATGTCCTGCTGGCGACCATGCGTCAAATTTTTTGTTAATGGCAAGCACAGCAAGGGGTAGGCCGCCGCCCACCGCCTTAGACATGACGACCACATCAGGGACAATCTCAGCATGCTCAAAGGCGAACATTTTACCAGAGCGGGCAAATCCTGCTTGTACCTCATCTAGGATAAGCACAATGTCGTGGCGGGCGGTAACTTCACGCACCTTTTGCAGCCATTTTTTGGGAGCAGGGACGACACCGCCCTCGCCTTGGATGGCCTCTAAGATGACAGCGGCAGGCTTGACCACGCCACTTTCAACATCTTCAATGAAGTTTTCAAAATAATAAGTCAAGGCATCCACACCAGCCTCACCGCCCAGCCCCAACGGACAACGATACTCATGCGGATAAGGCAAAAACTGTACGCCTGCCATGAGATTGCCAACCTTTTGTTTGGCGGATAAGTTACCTGTCATGGCAAGAGCGCCATGTGTCATGCCATGATAACCGCCGCTAAATGCGATGACATTATCACGCCCTGTATAAGTTTTGGCAAGTTTAATGGCAGCTTCTGTACCATCTGCCCCTGTCGGACCACAAAACTGCAAAACAAAATCCTTGGGGAAAAATGACAACAGTTTTTCGGTAAACGCATCTTTAATTGGCGTGGTGATATCAAGGGTGTGTAATGGCAAACCGCTGTCTAACACATCTTTGATAGCGTTTATGGTAGCAGGATGATTATGACCTAATGCCAATGTGCCAGCACCTGCCAAACAGTCAAGATACTCATTACCCTCCACATCGGTTACCCAACAGCCTTGGGCTTTGGCGATGGCTAGGGGGAGTTTTCTGGGGTAGCTTCTGACATTAGACTCCATCTGATTTTGACGGGTCAAGTAGTAGTCATTGGTTGCACCATCTTTGGGGGCTGTGGGGGCATGATTTATAGAGTGAACGCTCATATCGGATTACCATCTCAGATAAGGGTTGAAAGAACAAGCATAATTGCTTGACGAAAAAACCCATACTTTTTGTATAGGTTTTGATATATGGGTTTTGGTTGATAACACGGCTTAGGTACTTATTTTAATATTTTAATAACTTGGCAATTCAAATAAGCCCTAAACACAAAATAACCACCAAATAACTATCACTTGGTACGGTTATTTTGCTAAATATGATACACGCTTATAAAAAAATGTAAAGCCTTTTGTTTTTAATGGCGATCATTTGGGCGTGGCTGGCTTTGATATTTGTCATAACAATGCTTGTTTAAATTAAATAGCAAGACAATGATAATTTTTTAAAATGCAGATGATAACTTTTCTATCAAGCCAGTTTGTACCATTTAAGCAGCATGCATCATTGATAATCCATTCGCCATTTATGTAGAGGTTTGGTACAATATCGCATTTTATCACCACTTGACACTTAAAAAGCCAAACATCGTGACCAAAGACACCCTTAGAAATACCAAAATCCCAACCACCGATCCGCAAGCAGGTCTGAAGCTGACAGAGATTTTTTATTCTCTACAAGGTGAAGCGCTGACGGCTGGGCTACCAACAATTTTTATTCGCCTAACAGGCTGTCCTTTGCGTTGTCATTATTGTGATACGACCTATTCTTTTTCAGGCGGTGAGCGTTGGGGGCTTGATGATATCATGACGCATATTGCCCAATATCCTTGCTGGCGTGTCTGCGTAACAGGCGGCGAGCCTTTGGCTCAGCCAAATGCCATTGCATTAATGCATAAACTGATACAGTCGGGTTATGAGGTTAGCCTTGAGACAGCAGGTGCTTTATCGGTTGCTAATGTACCGCCATTGGTCTCAAAAGTCATGGATCTAAAATCACCATCATCAGGCGAGGCTGATAAAAACTTATGGGAAAATTTAGCCCATCTTACCTTGCACGACCAAATTAAAATCGTCATTGCCAACCGCACAGATTATGAATGGGCAAAAAATATCATTGCCAAACACGCTTTAGACGATAAAGTTGGTACGATTTGGCTATCACCCATGTTTAACATCCAAGAAAACACAAGCCACGCACCGAAACTGGCAACCGATTTGGCAGAATGGATTTTAAAAGACGCTCTGCCCGTTCGGTTTGGCTTACAGCTACATAAAATCATTTGGGCAGATGCTAAGGGCAAATAAACGGTAATATGAGCTGTATGATACCGTTAATCACCTTGCCATCTGCCAATCTGTAACGCACGCACGCCCCATTAATTAACCTAGCACCAAATACACCCTCTGACAAACTATGGATATCTTAACCAACTTTCCCACCCAACTGCTCATTTACTCACTTGATATGATTGGTATCAGTGCCTGTGCCATCGCTGCGACAACTTTGGCAATGTATAAGCGGTTTGATTTATTTGGCTGTATCTTAGTTTCAATGGTCAATGCCATTGGTGGCGGTAGCCTGCGTGATATCATACTAGACCGTCATCCGCTGTTTTGGATGACTGATTTAACTTATGTCATACTCATTACAACAACATCCATTATCTGCCAACTGTTTTTTCATCGCCTTGGACACATTGACCGTGCTTTAAAATTTTTTGATGCCATTGGTCTTGCTGTGTTTAGTGTGATTGGCTTAACGGTGGCGTTATCGTTTGATGCCCATCCACTGATTGCCGTGATGATGGCGGTGATGACAAGCATCGCAGGTGGTATCATGCGTGATATGATTTGTAACGAAATTCCTTTGGTTTTACAAAAAGAAATTTATATCAGTGCCAGCATTATCGGTTCTGCTTTGTATTTAGTTTTACAAATGTGGGGATTTGCTGACTGGATAAAACAAGGTCTGGCATTAGTCAGTATCTTTGGGATACGCATGTTGGCACTAAAATTTGATTGGCACTTACCTTCAATTGAGCTTAAAAAATCTTGATAAGATTTGCCCTTTATCCCAAAGATATCCATTTTATGCTAAACAGACAATGCCGCCACACTCATCACCGCCAAGTCCTTAATCACCAGCTGCAGACTTTGGCTGCCTTGCCACTCATTAATATCCAAAGTATACAAAATATGCACGCCAAACGCTCGATAATCCCAACTGTCCGCTTGATAATTAAACCAAATCGCATCAATCGGATATTGCACCCCTGCCATTTTTAGGCTAAGTTTTAGATGTTTATCTTTTAAGATACGATGGTTAATCACCTCAAACTTGCCATCAAAAACAGGCGGTACAAAACCATTGCCCCAAACGCTGATGTTTTTTAATCTATCCACAAAACTTAGGCTAAACTCGTCAGGCAATAACGCTCCATCGGTGAATTTTTGTTCATAAAACACATCATCATCAAAATCCAACAGTACCGCTTGGAGTGCTTGATTAAATCGTTCAAAATCAGCCTTTTGAATGGTCAAGCCTGCTGCCATTGCATGACCGCCAAAATGCTTGATCAAATCAGGATGAGCCAATGCCACGCTTTCAATGACATCACGAATATGTATGCCTGCAATAGAACGAGCTGAGCCTTTGATATCATCTGACTTGCCAACCAATGCGGTATCTGCTGGTGCAAAAACAATGCTTGGACGGTATAATTTTTCTTTTAGGCGACCTGCAACAATGCCGATGACCCCTTGGTGCCAGTCATCTTGATAAAGCACAATGCCTTTAGGCGGCGTCTCATCAAACTCAGATAAACTTTGGACAATGGCAATGGCATCATCTTTCATGCTCATCTCAACATGGCGGCGTGCTTGATTAAGCTGGTTTAGCTTACTTGCCAATCGGTGTGCCTCTCCCCAATCATCAGTAAGTAGACACTCCACACCAATACGCATATTATCCATCCGTCCAGCGGCATTAATCCTAGGTGCGATGGCAAATCCAAAATCATCACTGGTGATGGTCTGATGTTGCCTACCTGCCTGCTCTAAGATGGCTAAAATGCCCACGACGCATCGACCTTGACGGATCAGCTGCAGCCCATGCGTGACCAAAATGCGGTTATTTTTATCCAGCACACCAAGGTCTGCGACTGTGCCTAGAGCAACCAAATCTAAATACTTAGCCACGCTGGCACTGGATTTGCCCAGTTGGCGGCGATGCTTGGCAAGCCTGCCCATCACATAAAACGCCACACCCACACCAACAAGATAGCGACTACCAAAATGACAACCCAACTGATTGGGATTGACCACAGCATCGGCAGGCGGTGATGGTTTGGTGGTCAAATGATGGTCGGTAATCACCACCTTGATCCCCATCTGATGGGCAGTGGCCACACCATCATGGCTTGAGATGCCATTATCCACCGTGATGATTAAGTTTGGGCGATACAATGCAGCACCATGCTCAACAATTTGCGGTGTCAGTCCATAGCCGAACTTAAATCGGTCAGGCACCAAAAAATCCACCAAAGCGCCCATTTGTCGCAGGACACGCACCATCAATGCCGTACTGGTTGCCCCATCACAATCAAAATCACCGACAATTAAAATACGCTCACCTTGGTCAATGGCGGTATCAATGAGCGTAACCGCTGTATCAATACCCATCAAATCTGCTGCCGCAAGCAGCTGGCAGATGTGCGTATCTATTTGGCTGATATCGTGTACACCCCTAGCCTGTAAAACTCGTGCAAGTGTTGATGAGTCCAGCTGATCACGCAGTGCCTGATTGAGTGGCTCGGTCAATCTTGGGCTAAGTGTGAGTGTTTTTTGGGAATCTTGATACACCATCAAACTGCCTTAGTCAGTGATTTTGGCAAACTAAAAGTAACATTTTCTTCGATGCCTGATAGCTCAGTAGGCACATCAGCCCCCCATAATTGCAGTGTATCAAGCACTTCTTGAATGAGTATCTCAGGTGCTGATGCCCCTGCTGTTACACCAACATATGTCACGCCCTCAAACCATGCTTGGCTCATCTGACCAGCATTATCAATCAAATACGCCCGCCTGCCCATTCGCTCGGCAAGCTCACGCAGGCGATTAGAATTTGACGAGTTTGGGCTGCCCACAACCAGCACAACCTCACAATGACGAGAAAGCAATTTAACCGCATCTTGGCGATTTTGGGTGGCATAACAAATGTCATCTTTTCTGGGGGCGTTGATGGCGGGAAATCGGTCTTTGAGTGCATCAATGACATTGGCAGTATCATCCATTGATAGCGTTGTTTGTGTGACAAATGCCAATGACTTATCACGCTCAAAGTCAAGCTTAGCCACATCCTCAACATCTTCAACCAAATGAATGCGACCGCCAAAACTGGTATCAAAACGCCCCATCGTCCCTTCTACCTCGGGGTGTCCTGCATGCCCGATAAGAATGGCGTCCATGCCCCCTTTGGCAAATTTACCCACCTCAATATGCACTTTGGTAACCAGTGGACAAGTTGCGTCAAATACCGTCAAATCACGGCGTTTTGCTTCATCTTCAACCGCCTTTGAAACCCCATGTGCCGAAAAAATGACAATCGCCCCATCAGGCACTTCATCGAGCTCTTCAACAAACACCGCACCTCGGCGTGCCAAATCCTCAACCACAAATTTATTATGAACAACTTCATGACGGACATAAATGGGCGGATTAAAACGGCGTAGTGCTTCATTGACAATCGCAATCGCTCTGTCCACACCTGCACAAAATCCACGAGGATTGGCTAATAATATTTTCATCGTGTTACTCGGTATTTCCCAAAATATCCGCCCATTTTAGCAAATTTTAGCCAATAAACCTAGCCGTTACCCCAAATACATTCGCTGATAAGCTGCCCATCAAAGCGATTATTTTATCCCAAAAATATGCTAAAATAGGGTAATTTATCACTGATAAGGTCATATCATGGCAGGCACGCTTTTTATCATCACCGCCGCATCAGGCACAGGCAAAACCTCACTGGTCAAAGAACTGCTCAAATGTACCAAGGGCTTATGTGTGAGCATCTCGCATACCACACGCCAACCTCGCCCAGGCGAAATTAACGGTATACACTATCATTTTATTGACACCGCAAGCTTTCAGTCATTAATTCAAGCATCTGAGTTTTTAGAATATGCCCAAGTATTTGACCATTATTATGGCACATCAAAACAAGCCGTCATAGATTTATTAGCCCAAGGGATTGATGTCATCTTGGAAATTGATTGGCAAGGTGCATTACAGGTCAAAGCACAATTTGACCAAGCGGTGATGATTTTTATCCTACCGCCCACTCGCCAAGCGTTGGCAGAGCGATTATCAAACCGTGGTCAAGACAGCCAAGAGGTCATCAAAAAACGCTTGGCAGGCTCACTGGATGAAATACGCCAATACGATCAATTTGATTATGTGGTGATTAATGATCGCTTTGAGATGGCGTTAGATGATTTACAAACGATTATTAAGAGCCACCGCCTGACGCTACATGCACAGCAGGCTCGCCATGCTGCTTTGATTGCTGCATTATTTGATGATACGCCAACCTATCCATGAATTGATAAAAATCATCAAAAGGCACTTAAAAAACCCAAAAAAACTTGATATAATACAAAATTCACCATTTAGTTTAAGAGAATATCCATGGCACGAGTAACCATCGAAGACTGTCTAGAAAATGTCGATAATCGTTTTGAGTTGATTTTGGTGGCAAGCAAGCGCGCCCGCCAACTTGCCAATGGTAAAGTTGAGCCAACGGTCGCCGTTGATAACGACAAGCCAACTGTACTTGCATTGCGTGAAATCTCAGCAGGTCATGTCAGCCGTGCGATCTTAGATGAGCCTGATGAGGACTTATTCCCAAAGTCAAATCAATCCTACGAAATCACACCTGAGCAGCTAGGCAATACCCTATAATCTGCTTAAGTTCCCAAAGCCATGAGCCATATTTGTTCATGGCTTTTTTTAGTTCATATTGATTTATATTGATTTGTCATCTGATTTTAGAGATATCATACCCGCCATATTTATTCATAACAACTTATTCATTTATAAAAATCTTAAAATTAATCAATTCAATGGTAAAGATATTGACAACACCCCTACAAAGTGCTTTATTATAGAGCGTAAGTTACGGGGTTAACCCAAATAAGCCAAGTCATTTTTTAGCCATTGATCAAAGTGAATTTGTACGAGCCATCTATGCCAGACAGCCAAGACCTTACAACACCGACCAATCTTAGCCACCCGCTTGTGGATGAAGCTCGTGACAGCCTGATGCGTGCCGTCGCCTATCTAAAGCCTGATGAGCGTGCCGATGTTTTGCGTGCCTGCCATTTTGGGGATGTCGCCCACATCAAAGACAAACGAAAATCTGGCGAGCCTTATATCACACACCCCATCGCTGTGGCGGAGATTTTGGCAGGCTTTCGCTTAGATCGTGACACCATCGTTGCTGCCATTTTACATGACACCATCGAAGATACCGAGGTGACCGATGAGATGGTCACACAAGAATTTGGCCAAATGGTCGCTCAACTTGTTGATGGCGTGACGAAGCTTAAATCCTCAGGCATGAGCAAGCAACAAAGCCAAGCCGCCACTTTTCATAAAATCTTGACAGCCACCTTATCCGACCCACGGGTTTTGATTATCAAGCTATCCGACCGCTTGCATAATATGTCCACGCTCGA
The DNA here is from genome assembly GCF_001809255.1 of Moraxella sp. HMSC061H09. Classification (NCBI taxonomy): domain Bacteria; kingdom Pseudomonadati; phylum Pseudomonadota; class Gammaproteobacteria; order Moraxellales; family Moraxellaceae; genus Moraxella; species Moraxella sp. HMSC061H09. The sequence goes on from NZ_KV796840.1 coordinate 60,963, forward strand.
TGCTGTCAGCGAAGAAAAACAAAAACGCACCGCCAAAGAAACACTGGATTTTTATATTCCTTTTGCACGCCTGATGGGGCTTAACAGCATTGCAGATTATATTGAGCTATTATGCTATCGCAATTTAAACCCTGATATGTACAACAAATTTACAGATAAATTATTACAGCATGGATTGGGGCGTAATTTTCAAAAAACCGAAATTAGCACTTATCTACAAAGTCTGCTGTCGCATCTGAATTTGGACGGTCATGTACAAGTCCTTGATAACCGTACTGCAATGTATCGGCAGTTTTTTAAAAATCGTGGTCAAATCAGCCAATTAATTCGCCAATATGATTTTGAGGTTATCTTAAAAGATATTGAAGCTTGCGACACGCTGGCCACTTATTTGATTCAAAAATACCAAATTGGCAATCACCAAATCCATGATAACATTCGCAAACCTTTAGCAGGTGGCAATCAGTCTTTAACCTTATTTTATGACCGTGATTATAATCACATTAAAATTACATTAATGACACGCCGCATGCAAGAGGCTGCTCGGCTGGGTATCATCAGTAATGACCGAGCTGGCGTCAGTCAGTCAGTCATCCAAGCCAGCCTTCGGAATATGCAAGATTTGGCAAATGCTGGTAAAGCAGAGGGTGATGATGCCCATGTTGTCATCATTGAGGAGTTAATTAGCTATCTGCACGAGCGAAAAATTGTCTGTTACAGCCCAAAGGGTCGTGCCTATGAGCTACCTCGTGGCTCAACGGCGTTGGATTTTGCCTATGCGGTTGGACCTGCCATCGGGAACATTGCTACGGGTGCTGACATTAATCATAAGCATGGTAAGCTTGGGCTAGTGCTGGCTGATGGTGATATTGTGAGCATTGACACGGATAAAAATGCCACACCACGCGCCGAATGGCTCGGCTTTGTCGCTACCAACAAAGCCCGAAATGAGATTTTAAAATTTCTAAAGCATCTGCCTGAAGACCAAAAGATTCATTATGGCAAGCAAGCACTAGACCGTGCCTTAAGCACTTATGGTAAAAGTATCACTGATTTAACAGATGATGATTGGACTGATATTCTAAAATGGCGTGGTATCAGTACGCCTGATGAGCTATTTATGCAACTATCAACAGGCATGCTATTGCCACAGCTTGTGGTTTCTCGTTTATTTAGTGAAGAGATTGATACGGCTGATGACCATGAAATTACTCGCTCTAAACATCTGCTGGCAGGCATCAAAGGCGTGGAGGTGGATTTTGCACGCTGCTGCAATCCGATTTATGGCGATACCATTGTTGGGCATTTGTCTCGCCAAGGTTTGGTTGTGCATCGTCATAAGTGCTATTCTTTACAAGCAATACGCACCGATACACCTTACCAAATCATTCACCTAGATTGGAAATCTGATCAATCTTTACAAAATCAACCTGATGCGCTGCGATTCCCTGCCATGCTGCGTATTTATGCCAGTTTAAACGAAGAGCAAATCAGCCAAGTCATTTATGAAATGCGTGTGCTGAATATCGGTGTTGAGCAAACACACATCAAAACAGATACCAAGTCAGACCAAAGCAGTAAAGTCGGCACAACAACGCTGCACATTGTGGTACGCTCACGCTCTCATTTGGCAGAGGGCATCGAAAAATTACGCACATTGCTTGGCTATCCAAACATCATGCGACTGTATCAATGATGATTAAGCTACCTAAAACGCTTGAATTTTGATGGTAAAATGGTCTATTATAATAGGCATAATAATAGTCACTTCAGTCAAAATAAGGATGTCTTATGTGCTGTAAAATCGACCTTAATAGCCAAAAAGACGCTGCACATTTTCTTGGTAAAGTTGAACCGACCCTATTGCCAAAAACAGCGGACAATGTCGCACCTTCGAACACCGTCTATACTGGCGAAGCGATGAGCCTATTTGATAAACTTGTTGCCTATTTTCGCACCAAGCACATCTAATGCATCTATTTTGGGATTTTTAAATATCATGAGCAAACAAATCATTCATACAGACGACGCACCTGCCGCTGTTGGTACCTATTCTCAAGCGGTCAAGGTTGGCGATACCATCTATATCTCTGGACAATTAGGTCTTGACCCAAAAACCATGACGCTCAAAGAAGGCTTTAAGGCACAAGCCGAGCAGGCTATGGATAATTTACAAGCCATTGCCAAGGCAGCAGGTGGCAGCTTGTCTGATGTGGTCAAATTCAATGTCTCGCTGACTGATTTGTCGGATTTTGCGACACTTAATGAAGTTTTTGATGCCTGTTTAAATGCCCCATATCCTGCCCGTGCTGCTGTTCAGGTTGCTGCACTGCCTAAAGGTGGCGTGGTTGAGATTGAAGCTATCTTACATTTGTCATAAGCGGTATGTTAGTCTTTGGTCAACAAGCCTTTGGACATCCAAGGGCTTTGTGTTTTAGCACCCAAAAGTGCCGCCCCATCTGAAATAAGCACCAAATTTTACATTCATTATTAATTCATTATTAATTCAGTATTAATTCATTCATAGTTAATTAATTGACTTAAAAAATGAATGAAATTGTTTAAAAATTCATTGATATCATATAAGGTCATCTATGTCTAAAACGCCACAATCTGCCATCATTCCCGACCATTGCCGTGCTGGCATCTTTATGGAGGGTGATTTTATCACCAACAACACGGCAACCATCGCAGATGCCTGCCGCCAAGCTTTGCACACTTTAAATGAGCTACAAGCCAAATTTACTGGCGAATCTTTAGGTCTGACTATTGGCTTTGGTGCACAAGCTTGGCAACGCTTTGGCTATACCAAAGAAGGCGGTCAAATCAAACCATTTCGCCCATTGGGTAATGGTCTGGCACCTGCCACGCAGCATGATGTGATGTTTCATATTCAGTCAATGCGTCATGATATTAATTTTAGCCTAGCAAAAGAATTGGTAGCGATATTTAAGGATATCGTCCAAATTCAATCAGAAACGCATGGCTTTCGCTGGGTAGAAAACCGTGGCTTAGAAGGCTTTGTAGATGGCACTGAAAACCCCCAAGATGATGCCGTGAGTGGCGTGGCTGCCATCGCTGATGGTGATGATGCTGGCGGTAGCTATGTGCTTTTACAAAAATACCGCCACGACTTGAATAAATGGGATAAGTTACCTGTGTGCGACCAAGAAAATTCTATTGGCCGCTCAAAAGTTGATAATATTGAATTTGATAAAGCCAAACGCTTATCAGATTCTCATTTGGGTCGCACCAATCTTAAGGAAGATGGTAAGACTTTGGAAGTGGTACGCAGGAGCCTGCCTTTTGGCACAGTGACTGGCGAACATGGCTTAATGTATATCGCTTATGCAGCACGGCTATGGAATATTGAAGCTCAGCTACTTAGTATGTTTGGCGAGACCGATGGTAAGATTGATTTGCTGCTTAAGCATGTCAGTACGGCGGTTTCGGGTGCTTATTATTACGCACCTTCGGTTGAACGCTTAGAAAATCTATAACTTGCCGACCATGACCACAAGCCCACAGCAGACGCCAAAATTAGTTGCCCAAGTGGCACTGGCAGTACCTGTGGCTGATTTTTTTGATTATTTATGCCCCAGTCATCTGCCCTTGCCCAAAATCGGTGCCAGAGTGCTGGTTTATTTTGGGGCTAGGCGGCTGATTGGTGTTGTCATTGGACTGATTGACGCATCCGACAGTCTTATCGCACCTCATAAGCTTAGACCTATCAAACAATTGATTGATGATGACGCTATCATTGATGATGAATTGCTCAAACTGGCGAGCTGGCTGTCTTCTTATTATCATCACCCCTTAGGCGATGTCTATTGTGTGATGCTGCCGACACTCATCAACCAAGGCAAGCCCATATACGCCAAGCAGCGATATTACAAGGCCATCTGTGATGATACGGCCATCGATCAGTTGCCAAAAACTGCCAAAAAACAACGACAAATTTTAACACATCTGATGGCATATCCAGCAGGTCTTGGGACTGACAAACTTCGCCAAATCGGTGCAACACGCTCTGCACTTGATGGTCTTATCAATAAAGGTCTTGTCATCACTGATGAGCATATACCGCCCAACAAACAGCCACCACCAGTACAACTCAAAGAACCTAAGCTTGATGCCAATGACGAACAACAGATTGCCTTGGATGCCATTAAGACCGCCAGTGATTTGGGGCAGTATCAAGGGTTTTTGTTGGATGGCGTGACAGGTTCGGGTAAAACGGAAGTTTATCTACAAGCCATGCACCATGTGCTAGACCAAGGCAAACAGGTGCTGATACTCGTACCTGAAATTGGGCTAACGCCCCAAACCAAGGGCAGATTTGCCTCACGCTTTCATGCCAATATCTGCGTGTTACACTCCAAGATGAATGACACCGAACGCCTTCAAGGTTGGCAGGCGTGTCGTTTGGGTCACGCACAAATCATCATCGGTACACGCTCAGGTATCTTATATCCTTTTGCAAATCTTGGCATGATTATTATTGATGAAGCGCACGATGCGTCATATAAGCAACAAGATCATCTTCGCTATCATGCCTGCGATGTGGCGATGATGCGTGCTTTATTTGCCAAGATTCCAATCATTTTAGGAACTGCCACGCCAAGTCTTGAGCAGCTCAAACTCATCCAAGATGGCAAATTAACACCACTCACCCTAAAAAATCGTGCAGGCGGTGCTCAGGCGGTTCGTATGCATTTGGTGGATATGCGATTGGGTCGCTCTCATGCTCAGCATCTCGATGGGACAATCAGCGATACCGCTTTTGTACCCAAGACAATTCAGGCGATGCGTCATTGCTTGGCCAAAGGTGAACAGGTGCTTGTTTTCTTAAATCGTCGAGGTTATGCACCGATTTTAATTTGCCGAAGTTGTGGTCATCAAGCCAATTGCCCCAATTGCGATGCACATTTGACCGTTCACAAAAAAAGCGTACAGCCCATGCATGGTGAACTACGCTGCCATCACTGCGGCTATCGTGCGTCCATACCGATAACCTGCCCTGAATGCCACAGCCCTAATATGGACAGTTTTGGTGCAGGCACGACCCGCCTAGTTGAGCAACTACACGCATTATTTGCCAATCCACAAGTCAGCCACACAACCTATCCGATTTATCAGATCGATAAAGATACCATGCAAAAAAAAGATGCATGGACTCAGATGACCAAAAATATCAATACTAACAGACCTGCCATTTTGGTGGGAACACAAATGATTGCCAAAGGTCATCATTTTGAAAATGTTACGCTTGTGGTCATTGCCAATGCTGATTTGGGATTTTTATCGGCTGATTTTCGCTCGCCTGAGCACACCGCACAGCGTATCATACAGGTGGCAGGTCGAGCAGGTCGTGCCAAAAAGCCAGGCAAAGTCCTAATCCAAACCTTACAGCCTGATAATACCCTGCTCACTCAGCTTGTGCGTCAAGGTTATCACGCCTTTGCCCACGAACTATTACACGAACGATCGCAGTTGGGATTACCACCTTTTAGCCATGCCGTACTCATTCGTGCCGAAAGTTTACACCATCAGCAAGCAAAAGATGCCATCATCGCTGCCAAAGGATTGATACCAGCCAATCACCCTTTTGCCATCAATGCACCCATCGATGCACCCATGACCAAAAAAAATAACCGCTATCAGGTACAGATGCTCATCTTGGCAAAAACTCGCCCGCCCTTGCATGAATTTTTGCAGACATGGTGGCCATCAGTACAGTCACTACCAAGCAGTAAAGCGGTACGCATGAGTATCGACATTGACCCAATGGGCTGGTGATTGCAAAATTTTGTACAATCAGACAGTCTGGGCCAAACAAACAAGCATCAATAAATGTATGGGATAAAAAAGATAGAAAAAATATCGGCCACCCAGCCTGCGCCCCTGCTGGCCTGTGTGATAATAAATCAGTGGTAACGCAAAAAACATACCCACATTCATCCACCCAAGACCGACCGTCAACGCCCACCCATAAATCAAATAATGTGCCAAAGGGACGCTTAGGGCATAAGCGGTAAGTTGTAAGAGTTTGTCATGTTTAAAAATTTCAAACACCATCACCCACATCACCATCGCCGCCCCATACTCCCCAATCTCTGCAATCATCGCCATCGCCAGCACACCAAGCACCCGAAGCGTCATAGGTACGCTCATCTGCCAAATCATTAATGCCGCCAAGCTGGCAGCTAAGCTAAATAGTACATTACCCCAAAGCACTTGTGTGACAATATCGACACTGCCAATGACATATTGAAACGCCATAAAAATCGGCTGCGAGAGAACAGCAAAAGCCAAAAGACGCCCCAAGTACGCCCATTGATTCTGCGTATGACATAGCCCCATCACCAAAAAATACGCCATCATCGGTGCAACCAAACGCCCCACCGTGTGCATGATCTCAGCGGTCATGCTGTAAGTTGCCACAAACACCCAACCGATGTGGTCAATGAGCATGGCGATAAGCGTGATGAGTTTTAGGTGAAAAGTTGTCAGCTGCAGCTGATTGGTAGCGGTATCATCTGCCATATTCGGTTCATTGTTCACTGATTTGATCTTGGTCATACAAGGTTAATGATTAGCCAATACACCGTTTGGGGGTTTGTTTTTTTGATAAAGAGGTTTGGCATCGCCATACCAATCCATGTTGGGTAGGCGTACTGTATATTGTCAAAGTTCGCCCTTTTAGATAGCTAAGTGGATAAGATGCCTTTAAAACGGTCGCAACGACAGCACATTTGGTATTAATACCATCTGCTTGTGTCACCACTTGGATATCAGCACGATGATGTGTGCTGGTGACAGGTAAATTGACTGGGCATTGACCTGTGTTCGCCATAATCACATCCACACGCTTAACCACCGCATTGGCTTCGCTATAGACATCAAACAAAAGCTTTTGCTCAGCTTGTTTGATATACATCGGTACAAACTGCCCGACGATGATTGATAAAATTAGCCCAAATATCGCAAATGCCACCGACAAACCAAGCAAGCTTACACCACCTTCACGCCTAAGATGCTGTTTTTGTGCAGCTTCATCTCGAGGGTATAGCTCTAGAGCATCTGCAATTTCTCGGCGAGCCGTGCGATAATAATACGCATCCGCCCAGCGTGCGACCATGCCCGACCAAAATACCCAAACCGCAAGACCAATCAAAATACGCATAGGCCACTGCATGCCATCTGCCAAAAATCCAATCAATGCATATTCTGCCACTGCCAAGATGATGACAATATTAACCTTAATAAATGACCAGCCTGCCACACAATACACCACGCAATCTAAGTAACGCTTACGATACAGCAGCCAGCCAAATGTCATAAAAAATGCCGCCCAATGCCATTTTGCGTGTAACCGACCCACTCGATCAAACTCAGCAAATCGTCTCAAATAGTACGCTTGGGAGCGATGACCAATAAACCATCGATCCAATCGGGTGCGTTCATCATCACTCAAATGACTTTGATAAAATGGTGGTGGCGTTGTATCTTCTAAAAAAGGTAGGCGAAACATGGCAACTCTTTGGTTAAATGCGATGAACAGCGACTAAAAAACCAAGCTGTTAGCTTGTGGTTAGGTCAGTTATTCTTTATAATGACCGTTTTTAATATTAGCTATTGTACGCCCTTTTATGACAAATTCAACACCCCAAGATGCCCAAAATGTCTTGGCAAACGCTCAATCTCTACAAGCCATTGACAAAGACGAAATCAGCACCCGCCTTGCCAAATTGGCACAAACACCTGAGCAGTTTCGTAAAATTAATACCTTTATGAAGCGTCGCTCACACATGAGCCAATATCATGAACACGCCTTATTAGACGCTCATTTTCGGTATCTTTATGTCAATCCAACCGATGAGCTTGGCAAGCTTGGCGATATCTCAGCAATCAGAGATTTACGAGTTTTATTTACAGATACGCCCAATGGCAGTGATGCGTCTTTGGTGCTTGAAATTGGCTTTGGCATGGGCGATAGCTTGTTTGAGATGGCTAAAAACTCGCCCACAACCAATTTTGTTGGCGTTGAAGTTCATGAACCTGGTATTGGGCGTTTGGTGGCGTTGGCAGATGAAGCAAAACTTCACAACCTAAAAATCATCAATGGTGATGCTGTGGCGTTACTGGATAATCTACCCCCGCAACATTTGGACACCGTTCAGTTGTATTTTCCTGACCCTTGGCAAAAAAAACGACATTATAAACGCCGCTTTGTGACGCATGACCGCATGGCAAAAGTCGCTCGTGTGCTAAAATCTGGGGGTAAGTTTCATGCGGCAACCGACTGGGAGCATTATGCGTTTTGGATGCTTGAGGTGCTAGATGGTATGCCTGAATTTATCAACAGTTGTGAAAAGGGTAACTTTACGCCACGCCCTGACTTTCGCCCTTTGACCAAATTTGAAAAGCGTGGCATCACCCATGGTCATGGCGTTTGGGATTTGATTTATCTAAAAACCTAAAAAGTGGGGTAATCAAACGATATCAATCAAGCAGCTAAGTTTTGGCTGCTTTATGCTGATGACTGTGGCGGTATTGGGTGCGTTATTGCATATGTTTTATTCAATAAAGAACGCTACCCTTGATCATCTCGCCACGCAAGCAAAGCCACCACATCGTTGGTAATGCCTGCCTTTAGGGCATCAACACCATCATAATGCCGTTCACCATGCAAAAAATGCGTAAACACCACCCAAAGCGTCACGCCATATAGCTCACCGTTAAAATCAGGTAAATGCACCTCAAGTCGCCACTGTTTACCGCCCACACTGGGGCGTAATCCGATGCTAACGGCACCAAATAAACTGCCCTGTTTTAGACCCATCACACCACCTTGACCCAGCGATGCCCAATCCAAACGCACGCCATTTTGATAGGCGATGACATCGGCAGCAAAAATGCCATGTAGTGCAGGCTTTAGACGCCCCAAAGACACATTTGCTGTTGGAAAATCCAATGTTCGCCCAATCTTATCGCCATGCTCGACCACGCCAGTTATGCCATAAGAGCGACCCAACATAGATTTGGCAGCGTTTAAATCACCGACCGCCAAAGCTTGACGCACCAAAGATGAGCTGATGCGTACGCCATTTTGGGTGATGCTGGGCAAATTATCTACGCTAAATCCTGCAGCTTGCAAAAATGCTTTGTCGCCAACACGATCTTGACCAAAACGAAAATCATCACCAAGCACAAGATGGCTCACATTTAAGCTGTGCAAAAGATCAACAAACGCCGCCGCTGATAATGAACGAAATGCATCATCAAAACTTGCCACAATCAGATATTGAACGCCCAATTGCGTGATTTGCTCTGCTTTTTCGGTCAAATTGGTCAATCGAGCTGGTGGATTATCAGGCGAAAAATATTCTCTAGGCTGTGGCTCAAATACCATCACCGCAGGTAACAAACCCATCGCTTTGGCATCATCAGCCAGTGCTGATAATAACGCTTGATGACCCAAATGAACGCCGTCATAATTACCGATGGTCAAGGCAAGTGGTGGCAGTGTCGGTAAATGATGGCTGTCTAAAAAAATGATTTGCATGAAAAATATATCGCCTATTGCTTGCTTGCCATCACATCAATGACTGGCACCGCCAACTTTTCTGATGCAAGCTCATTGGCTGTCTTCGCTTCAGGCGGCAGACCTTTTAATAATGCCAAGTTTTTGACATCTTGACGCTGACGAACAGCCAAGCTGACAGGCACCATGCGAGCAAACTCAAATAACTGTAGCCACATCTCCTCACCGCCCTCTAGACTTTCTTCATCATCCAAGCGAATGGCGGCAATCTCCATCAAAGTACCAATCAGCTCGTTTTCATCTGCACTTAATGTCACACCCGCCACACCGATGCCAGTGATATAACCGCCCGCCCAGTCTTTGAGTGCCAAAACACGCTCATACAACTCATGCTCATCATCAGGTACTAAGGGTTCATAGCCATATGCGTCATCTTTATCTTTGAGTGCAAAGCTGACATCTTCGGCATAGTCAGTCAACAGCTCAAGTGCCGATTCACTAGGTATCCCAAAGCTCATTTCTTCTAATAAACGCACCCAACCATCGGTATCGGGTGCATGACACACAGTCATGATGCCAGTCATAATGCCATGCAACTCACTGATCGATATGTCTGTCCAGTCACCAAATGCTGACACCCAATCATCCCAACCTGATAAATAATCTGTTGCCATAGTTTGCCTTTATTCGTGTGTTGTTGACATCAGTTAACCCTTAAGGCTCATCAAACCTTTGTCAAAAATTGTTAAAATTTACCTTTAAATAATCGCTCAAAAAAAACAGAGTATTATAACACAGACATGCCAGTTTATGCGCGTGTTTTGATTAAACCATGATGATATCTAAAAACTTTTTAATATCATAATGACCAACTTTTATGTAATTTTTACAAAAAATTTGACAACACAATCCAAAGCCATGCTAAGATAAGCTTAGCTAAATTTTGTTTGATCAACTTAGGATATCTTATGTTAGCTCAATTACAAGCCTTAGAGCAGACGATCATCGCCATGAAAAAGCAATATGCGGTTACCGCAACCGAACTTGCCAATCTCAAACAACGCATCGCCAATGACGATAGTGCCAAACAAATCGAAACACTACAAGCCAAGCTTAATCAGGCATTGGTTGATATTGATCATCATAATAACCGTGTGGATGACCTGCAACAAACCCAAAATGCCCTAGAACAGCAAGTTGATGAGCTTTATCAAGCCAATCGAGCGTTAATCACCCAAAATCAAGATTTAAAAGACAAAAACGCCTTGGCCATCTCACGCGCTGAGGTGATTCGTGATTGGCTGTCAAAAATTGATCGCTCCAACTAGATGCGTTCATTCAACAGTTTTGTTAAGGAATCATTATGAGTCAAGACACCCAAAATTCACCATCATCGGCCATCATCGCCAAAGAAGAATTTCGCCCAATTGATATCAGTATCGCAGGTACGCCGCATCGGATTGTCTGCCCAGTCGACGAAATTAAAAACCTAGAGCATGGGGCTGAATACATCAACCACAAAATCCGTGATCTACGCCGTGAAATCAAACACAAAACACCGACCAATGAAGAGTTTTTGGTGCTGGTTTGTTTGGAGCTGTATGATGAAGTACAAGCCCTAAAAACTCAAATCACCAAGACCGATGACGAAAAAGCCAAAGTCGCCGCCATGATAGATAAAATCAATCAACAAGCACGCTCGATGCTTTGAGTCAAACATATCAAAAACGGTAGCATAAAAACTACCGTTTTTGATGTTAACCCAAAAGCTATCAATCATTAATCATTGGTAAATTTTCTTTTGGATGAGTATCGGCATAAGATTTGAGATGGTCAGCATTACAAAAAACCGTTCATTAGGCTGTTTTTCGTTCAATAAAATACCACGATAGGTTGCCAACGCATGCCCACAGTAGTGGCAATGCCGCACGCTTGTATCATCGCCTTCTTTGGGGAAGAACGCTTTGGGTGGCTTAGGATACATAAATTTCAAAAACAGCCACATGACCACACTGATGATGATAATATTTAAAATAAAAGCAAACATAAACGCCAATTCACCACTAATTTTTAGAAACCTAAGATTACTATACCACAAAGTTTGGGGGTTTATGCTATACTATTTGCAGGTTTGTCAACGATTTTGATAAGCCAGAATGTTTGGCGTATTTGCCACTTTTACAAAATTTGTTTATGAAATTTGCGACGACAGTGAGGTCATTGCATTTTTTATGACATCAATTTAAACGCACTTGGTATGATGCCCAATGCTCACAAATTTCAAGGATATTACAAATGCCAAAAGCCAAAACCGATGCTACCGATAGCACACAAACCAGTTTTCATACCGCAGATACCACGACAGGTCAAATGACTTTTGCGATCATTCAGACCAATTTTTGGGTGGGGGACATCGCAGGTAATGTCAAAAAAATGCACGCTTTAACCCTAGACGCCAAAGCTCGTGGTGCAGATATCGTTATCTTTCCTGAGCTTGCTTTGGTAGGTTATCCGCCCGAAGATTTACTATTACGCCCAACATTGGGTGAACGGGTGCGTGAAGCGATGGCAAAACTTGCCGAAATCGAAGGCATCGTCGTGATTTTGGGTTATCCGCACATTGATCATCATGGCACATTCAATTCGGCCGCCATCTTACAAGATGGTAGCCAAAAAGGCTTTTATCATAAGCAATGCCTACCAAACTACGGCATCTTTGATGAACAGCGATATTTCCAAAAAGGTCTTAATCAAGTCTTGTTTGATTATAAAGGCGTAACAATTGGTCTTTTGATTTGTGAGGATATTTGGCATGATGAACCCATTCAGGCACTGAAACAAGCAGGGGCTGATTTGGTCATCGTCATCAATGCGTCACCTTTTGAAATTGGTAAACAAACCGCCCGCAAATCACTGTTAACCCGACACTCCTCCACCCATCATTTGCCCATCATTTATGTCAATACCGTTGGCGCCCAAGATGACATTGTCTTTGATGGTGGCTCTTTAATCACACAATCAGATGGCCGTGTGGCACACGAAGGCGTGAGATTCTTAAATCAGCTTTTGATGGCACGGTTTGACACCCAAAACAAAACCTTTGATACACAAGCTAAAGCACCTTTGGTACTGTCTGAAGAGTCTGAGATGTATCAAGCTTTGGTCGTGGGCCTAAGAGATTATGTCAATCGCTCAGGCTTTAAAGGAGTGATTGTTGGCCTATCAGGCGGTATTGACAGTGCACTCACCCTTTGTATTGCGGTTGATGCGTTGGGTTGTGATCGGGTGTATGCCGTGATGATGCCGTATGAATACACCGCTCAAATCAGCCTAGAAGATGCCGAAGCCCAAGCAGCACGCTTAAATGTGTCTTATACTGTCTGCCCCATTCATGATGCTGTGGCAGGCTTACGCTCAGCCTTAGCGCCACTGCTTGCCAATAGCGAGCCTGATGTCACCGAAGAAAACTTACAAGCGCGCGCTCGTGGCACGATCTTGATGGCACTGTCTAATAAATTTGGGCATATGGTCATCTCAACAGGCAATAAGTCTGAAAATGCCGTTGGCTACTCAACACTTTATGGTGATATGGTGGGCGGATTTGATGTCCTAAAAGATGTGTATAAAACCGATGTCTATCGCTTGGCGAACTATCGCAATCGCCTGGAGGATAATCCTGTTATCCCTGAACGAGTGATCACTCGCCCGCCCAGTGCTGAGCTGCGTCCCAACCAAAAAGACCAAGACAGTCTAGGCGATTATGAGACGCTTGATAGCATCCTAAAAATGTATATTGATGACGATTTGGGCTATAAGGCAATTGTGGCGGCAGGATTTGAACCAAAAACTGTCGAAAAAATCCTAGGCATGGTGGATCGTGCTGAGTACAAACGCAGACAAGGTGCTATCGGTACCAAAATTACCAAAAAATCGTTTGGTCGTGAACGCCGTTACCCATTGGTGAATGGCTGGTCAATCAAAGGCTAAATGATACAAAACGCTTACATCAGTGAGCGTTTTGTATCATTTATGATGGCAAACTACCGATGGTCTCGCTCACCAAAAATCGCTGTTCCCACACGCACCATGGTTGAACCGTGTGCTACCGCTTGTGTCATATCGCCACTCATGCCCATGCTGATGGTATCCCAGTTTGGCAAGTCAAAACGCCTTGCCATCGCATCAAATAGTACTTTTGTGCGGGCAAACGCATCTACGGTTTGCTGACTTGGAATGACCATCACGCCACGCAAGTTTAGGTTTTTGTAGTTGATGATTTGTTCTATGAGCGTGGGCAGTTCGGTTGGTTTACAGCCTGATTTACTGCTTTCATCATCAATATTGATTTGTATCAACACATTAAGCGGCTGCATGCCTGCACGCTGCTCATTGAGACGCTGGGCAATGATTTCACGCTCTAAGGTATGCACCCAATCAAAGTGCTTGGCAATATCTCGGGTTTTGTTACGCTGAATGCTACCAATATAATGCCAAATGATGGGTAATTGTGATAATTGACTGATTTTGCCCAGTGCTTCTTGCAGATAATTTTCACCAAAATCCTGTTGACCCTGATGAAATAAGGTTTGTATCATCGCAACAGGCTTGGTTTTAGAAACTGCAATCAGTTTGGCAGGACGATGAGTTGGATTCATCTGCACAGCTTGATCATTAGCGGTATTAAGTGCCTGCTTAATCAAGCGGTAATTGGTCAGCAACTGATTATCATCAATGGTTATCATAGCGTCCATTACGCACCTTCTTTTAGGGTTTAAAATTGGCTAATTTTTGATTTTGGATTAATAAAAATTAATAAAACCTAGGCGGCTGTTACCCAGTCATTTACCATTACAACCAAGCGATTATCCCAATAGCTTGGTCATTGGGCATCACTTAACCGCTTGGGCAGCTTCTCATCATTAACATAAGTCATTAAAAACATTAGTCATTCAATGTCGCCCAACTGGCATTGTAACACAGTTTGAACCACCACTTAACTGCGGTCACCGCTTTATTGTGGCTGCATTTGGAGTATGCCATGAATACGCCTGATTTGATGGAGTTATTAAGATTTGCCCATCAAAAAAACGCTTCAGATTTACATTTATCCGCCCAACAGCCCATTATGCTGCGTATTGATGGCAATCTTTTGCCCATGGACATCACGCCCATTGATACAGATGGTATCATGCAGATGCTACGCTTTGTGATGGATGACACAGATTATCATCAATGGCAACACAATCTTGAACATGATTTTGTACTTTCGCTTGATGGCATCGCTCGCTTTCGGGTGAATGTATTTTTTCAGGCACACGGTGCAGCGGCTGTTTTTCGGGTGATAAAAACACACATTCCCAGCCTACAACAGTTAAGCTATGATGAACATGTTTATGAGAGTATGCTAAAAATAGCCAAGCTTCAGGCAGGCTTGGTACTCATCACAGGAGCAACAGGCTCAGGCAAATCAACGACACTTGCCAGTTTTATCGACCACATCAACCAACACCAAAAAAAGCACATTATCACCATTGAAGACCCCATTGAATATGAGCATAGCTCCAAGCTTTCGCTGATTAATCAAAGGCAAGTCGGTAAAGATACCCGAAGCTTTCAAAATGCCCTACGCTCAGCATTGCGTGAAGATCCTGATGTGATCTTAGTTGGCGAACTTCGTGATCTTGAGACCATTCGCTTGGCACTGACAGCTGCCGAAACTGGGCATTTGGTGCTGGCAACCTTGCACACGGTCAATGCCCCAAAGAGCATTGACCGTATCATCGAGGTGTTTGATGCTGGCGAAAAACACATGATTCGCACGATGCTTGCCGACTCACTAAAGGCAGTGGTCGCCCAACGGCTATTGCCTGCCCAAGGCGGTGGTCGTGTGGCAGCGTTTGAGATTCTCACGCATACGCCTGCGGTTGCCCATTTGATTCGTGAAAATAAAATTTCTCAGCTGCCTTCTGTCATTCAGACCAGTTTGGCCCAAGGTATGATTGATTTGACGCAATCTTTATCACGCTTGGCTGAAACAGGCAAAATTACGCCAGCCACTGCCAACGAACAAATCAATATGCTGCGATAACCCATAATCTGCCACCCAAATTATGATAATCAATGGCTTAAGATACGCCGCCCAACTGCTGAGCTTTTGGATTTTTTGACCTTTGGGTGGATTTGATGGACATGCAACGGATGTTAATAGAGTTACACTTAACAGAATTGCACTTAACAGAGTTACACTTAACAGAGCTGACTCAGATTTATTGGGTTTCATCGCTTGATTTTAGGCACTCTGGGCTATCACATACGCCGTATAGTATCAGCGAATGCCCTGATAGCTTAAAATTATGCGCTTTGGCAACCTTAAACTGCTCTTCTTCGATGACTGAATTATGAAATTCAACAATCTTACCGCACACATCACAGACCAGATGATCGTGATGTTCATCTTGGACAATCTCAAAGACCGATAAATTATTCTCAAAATTATGTCGCTCAACGATGCCTGCTTGCTCAAACTGGGTCAAAACACGATACACCGTTGCCAAACCCACATCTTCGCCCTGTGCTGCTAATGCACGATAGACATCTTCAGCACTCATATGATGATGCTCAGCATTTTCAAGCAGTTCTAATATTTTGATACGAGGCAAAGTAACCTTTAAGCCAGCTTTACGCAAATCTTTATTTGTAAAAGCCATATATTATCCATCCTAACTTGATGATATTCAATCATATAAATTAATTAATAATGTATCATAAAATCGCCCTGCTTGCACCCCAAAATCATCACCATATGCCAAAAGCTTATGATTGATTTATCCAATCATCAAAACTTATCATCATCAAAACTGCCCAAATCGCAAAAGATACTTGCATAATGATAAGTCTTTGGTTTAATATGATCACATTTCATCACCATATGGGAATCATAATGCAAAAGATGACTTACAAAGCTGTCGGCTTAGGCTTGGTGCTTGCTTTGACTGGCTGCAGTGCCTTTCGGGTGTATACCATCGACTTACCTCAAGGCACGCCACTATCTGCCGCCCAAGCCAATCAAATACAAGTGGGCATGAATGCCAACCAAGTGCTATATTTACTTGGCTCGCCTGCCTTGCGTGACACCCTAGCACCAAACCGCTGGGATTATATTTATGACCATACCGCAGGCACGGATGGCAAACGCCAAAAAAAATCCGACATTAAAAACGCATCGCAATACTTGAGCATTCATTTTAATAACCAAGGCATCGTGACACGCATTGACGGTCGTGACAGCTTGCCTGATACTCGCCATTAATACTGGTGTGGTCGTATGAACCATACAGCCGTATTAACTATACATAAGCCGCTTATACATCCGCTAAGCGGCTTTATTAAGTTTTTGTTTAATAAAACTAAAAATAACTGGCAAGATGCTAAAAATAATAATACCAAAAATCACATAAGTAAAATTATCTTTAATGGCAGGCTGATTCCCAAAAAAATAACCCAGTAGCACAAATGACATAATCCATAAACACCCACCGATGATATTATAGCTTAAAAAATAGCGATAATGCATACTGCCCGCACCTGCCACAAATGGTGCAAAGGTACGAGCAAACGGGATAAAGCGTGCAAGAATAATCGTCTTTTTGCCATGTGTTGCAAAAAATTTTTGTGTATTAACCAAGTGCTGATGATTGATCCAGCGGGAATTTGTGACAAATACTTTAGGTCCGATATATTTACCGATGTGATAATTGAGTGTATCGCCCAACACCGCCGCCAAAGACAGCAGTATGATCAATAAGATCGGATTTATCGCACCTGTCACAGCGGCCAACGCACCTGCAGCAAATAACAGACTATCTCCAGGTAAAAACGGCATCACCACAAGCCCAGTTTCAACAAAAATAATCAAAAATAAGATGCCATAAATCCACATGCCATAATCTTGTAAAAATATTGCCAAATGCTGATCAATGGTCAAAATAAAGTCCATCAGCTGCATCATCATGCCCATAATTCCCCACTTTTTACTCAAACTTTTTATTCAAAACATGCCTATGTTATCAAAAAAACACTCTTAATAAATTTTGGATTGCTTAAATGTTTGATACACAGACATAGATGAAATATCCCAAAAACTAAAGCCATCATATTGGTTATTAAGACAACATGAATGTTGTTTGATATTATGATAAAATGCTGCTCATATACAATTTCAAATTTCATGTCAATGTAAACAATACCAACAAATGGCTTTATTATGCTAGAGATTCGCCACCTACAGATGATGCACGCCCTAAAACGCCATGGGTCGCTTGCCACCACCGCCGATGAGATGAACCTAACGGCCTCAGCCATCAGTCATCAGCTCAAAGAGCTTGAAAACTATTATGACATTACGATGGTCAATCGGCGTACTCGCCCCATCAGCTTCACCCCAGCAGGCTTGATGGTGCTTGAGTTGGCAGAGCGTATTTTACCACAGGTGGCACGCACCCAATCCGACATTAAACGCCTCGCACATGGTCAAGCAGGTAGGCTGCGTTTGGCGAGTGAATGCCATAGCTGTTTTGATTGGCTGATGCCGATTTTAAACACCTATCGTGGGCAATATGCTGATGTTGAGCTTGATTTTTCAACAGGGTTTGACCCTGAGCCACACCAAATGCTGGTAGATGGCGAGATTGATTTACTCATCACCTCAAGCGATTTGCCCATTGATGGCATTGACTATTTACCGCTATTTACTTATGAAAGCCGATTGGTGGTCGCACCAACTCACCCTTTGGCAAGCCAATCAGTCATCACCCCCCAAGATTTGTGCGACCAAACGCTGATCGCCTATCCTGTTGAAGAAAGCCATTTGGACATCATCGCCCAATTTTTGACGCCCAATGGGGTAGCACCTGCCAACATCCGCACAACTGAGCTGACCGCCATGCTCATTCAGCTGGTCGCCTCCGAACATGGCGTTGCCGCTCTGCCTGATTGGGTTGTCCTAGAATACGAACGCAAAGGCTGGGTGGTCTCACGCCCCCTAGGTACAGGCGTGCATTGCCAGCTGTATGCCGCTACTCGCAGCTCTGATGCCCAGCTTTATTTTATGCAGGGGTTTTTAAACTTATTAAAAGATATCCAAAAACCCTAAACCGCTTTATTGATATTTACCAATCATTTATTGATATTCATCAATCGCTTGACAAGCTTTTATCCATCACTCACAACCAAAAGCCACAAAAACCCATAAAAAAGCAGCCAGTAAACTGACTGCTTTTTTTGGTGATGATAGACAATTAGAACTCGTAATTCACACCGATGTTATAAGAGCCTTTTTTATTACCACTGGTATTAATCGCCGCACCAGCTTTAAACGCCAGATTTGGATTCACACGATAGCCAGCACCGATAGCAACCGCAGATTTTGAGCCATAGCCACCAAGTGCAGCGGTCGCATTAAACTTACCAACGCTATAAGGCTGGAATAGACCACTTAGGGCAGCTTGGGCAGCCATACCGTTTTCAACTTTACTGTCTAAAGCTGTGATACGACCATCAAAGGCATTGACTTTGGTGTCTAAGGCATTGACTTTGGTGTCTAATGCAGTTACACGACCGTCAAAACCATCCACTTTAGTGCCCAAATCAGTGATAGATTTTGCGTTTTTAGTGATAGCATTTCCATTTTTGGTAATGGCGTCTGCTGTCGCTGCAAACTTGGTATCCGCAGATGCTTTATTGGCATCAATCGCAGTTTTGTTTGCAGTAATTAATTTGTCATGCTCTTTATCTTTTTCAATCAAAGTATTTTGATTTTTGGTGAGCGT
>NZ_KV796840.1:80436-106257 GCF_001809255.1 Moraxella sp. HMSC061H09
TTTATTTAGAGCGTCAATCGCTTCGGTTTGCTGTTTGGCATAGGCATCTTGTAGCTCATTGTAAGCGGCCAGATCTTCGATGTTTTGTGTATTCTCAGAGCTTGCTTTATTTAGAGCGTCAATCGCTTCGGTTTGCTTTTGAGCATACTGGTCTTGTAGCTCGTTGTAAGCGGCCAAATCTTGGATGTCTGTTTGGTTTTGAGCAATGTCAGCTTGGTTTTTAGCGATATCTGCTTTTTGATCAAGCAGGCGACCGCTTAGATCCAACAAACCTTCTTCGACATTGCTTTCAAGTGCTTTGATGTCTTTTGTAAGATCTGCTTTTTGATCAATGAGGTGACCGCTTAGCTCCAACAAACCTTTTTCGACATTGCTTTCAAGTGTTTTGATATCAGAGCTATGCTGATCTTGCTGTTGTGCCAGCTCATAGATATGCTCAATATTATTTTGTACTTCTTTATTAAGGTATTGTACAGATTCTTCATTTGCCAAAATTCTCTCACCATTCCGGTATATTGTTTTACCATGTTGAGTGAGGCGTTCTGTAACCTGATGGTCAAAATCATAAAGATCATCGATGTCCTTTTGAATACCGTTTGCATACGAACTTGTAGCAACATCTTCTGCAGTAGCGATTTTGGTGGTGACAGAATAAACTTTTCTTGGCTCCTTACCATCCAATTTATAATCTACTTTATAGACAGGTTTACCATTCTCATCCAAAGGAATGATTGTATCACCTTCTTTAAAGCCATTAAGCAGCTGCTCATGAAGCATTTTATTAAATAATAGGCTATCAGGAACTAATCCTTCATCATCAGAATAAAATTTCAATTGATCGCTATTGCTTTGTAAATCAGACACTATAGAAGTATCTCCGACCACCACATTATGGTAGTGCTGTTTAGCTAAAGGTTTGTCTAAAAAGATATTCGGAAAAAATCGTTCCACTAATTGTGCATTCGCAGTAGATGCCGCACCCAAGCCAACAACCAGGGCACTGGTTACAGCGATTTTTAGGGGGAGAAGTTTCATGGTTTTCATTTAGCACTCTCTTTTGGTGGTTAAGTCATCACATCAGTCATCACGGTGAAATAACTGATGCCTAAAAAGCAGATAAACGATATCATCGGTAGCAGGCAGAAAGCATCAGTGGACAGATAAAAGACAGAGTTTTATCTATCTATCTATCTATCTATCTATCTATCTCTTTTACTGGCATAAATGGAAAAATCTCTATCATATCCATTTAGGTTACAGTATAGCAAGGCTTTATCAAAGTATCAACACCAAATTAGATATAAGTTACATAAATAATACCCAAACCCTACTTTCAATATGGTATTTTTGGCATGTATCAACCGTTTGTACGATTTGGTTGGTATGATTGATGTGGCTATCTATGAGCCGATACGCCAAGCGTTGTCATATCCCATCGGGGAATACAGCGAACCGCCAAGTCATCCGACTGTCCACGGCTTAGCCGACAAAAGCCAGCATAGGCGATCATCGCACCATTATCCGTGCATAGCTCGGTCGGGGCATAGTACACCGACGCATCGATTTGGCGGAGCGTCTCGGTCAGGGTGCGGCGTAGTGTCTGATTGGCAGAGACGCCCCCTGCGACCACCAGCTGGCGAATGCCTGTCATCTGTAGTGCCTTGGTGCATTTTTTGACCAAAGTATCCACCACCGCATACTCAAAGCTTGCGGCGATGTCTGCTCGTGTGGCGGGGTCGCTTTGGGCGTTTGGTGTGTCTTTGATGAGATTATGAATGGCGGTTTTCATGCCACTGAACGAAAAATCCAGCCCTTTATGCTGCATCGGTCTTGGCAGCTCATAGGCGTGTGGGTTGCCGTTTTTGGCTAATTTTTCGATATTTGGGCCACCAGGATAGGGCAGTTTGAGCATTTTTGCCGTTTTATCAAAACATTCGCCCACCGCATCATCGATGGACTCGCCCAATATCTGATACACGCCCACACCATCGGCACGCACCAGCATGGTATGACCGCCCGACACCAGCAGGCACACAAACGGAAAGCTTGGGGGGTCATCACTGGCCAATAGTGGTGCTAACAGATGCCCCTCCATATGATGCACCCCAACCGCTGGCACGCCCAGCCCATACGCCAGCGTCCGCCCAAATAATGCCCCCGTCATCAATGCCCCAATTAGCCCAGGCCCTTTGGTATACGCCACCGCATCAATGTCGGATTTGGTGATATTTGCCTGATCCAACATCTCATTAAATAACGGCACAAGCTTACGAATGTGGTCTCGACTGGCAAGCTCAGGCACGACACCGCCATAGGTGGCATGTAGATTAATTTGGCTATATAAAACCTGAGACAGCACGCCGCCACGACCGCCATTCATCGTACTATCATAGATGGCAAGCCCTGTTTCATCACAAGATGTCTCCAATCCCAATACTTTCATGACGCATTCTCAATGATTATTATTTACTGACTATTTATATGACTTACTATTATAGCACATATCGGCTATCGCACCTATCGGCAGACGCCACAAAAAACACGGCTGTGGGCATTGTCATGACACTATTGTCATGACATATTATCATTAACATAGTGTAGTTATCATATGATTTTTATCATTTAAGTGAATTATTCAAACAAACTTGATACACAACCGTATTTTTATCCAAACTATTAAAATGATCTGATAATCTTATCATCTTTTATCATGAATACGCCACTTTTGTTTTTGTACTTTTGTTTTTGTAAAGTAGGCAAAACAAGCAAAGTATGGCATAATACCGACGATTGTAACCAAATCTTATGTTGACATTCAAGGAGTTTGTATGAATAAATCTACCATTATCTACACCCATACCGATGAAGCCCCAGCCCTTGCCACGCATTCGCTACTTCCCATCATTCGTGCGTTTGGTGCAACCGCTGGCGTGGATTTTGTGACCAGTGATATCTCTTTGGCAGGTCGCATTTTGGCGGCTTTTCCAGAGTATCTCACCCAAGAGCAGCAAACCCCTGATGCCCTAGCCCAACTTGCCGAACTGGTCACCCAGCCTAAGGCCAATATCATTAAACTGCCCAATATTTCGGCATCCATGCCCCAGCTGCTGGCTGCCATCAAAGAGCTTCAGGCGAAAGGCTATCAGCTGCCAGACTATCCAACCAACCCCCAAACTGACCAAGAAAAAGACATTCAAAAACGCTACGATAAAATCAAAGGCAGTGCGGTCAATCCTGTTTTGCGTGAGGGCAACTCTGACAGACGCGCCCCAAAAGCGGTCAAAAACTTCGCCAAAAAATATCCGCACAGCATGGGGCAATGGAGTAAAGACAGCCAATCACATGTGGCAACGATGAATGGCGGTGATTTTTTTGCTAACGAGCAATCCAAAACTGTGGCGGATGCCACAACAGTTTCTTTTATATTTACAGACACCCAAGGCAACCAAAGCCAGCTTCGCAAGCCTCTGGCACTAAAATCAGGTGAGATCATCGATGCGACCATGATGAGCAAAAAAGCCTTGCTAAGCTTTTTAAAAGAGCAAGTCCAAGACGCCAAACAAAAAGATGTGCTATTTTCCCTACACATGAAAGCTACGATGATGAAAGTGTCTGACCCCATCATCTTTGGTCATGCGGTGCGTGTGTTCTTTGCCCCTGTATTTGAGCAATATGGCGATAAGCTGGCAGAAGCTGGCATTAATGTAAATAACGGCTTTGGCCATCTTTTGGCAAATCTTGATAAATTAGACGCTGATACACGCACAGGTGTCACAGATGCCATCGCACAAGCCTATGCGACCAATCCAGATATCGCCATGGTAGACAGCGATAAAGGCATCACCAACTTACATGTACCAAGCGATGTGATCGTCGATGCGTCGATGCCTGCGATGATTCGTAATTCAGGTCGTATGTGGGATAAAAATGGCAACGCCAAAGACACCAAGGCCGTCATTCCTGATAGCAGCTACGCCCATGTGTATCAAGCGGTGATCGATTTTTGTCGTGAGCATGGTGCGTTTGACCCAACCACGATGGGCAGTGTCCCTAATGTGGGGCTGATGGCACAAAAGGCAGAAGAATATGGCTCGCATGATAAGACTTTTGAGATTGAGCATGATGGTACCGTTGAGCTGATTGATGATCATGGCACGGTGCTTAGCTCTCATACCGTAGAAGCAGGCGATATTTGGCGTGCTTGCCAAACCAAAGATGCCGCTGTCAAAGATTGGGTAAGCTTGGCGGTGAATCGTGCTCGCCTAAGTGGCACGCCTGCCATTTTTTGGCTGGATAAAAACCGTGCCCACGATGCTGAGCTAATCAAAAAAGTTCATCACTATTTGGGCGATTTGGATACCGATGGCTTAGATATCCAAATTCTACCGCCTGCCGATGCGTGCTTGGCAAGTCTTGAGCGTATGAAACAAGGTCTAGACACCATTTCGGTAACGGGTAATGTGTTGCGTGATTATAATACCGACCTATTCCCAATCCTAGAGCTTGGTACTTCTGCTAAGATGCTATCTATTGTACCTTTGATGAATGGTGGCGGTATGTTTGAAACGGGTGCTGGTGGCTCAGCACCCAAGCATGTACAGCAGTTTAACGAAGAAAATCATTTGCGTTGGGACAGCTTGGGCGAATTTTTGGCGTTGGCGGTGTCATTTGAGCATTTGGCACAGACCACGAACAACGCCAAAGCACAAGTCCTAGCAGAAACGCTTGACCGTGCAACCGAAAAACTGCTACTCAATGACAAATCACCAAAACGCAAAGTCGGCGAGCTTGACAATCGTGGCAGTCATTTTTATTTAGCCATGTATTGGTCACAAGCGCTGGCAGCCCAAAACAGCGATACCGCCATGGCGGATAAATTTGCCCCCATCGCCAAAGCCCTAAGCGATAATGAAGACACCATCGTCGCCGAGCTTAATCAAGTTCAAGGGCAATCTGTTGATATCGGTGGCTATTATGCCCCTGATTTTGCCAAGACTGCAGCGGCAATGCGTCCAAGCCAAACGCTTGAGCAAATCCTAGCACAGCTTCACTAAGCATTCGCCATCATCAAAAAAATATCCCAGTTTTGGGATATTTTTTTTGGGTTTATCAGATTAATAGTCATAGATTAAATAGATTAAATAGATTCAATAGATTATGATGGCATTAAAAAATCCCCATATCACATGGGGATTTTTAAGCAGTTTAGCAACTTAGCCAATCCGTCATCGATTAATAACGAGTCATCAAAGCAATCGGCTCTTTTTCGTTCATTTGCTCACGAGGTACAAAGACGACCTCACCGCCATTATGATCAACCAATTCGATGATTTCGGCAACGGCATCATCATTTACGCCATCATCGGTTGCATCTTCGGCAACCAATAAAGTTGCGTTTTGTTCATCGATGGTGGCAGGTACGCCATAACCTTGGCGAACAAGTAAGGTAACCGCATTACCCTCAACGGCAGAACGATAGATTTGTTGTAGGTCTGTGCGAACCATTTTTTCGTTACGAGCTTTTTCAAGTTCACCTTGGGCAGTTTCGTAACGAGTTTTACGCTGATTTTCAACCAGCTTTTGAACGCCATCGATGATCTCTTGGGCATTGCCATCTTTAAGATGTGGCAGGTTATCAACCTTACCCAAAATGATTGATGAATTATCGCACACTTGCTCATAAAATCCCAAAGTGCGTGAATCACCCACCAAAATGACAGGCAGTGGCGATGCGTTGTAGATACGCTGTAAGCTTTTATCCACACGATTCATAAACTCTTTGAGATAGCTGTGGTCATCTGATGAGCCTGTACGGTCTGATTTACTGCCTGTTGGTAATGTGGTATTTTTGATGGGGAATGCCAACTCATCATGGACTTCTTGGCGTGGACTGTCGCCCACCACTTCTTTAATCAAAGTGCCGTTCGTGCCAACCAATAGGCGAGCGTTTTCGCTGGTAACAACCAGCACATAATAATTCACCGCCTCTGACAAATCACGCATCAAATCACGAGTAGCGAACTTATTCCCCAAAATTACACGCTCTTTGGCATCAAAAGGCAGACGAAGTATGGTCGCTTCTGACTCAGTTGCAAAAATTGCCAGCGTACTAGATTATCGTTGTGGTCAAGCTCATCTGTCTGAGCGGTAATATTCACCAAGATGGCGTCAGCGGTGCGTTTATCATGCTCTTCGGTAATACGGTCTTCGGCAACTTTGAGCTGATTTTTTAGAGCAATGGCATCTTGTTCATTTTCAGGGTGAGTGCGGTGCGTTTTGACAAAAATACTTACCGCAGAATTGGCTTGGGTTTGTTTGAGCTGTTTTAGTGTTGCTTTCATTATGATGTTCTTCTATTTGATAAAAGCTTAGATTAAACAAATTAAACTAAACAAATTAAAGTAAATATATCCATAAACTATCTTAATATCAGATAATTTTTAGTATAATAACTTTTTAAAATCAATTCAAAGTCAAGCCTGCTTGGTTTTGTGAGATTTTTACCATCGGTGCGTTATTTTATGTTATCTAATCCTGTTCCTTAAAACCTATCTAAACCTACCCAAAGGCAAATTTAGCGTTTAATTTCTACTTCAATGTTGTTTACCTTATTCATTTAAACTTGGACTTACATCAACTCCATAGACTAACACGGTAGAACCTACCGCTTGTTTATATTAAGATTTGATTAGATATTTTGAAACCCTTTTTGGTTTGTTGCAATTGCCCAATACCCTTGCTTATGTTTTTAATAAGCCCTAACTGTAGGGCATAATCAAGCATTATATTATGAAAATATCCAAAAATTTTATAAGTTATTGATTTTTATTAATATTATAATGATTACGCAGTATGTCTTTAATAAAAGCGTTAAAAGATTTTGTTTCATTCTGCAACGCTTGAATGATGTCAGCATCTTTTTCATTATGAAGTTGCAATGATTTAGTTGTTGTGTGCTTTTTTCGATAATTTGCGTTTGCACGCAATACATAATCGGGGGTTTTATTTTTGCTCATTTTATACTCCAATCCAATCTTTAGCCTAGTATGATAGATGCTTGATATATAAGATACTTTATATATATTGTTTGACAAGTTCCGCCATCATTTGGATATGCAGCTCATCGGTGTTTAGGGCTGGAATATAGTCATACGTCCGCCCACCTGCTTGCAAAAAATTGCCTTTATTTTCAACCGCAAGCTCCTCAAGTGTCTCAAGGCAATCGGCTGAAAATGCTGGGCTGATGACTTGTACCGAAAGTCTGGCCGCTCCCCATTCACCAAGCAGCTCATCGGTATAAGGTTTTAGCCACTCTTGGGCACCAAAACGAGACTGAAAACTCATCGCCCACTCATTGATAGACAGCCCCAAGCGATCTGCCAAAAGAACGGCGGTTGTACGGCATTGTTCAGGGTACGGATCGCCCTTATCGGCATATGGCTTAGGAATGCCATGAAAGCTCATCAAAAGCTTATCGGCACGCCCATGCACCGCCCAATAACGCTCAACAGACTGTGCCAATGCCTCAATATATGTCGGGTGATTGTGATATTCTGTGATGAAATGAAGCTCAGGCAGCTGTCTTTTGTGCAATAACAGTTTGGCAATCTTATCAAAGGCGGCGGCGGTTGATGTGGCAGAATATTGCGGAAACAGTGGCAATACAATCAAAGATGATACCCCGTCGGCCAGTAAATCCTCTATCACCGATTTAATCGAAGGATTGCCATAAGTGGTTGCAGGATAAACAGGGGTTTTTATGCCTTGCTGGCTTAATAAATCCTGCAAATCTTTGGCTTGATTTTTGAGTATGACCAATAACGGTGAGCCATCATCCATCCAAATGCTGGCATAAGCATGTGCCACACGCTTAGGTCTGGTGGTTAGCACAAAACCAGTTAAAATCACCTGCCAGATTAATTTGGGGATTTCAATCACACGAGTGTCGCTTAAAAATTCTTTTAAATAGCGGCGTACCGATTTGGGCGTTGGGGCGTCTGGTGTGCCCAGATTCACTAAAATAATGGCGGTTTTTTTCATAAATCAAAGATACCATTCATCAATCAAGGATAAGTCTTCAAAGCAAGCGTTTTGAGTGTTTTGAGCATTTAATCACTCAATCAAAACCGCCCAATGAAAACTCTGATAATTACATCTGATAATTAAACATTCTAGGATAATTAAACATACTAATTTAAGTCATCATACCGCTTGATTTTATCACCTTTAACACAAAAAATCTTGATACATTTTAAAAACCGTGATTGAATGAATATATCACAGATGTTTAAAATATTGGTTGAAATACCTGTTTTGGCATATTTATTTAAGATATCTTTTTAAAATACTGTTTTAAAATGGTTCTGCTTGAATTTATGGTCAACCAGACTCATTAACGAGCCTGGGTGCGATTTAACTTTACGCTTAACAAGTACCTGAATTTGGCGTATAATAGGCATATCATACAAGTATTATCCCCAAAATAGATATCAAAATTGGGTCAATAAAAGCACCAAATACGCACCAACAACCGAACCATAACAATAGATATCATTAATCATTAGGCAAACCATGACCGTCCAAACCTATACCCCAAGCCCAAACCCTACCCCCAAAAAAGCCGTACAAGGCGAAAAATTGCGTGGCTATGACAAAGTCGCTCGCATTCCCATCAAGGTCATTCCCACTGTTGAGACCCCCAAAAAGCCCGACTGGATTCGTGTTAAATTATCCAGTCCTGCCGAGGTGGAACGCATCAAAGGCACACTGCGTAAGCAAAAACTCTACACCGTCTGCGAAGAAGCTGCCTGCCCCAATCTGCCCCAGTGTTTTGGGGACGGTACCGCCACTTTTATGATTATGGGGGATATTTGTACACGCCGTTGCCCATTTTGTGAAGTGGCACACGGACGCCCAAACCCACTGGACAAAGATGAGCCAAAACACACCGCCGAGACGATACTCGGGCTTGGGCTAAAATATGCCGTCATCACAAGCGTGGACAGAGACGATTTAAAAGATGGCGGTGCTGGGCATTTTGTGGATGTCATTAACGAATCAAAAGCCCTTAGTCCAAATTGCTTGATTGAGATTTTGGTGCCTGACTTTCGTGGGCGTGAACAGGTTGCACTGGATTTATTAACCCAAACCGCCCCTGATGTTTTTAATCATAATATTGAGACCGTGCCACGCCTTTATAAGGCATTTCGCCCCGGCTCAGACTATGAGCATTCTTTGAGCTTATTAAAACAATACAAAGCACGCCGACCTGATGTCGCCACCAAATGTGGATTTATGGTTGGGCTTGGCGAGACCGAAGATGAGGTTTATGCCTTGCTTGACGACCTAAAAGCCCATGATGTGGACATCATCACCATTGGGCAATACCTTGCCCCCAGTAAAAACCACGCTCCTGTGGACAGATATGTACATCCTGATGAGTTCGCCCGTTATACCGAATATGGCAAAAAGCTGGGCTTTTTTAACATTTGGGCAAATCCGATGGTGCGTTCAAGCTACTTTGCCGACCGTCAGTATTATGGTGAAGATTGCCCGCCGCCTGTGCGTAGCTCAAAAGTCCTTGCCGAAGAGAAATTGGCAAAGGCAGAGCGTGGCGAAAAAGTTGGGTGTTTTTGATTGTCATAAAATTGGGGTTTAATGCCAATTTTTATCCATGCTTTAAAGATGAGATGGCAGCTTTTTTACAATTTTTGTCAAACAAATCATGTTATAAGTCAAAATAAGTCAAAAGCCAAAAACTCATCAATCACCAATTTAGTATTAGCCAACATCACCATGACCCAAATTATCCTATCATCCAACCAAATCCACCGCCTGCATCATGCGTTTTTTGTGCCACAAGGTGAAATAAAAGCCACTTTGCTTATCGTGCATGGCATGAGTGAGCATGGCGGTCGTTATGCTGATTTTGCAAGGTTTTTGGCGGATAATGGTGTACTTGTGGCAACTTATGACCAGCTTGGGCATGGGCAGACGGTCAAGGACAAATACGAGCTTGGTTTTTTTGACGAAAAACACCCCGTCCAAACCCTGTGTAAAGATGTCATCATCATGGCGGATAAATTAAAAGACAAGGCACGCACGCTCACCTCCCGCCCAGTCCCCCATTATATCATGGGGCATTCGATGGGGTCATTCATTGTGCGAACGGTACTGACCCATCACAGTACACGCTTTGATGGCGTGATACTCATGGGGACAGCAGACAGTTTTGGACTGCTCAATCGCATGAGTTTGGTGAGCTTTGGGCTATTAAATCAGCTGTTTGCCAAACAGGTGAACCAAAAGGCTGCTCATCTGATGAATCATGTTTTACTCTCCCAGCTTCGCTCGCCCATCAGTGCCTCACCATTTGCTTGGCTTAGTGAAAATATTGATGCCGTCAGAGCCTTTGAAACAGATCCGCTGACAGGATTTGCCTTTACCAATAATGGCTGGATGACTTTATTTGCTTTGATGCAGCGTGCCATGCGTCCTGATTGGTATACCAATATGCCAAGCAATTACCCAATTTTATTAATCAGTGGCAATAATGACCCCGTAGGCAATATGGGTCAAGACATTCAAACACTACAAGAAAAACTGATACATGCCAACTGCTCGGTCAGTGTTCAACTTTATCCTAATATGCGTCATGAGCCACTGCATGAAAAACAAGCACAAAAAGTCTTTGTGGACATCTTAGCTTGGATTGAGCGTCATCTAAGAGTTTAGTCGGTCATCATGTATTTTTATGACTGATTTTAACCCCTAATTTAACCCATACCCTAATTTAACCCATAAATGTCGGCTTAAGCGTTTTTTGTGCTTTAAATATGCTAAAATAAGCAAACCATTTATGATGAATTTTTGAGGAGTGATTATGTCAACACTTGCAACTATCATTGAAACGGCTTTTGATGACCGTGCCAATTTC
This sequence comes from Moraxella sp. HMSC061H09, assembly GCF_001809255.1. Classification (NCBI taxonomy): domain Bacteria; kingdom Pseudomonadati; phylum Pseudomonadota; class Gammaproteobacteria; order Moraxellales; family Moraxellaceae; genus Moraxella; species Moraxella sp. HMSC061H09. Next base: position 91,373 of record NZ_KV796840.1, read on the forward strand.
ACCGCCCAAACCGTCAGCCCAGAAATTCGTGCGGCTGTTGATGAGGTGATTGAAGCGTTGGATAATGGCTCTTTGCGTGTTGCCCAAAAAATTGATGGCGAGTGGGTTGTTCACCAATGGGTCAAAAAAGCGGTATTATTGTCCTTTAAAATCAATGACAACAAACCTATGAATGCAGGTGAATTGGGTTTTTATGACAAAGTGGACACCAAATTTAATGGCTGGACAGAAGAAGATTTCAAAAATGCAGGCGTGCGTGTCGTTCCCCCTGCGGTCGCTCGCAAAGGTTCATTCATCGCCAAAGATGTGATACTCATGCCATCTTATACCAACATCGGTGCTTATGTGGATGAGGGGACGATGGTAGACACTTGGGCAACCGTTGGCTCATGTGCCCAAATTGGCAAAAATGTTCATCTATCAGGCGGTGTGGGTATTGGCGGTGTGTTAGAGCCACTGCAAGCAAACCCTACCATCATCGAAGATAACTGCTTTATCGGTGCTCGCTCTGAGATTGTTGAGGGGGTCATCGTTGAGGAAGGTTCGGTCATCTCCATGGGCGTGTACATCGGTCAATCCACACGCATTTATGACCGTGAAACTGGCGAGATTTTTTATGGCCGTGTGCCAGCAGGTTCGGTTGTGGTGCCGGGCAATTTGCCAAGCCCATGTGGAAAATATGGCCTATACGCCGCCATCATCGTCAAAAAGGTGGACGCCCAAACACGAGCCAAAACCAGCCTAAATGACTTATTACGCACCGAGTAACTTTGGTTTTATCCAGTGATTGTTATGTTGGTTTTAATCAAAACCAACATAACTTAGGCGTGATACACTTATTATAGCTGATTATTTATGACTGATTATGGTCAATACTATATCAGCCAACGCCATGGATTTGACCTTAAAAATAACGCTTGGCTGATTTTATTTGATTATCAGCGTCTGCTTTGATGATAACACTTAGTATCTTTTTAGCATTGTTTAGTGAGTACTGATGATTTTTAGTGCTTCACCAACCATCAGCATACCCACAGTTGCAGTGATTACCACAGCAGAGCCAAATCCCCCACAATTTAGATGGGTTTGGCAAAGGTTATTGGTTAGCTTTGGTGGCTCATCAGAATATACACAGCGTAACCCAAACTTTTCTTTATGGCTAGTGCCGATGCCTTTTTCTCGCAATTTTGAGCGTAATCTGGCCAATAGCGGATCTTGAGTAGTATCCCTTAAATCAGCCACACCAATTCTGGTTGGGTCAATTTTTGCACCTGCACCGCCTGCAATGACGCATTTAATTTTATTAAACCGACAATGTAAGGCAATGGCAAGCTTAGCAGACATATCATCCACACAATCTAGCACGATGACCGCCCTGCCTTCAGCTTTTAATGCTGCCACACGAGCACGATTGGGTAAGATGGTCTTGATATTATCGACCGTCAAAAACTCATCAATACAGTCAAGTTGTACCCTTGGGTTAATGCCACGCAGGCGTTCTGCCATCACTTCAATTTTATTTTCGCCCAGTGTTTGGCTTAGTGCAGGCAATTGGCGATTGATATTACTTTCGACCAAGACATCCATATCAACCAAGACAATTTGCCCGATGGCTGTTCGTGCCAAACCCTCGGCCACCCACGAACCCACACCGCCCACACCAATGACATAAACAATGGCTTTGGCAAATTTATCATGATTTTGTTGCCCATACAGTGTACTTACCCCCATAAAGCGGCGGTCATAATCCATTTGTATCGTATCAGTCATATCTCCAATCCATACGCAGTGCATCACAGCTATTTTTCCAAAGCTGATTTGCTAATAATTGTTTATCATAATTAAATAATTCAGACAGCTCATCTAGCACACAATGCAAGTGAGCAGGTTCATTAAATTGTCCCAAATGCGAGTAAGGCAACGGCATCATATCAGGACAATCCGTCTCAATCACAAACGCCTCAATACCATACTTATCAAAAACCGCTTTCACAGACCGACGCAACTTTTTGGCATTTGGATTGGTAATCTGACCTGTAATACCAAGCTTAAATCCGTGTTTTACAAAAGCCAATGCCTCTTGTTCTCCGCCGCTAAAACTATGGGCAATGCCACCCCTGTCATGAGCATGATAATTTTGCTCAGCCAAAATTTTTAAAACATCGGCATGATTTTTACGGATGTGTAGCAAAATGGGCAAGTCATACGCTTTGGCAAGCTGAATTTGCTCAACAAAAAATCGTTTTTGTTTTTGAAAAATGTCGGGTTGTTTTAGCGACTTAGCATAAGTATCCAACCCAATTTCACCCATAGCGATGGTCGGATAATTATTAAGATAATCTTCTAAAATACCCAAATCATCATCATGCTGTTCATTGATATACAACGGATGCAGTCCAAAAGCCAAATGTGATCTTGGTGCGTGTTTGAGTGCATTAATGGCTTGATTGACCAAAACCATGCGTTCAAAATATTTTGCCAAATAGCCAATTAATAGCAAATGCCGTACGCCATTTTTATCAGCGTTTTGGGCAAATTGCACGCGCTTATCATCGTATTCTGGGATATCAAAATGCGTATGTGTATCAATCAGATTTATCATAATATTTTGGTAAAATTGTCTTATTAGTAGTAGGCTTAGTACTTTGTCGTAGTAACATAGTCATCGTAGCGATGATGGCAAGCTTAATTAAAAGATGTTGATATGACTGTGTCATGACGATGTCTTGGGTTTTTTGGGTTTAATGGGAGTAAATGCCCGATCTTCCATATCAGGGATTGCTTGAGGTGCTAGAATATTTAGCTGAGATTCAGAATGATAAGGCACAAGTGCTGATGGTACAACTGAGCGTGCAGCATCAATATGCTTGATCGAATCATCAAAAAAGATATGCGGTGCAAATGTTTTTAGCACATTGGTCTTATCAAGACCACCCAAAAAAAATGCCATATCCACCGTGACACCCCACTGCCTTAGGGTTTTGATGGCACGCATATCAGCAGGTGCATTGCGTGCTGTTACCAGTGCGATGCGAATTGGATTGTGTGGCGCATCGGTCGATTGGTTGGGTAATTTGGCTTGTAATTTGGATAATTTGATCAAAAAATCAGCATACGGCCCTTTTTCAATCGGCAAATCTGCCATTTCGGTTTCTCGTGCATGAAAAGCATACAAACCTTCTTGCTTAAAAACCAGCTCGCCTGAATCATCAAACAATACTGCATCGCCATCAAAAGCAATGCGAAGCTGATGACTGTCGAGCTTATCAATACTGATCGGTGTTGCATCAAGTACCGCACACGCACAAATTTTGGCATCTACAACTTGCTGAGCGTCTTTATGATTGGTCGTCAAAAACAAATCAACATTAAAATCCTTGATATAATCTGCAACCAAATCACCTGAAATAAATGCCGAGCGAGTAATCCCGAGACCATAGGCACGAATCGAATTAAGCACTTGAATGCCAATATCAGGTGATGATTTGGAGACAATCACCACCTCAACGTAGGGCGACTCAATGTGATATTCCATCGGTGGCTGATGTTTATTAAGATTGAGCAGTGCTTCAATCAAAGGATAGCCTGAGCCTTTATCTAAGATCTCATTTTCACGCACCTGCTGGTATGCTTGAAATTTACGCGCGGCGGTATCTTTATCTTTGGCAACCAATTCAGCCAGCTTGGCTTCATTTTTTGCCAAATCAAACAAAGCTGTCGCCGAAATTGCGACAATTAGGGTATTTGAAAAATCGACCGCCATAAATTGCCTTCTTGGTTACTATTTCTCTGCCATTTTAGCACAGCTTTGTTTGGGAGTTGATGAATGATTGTATGTCTTAAGCTAGCAGCCGAGCTTGGTAACATCACCATTTTCGATTCTACTCAAACCATGCATATTAATCGTTGTTTGGTGACTCAATGCAGCATCGCCATTAAGCGAACAATAACGCACATTACCCATGTATCCACGAGGCTTTGCATTATCGCCCATGAACTTAATATAATGCCGATGTAGTGCCACAGTCATTGATAACATGCCATATTTTAGCTCAAATGATTCTTTTAACACCAAAGCATCACTGTCATCTTTGCGATTGTTTTTATTTTTGTCAATAAACACCATCAAACCAGACTGCCCAAATCTATCGCACACACCCAAGGTGTTAATTGGGCAAATGATGACATCTTTTTGGTGCAAAGCCGACTCAATCTTGGCTCGTCGGAGTGCTTCTTGAACATACCGACCCACCATTTGAGACTCATAACGACGCATGAGCGAGTCATAGGCTGGTATAGCAATCATGCCAATGATTACCAAGATACTAAGAACAACCAATGTCTCAATCAGTGTGAAACCTTGCTGAGTGTTAGGCCTTTGATTCATTAGTGGATATAGTATTATCGCCAAGGTCAAACCAAATCTTACCAGGATTCATGATGCCTCGAGGGTCAATGGCTTGCTTAATCGCCTGCATGACACCGATGGCAGCACCATGTTCTTTTTGCATATATTTACGCTTGCCTTGTCCGATCCCGTGCTCACCTGTGCAAGTACCGCCCATTTCAATTGCACGCACCGCCAAACGCTCAAGGATTTCTTCAGCCTTTTGTCGCTCTTCATCATTGTTTGTATCAACAAGCAGTAGCACATGAAAATTACCATCACCCACATGACCGACAATTGGTGCAAGCATACCTGACTTTTGGATATCGGCTTGGGTTTGTGTCACACATTCTGCCAGTCGAGAAATTGGCACACATGCATCGGTTGACAGTCCACGCGCCGTCGGTCTAAGCGCACAGGCAGCATAATACGCATGATGGCGAGCACTCCACAGTTTTTTGCGTACTGCTTCATCACTGCCCCACTCAAAATCACTGCCGCCAAAGTCTTCGATGATTTGCTCAAATAAAGTCGCCTGCTCTGCCACGCTCTGCTTAGTACCATGAAATTCTACAAATAAGGTGGCTTTTTCGGGCAATGATAAGCCTGAATACTGATTACATGCACGAATCTGAATCGGGTCAAGCAGCTCAATACGAGCAATTGGCAAACACATCTGAATGGTGGCAATGGTCGCCTGACAAGCCGTATCAATGCTTGGAAAATGACAAGTACCACTCCCAATCACTTCAGGTTGCCCAAATAGCTTAACCGTCACCTCTGTGACAATGCCAAGCGTCCCTTCAGAACCAACAATCAAACGCGTCAAATCATAACCAGCCGATGACTTTTTGGCTCGTGTGCCTGTTTTGATGATTTCACCCGTTGGTAATACCACCTCCAGCGATAAAACCACCTCTTTCATTGTCCCATAGCGAACAGCATTTGTGCCTGATGCTCGAGTAGCGACCATACCACCAATGGTTGCATTCGCTCCAGGGTCAAGCGGAAAGAATAACCCTGTTGCACGCAAATAGTCATTGAGTACTTCTCTGGTCATGCCTGCTTGTACGGTCGCCGTCAGATCCTCTTCATTAATCGCAACAATTTCATCCATCTGCGACATATCAATACAAAGTCCGCCATACGGTGCATTTAGCTGACCCTCCAATGATGAGCCGATACCAAATGCGATAACAGGCATATGGTGTTCATAACAAATCTTGATCGCATCTGCCACATCGTACTTATGCTTGGCAGTCAAGACCGCATCAGCAGGCTGATTAAGCAGCCAAGTCGTCGTATGTGCGTGCTGCTCACGGGTGGTCATATTGGTTGAAAGCTGATCACCAAATCGTGATTGAAGTTTGCTTATTGCTTCTGAAAATCTTATCTGCGTCATCGAGTCCATCCCATGTTGCAAGCGTGTCTTATCAAATGCTCTTAATTGTTATCAAAAATTTACAATCATTGTACCACATTTTTAATTTTATAAGGCCAGTTCATTTGGTTCAATTTTTGGTTGAATGGATAAAATTGAACCACATTAATCCCTTAAAATCAGCCCAATAATACTGATAAAAACTTGTGAAACTTATCGACTTGTCAAACAATATTCTAAAAATTTTCTTAATAAATATGACGATAAGTTGTTTATCAAATCCCCAAAAATTTTCCAAGTCTGCCAAATCTGACCTTCATAAACCCAAAAAACTTTTCCACAAAAGCTGTGGATAACTTTCAAAAATACTTGATAGATCGCAGCGATAAGCATGTATTTACAATGCCTTTATAGGAATTGATTAAAATTTGAACAATGCCAATTTTAGATATTTTTATAATATCAATCAATGGCTTATACACATGATATGATAGATAAAATCACAATCACAAAAATCAGGCACATTGTTTGTATTGATGTGCTGGCTTTGATGTTTCACAATGATTTGACATATTTCATGGATAAGATGGCAGATGGTTTTTTATCAGGTCAAATTTTGGATAAAAAATATTTTTGCGGTCGCTTTTTTATCGAAAGTTTAATTAAAATAAACCCCCAAGCTCACAACCATGATTGTTAAACAATTCATTTAAAATGACACAACTGACACACAAAATATTTTTAGGATAAACCACCATAAAAAAGGCAGTTATGCTATAATTAGCGATAAATTTAGTAACATGATTGTCAAGCTTGTCAGCGTAATTTTTTCAGCGAAATTGCAACAGGGCAATCATATTAATTCTAGGAATATCTATGGACGAAAATAAAGAAAAAGCACTCAAAGCCGCCTTGGCTCAAATTGAAAAACAGTTTGGTAAAAATACCATCATGCATTTGGGTGATGAAACAGCCAAGCTTGATGTGGATGTGGTCTCAACAGGTTCGCTTGGGCTTGATATTGCATTGGGTATCGGTGGCTTGCCAAAAGGTCGAATTATTGAGATTTTTGGGCCTGAAAGCTCTGGTAAAACCACACTGACCTTACAAACCATTGCCGAGTGCCAAAAGCAAGGCGGTACTTGTGCCTTTATTGATGCTGAACATGCACTTGATCCGATTTATGCCAAAAAGCTTGGCGTCAATATTGATGATTTGCTTGTCTCGCAGCCTGACAATGGCGAACAGGCACTTGAGATTGCCGATATGCTCGTACGCTCAGGTGCCATTGATCTGATTGTCGTAGACTCGGTGGCTGCTTTGACTCCAAAAGCTGAAATTGAAGGTGAAATGGGCGACAGCCACATGGGTCTGCAAGCACGCTTGATGAGCCAAGCACTGCGTAAAATTACTGGCAACGCCAAGCGTTCAAATTGCATGGTGATTTTTATTAACCAAATCCGTATGAAAATTGGCGTCATGTTTGGCAGTCCAGAAACGACCACAGGTGGTAATGCCCTAAAATTCTATGCCTCTGTGCGTCTTGATATTCGACGCATTGGCTCTGTCAAAGATGGCGATGAGATTATTGGTTCAGAAACACGCGTCAAAGTCATCAAAAATAAGATGGCACCGCCATTTCGCCAAACCGAATTTCAAATTATGTACGGTGAGGGCATTAACCGCCTAGGCGAGGTGATCGATTTGGGTGTTGATATTGGTGCTGTTGGTAAGTCAGGTGCTTGGTACAGTTATGGTGATGGTAAAATTGGTCAAGGTAAAGCCAATACGGTCAAATATCTGCAAGAAAATCCTGCCATTGCCAGCGAAATCGAAGCCAAAGTTCGTGAGAGTAAATTAGCCACAGTCACACCCATCGTAGAATCAGATGAGCCTGAAGAGCATTTAGAAGATGATAATTTCTAATCACTCATCATGACAATCAAGACCTTATCCGAAGTTCTAGCAGAAATGGGCGAATCGCCTGTTTCTGCTGATAATCATCAAATCCAGGTACTTGATGAAACCAATTTTTATCAACTCACCACAACCAAGCCGCCAAAGCTTAACCGTTTGCCAAAAAATAATACCTTAAAAAAACCAAGCCAACCAAAATCTTTAGTGACCGCATCAAGTCATGACACAGCCCCAATCAGTCATACGCCCACAGATAAAACACAACCACCAAAAGCCCTAAAAAACCAAAAACCCAAATCTTTATCCAAATCCCAAATTGGCGAATTATTAAAACATGCTCAAGGCGGTCAAGATTCTATTGCCATGCCTAAAAAACTTGCTGACAGCCTTAGTGATGTTGCCATTGAACCATTAATACAAACTGACAAGGCAACCAATTATTTACGCTGGCTTGCGTTTTATTATTTATCACGGCGAGAAATGTCACAGCATGAATTACAAAAAAAACTGCTTGCCAAAGGCTGCGAACCTCAAGCGGTGGAGGATTTGTTACAAGAATTTGCTCACAAAGGCTATCAATCAGATGAACGCTTTGCTATGATGCTCGTTCGTGAAAGTATCCGAAAAGGTCGTGGAAAAAACCACATTCTACAAGTTTTAAAGTCTGCCAAAGTCAACTTGCCTGAGAGTGTTGATAGCATTGACCAACTGATCCAGCAAGCTGGAGCAGACTCATTGACCGATGGCACTATTCTTACTTGTGATGAATCAGAGACGGTCAATTGGCTTAAGCTGGCTGTTGAGGTGCGTACACGCAAATATGGAGATACTATCCCAACAACACCCAAGGATAAAGCCAAGCAGCTGAGATTCTTGCAGTATCGAGGTTTTGAGTTTTGGGTTTGCCTTGAGGCACTGAAATTATCTTTAGCGGATTTTCAAGAAGCTTAAAGCCTATAATAGATGGTCATCATAATCTATCAGTATATTTCACCAAACCGCTCCCAGATGCCTATTTGGTTATCGCTCTTCACTGCCGTTGAGCCAAGCTTTCGCCATGGCATCGTGTCGCCATGAAAATCGCTACCAAGTGATATTGCCAAACCATGTTTAGCAATTGTACGGCCAACCATCTCAATACAACTTAATGGCTCATGATTTGGCAATTCACAGCCATCGCCACCATATTGAGCAAAATCACTGATGAGCCTTTGCGTGCGTGTTGCAGATAGTTTATACCGTGTTGGATGAGCAAGCACAGCCAAGCCGCCACACTCATGAATAAGTGCAATCGCATCTGCCATGCTGATGGTCTGTATGGGTACATAAGCTGGTTTATTGTCTGCTAAATATTTATCAAAGGCAGCCTGCACACTAGACACATAGCCCAATTCATACAAAACTTGACCAATGTGTGCACGCCCAACAGCACGAGCATTACCATCTGCTTTGATTAGCACCTTTTGCCACAAATGCTCAAAAAGTACAGGCTCTTCATCAGGATGATTCATCAATAAACTGGCAAGTTTTTGGGTCATTTGTCGTCCACGCAGATGTCGGCTGTCTTGTAGTGATTGCAGTGCTTCATTCATCTTGAGTGTATCCGAAAAATTCAGTGCAACAACATGGATAATTTTATCAATTTCTTGATGCTTACCATAGCCCCCAGATAAGGTATGGGTGCAACTGACTTCTACCCCTCGAATCAGCTCCACGCCGACCATTTTAGCAGTCTGTTTGGCTTCATCCAATCCTTTGATTGTATCATGATCGGTTAATGCCGCCATCTGAATGCCTGCCAAAGCGACTTTTTTAATCAATTCTGTTGGTGTATTAGTACCATCAGAGCAAGTACTGTGCATGTGCAGGTCTATTTTTTTCATAATCCAAATTCCCAATTCATCATCAACTGGCATCATTAACATTAAAAAAGCCCCGCCATATGGGCAGGACTTTGGTTCTATCATAAATCAACTATTTTTTTGTTGCTCTCTTTGCAAAAAAGTACCAACACTGATCGGCTTTGGTACACCTTGGCGTGGAATGGAGGCTTGCTGATTTTCTTCTGCCAATGCACTTGTATGCGTTCTTAATGTTTCTTGCTTATTTCCTGATAATTTGACTGGTACTGCCCGCTCATTAACCGTCAGACCTGTCGCAACGACCGTCACATGAATCTCATCTTCCATATCAGGATCTTCTACCAAACCATAAAATACATGTGCATCTTCATCCATCATGCCCTCACCAATGGCAACGATAGACATCACCTCATCCATACTCACACCAGAACCGATGATATTAATAATCAAGCCTTGGGCATTTCTTAGATTGAGATCATCAAGTAAAGGAGAGCGAATGGCTTTTTCCATCGCTTCAGAGGCACGATTAGTACCGCTAGCACGGCCGATACCCATCATCGCATGACCTTTGGCACTCATTGCAGTACGCACATCCTCAAAGTCGATGTTAATCATACCTGGGTTTACGATGGTTTCAGTCAAACCATTTACCGCATGTAATAAAACATCATCCGCCTTTTTAAAAGCATCTACCATCGTCAAATTGCGATATGCTTGAGTCAGCTTATCATTAGGAATGGTAATGATTGAGTCTACATGTTGGGTCAAAGCATCAATGCCGTTACGAGCAGCAGCAGCTCGGCGTTTGCCCTCAAAACTAAACGGTGTTGTGACAACTGCAACCGTCAAAATGCCCATTTCTTTTGCAATGCGAGCAACCACAGGGGCTGCACCTGTACCTGTACCACCGCCCATACCTGCGGTGATGAATGCCATATTATAACCCTCGAGCATGGCACGGATTTCATCTTCATTGCTCTCAGCGGCATTACGACCAACTTCAGGGTTAGCGCCAGCACCCAAGCCGCGAGTTGCGTCCGCACCGATTTGGATTTTATTTGGTGCTGATAATTTATTTAGTGCTTGTAAGTCAGTATTGGCACAAACAAAAGTAATGCCCAAAACATTTTGGCGAACCATATGCTCAACAGCATTACCGCCACCGCCGCCAACACCAAAGACAATGATTCGTGCTTGACCATTGGTTTCTGGTTGAAATTCATCAGCCATTCCGTATTTCATAACCTAACTCCAAAAAATTGTTTTCAATAAAAGTATAGCACCATTGTACGCACAATCAGTACTTTTGGCAAGCTGTGCAAGCTGGTATTAGTAAATTTCACTAAAAAAACCTAGAAAAAGCCTAGAGGTTTTTGTGTTAAATTTAGACCAATATTGCAATCAATTGATTGATCATATCGGTCTAAAACTTTAAAAAACTCGCTTAATCCACGCAGTAAATTGTCCAAAAAGCTGGCTGATCATACTCACACGCTCAGTCATCCAAGAATCATCCAGTTCATCAGCTTCTTGGGTCTGCTGATCACGAGCATATTGAGCACTACCCATAAATAAAAGTGCACCGATCGCAGTATGTAGCGTATTATCGCACAGGTGCTTATTAAGTAGCTTAATATTATCGTCAGATAGACGCTCAGGATCCAATTTCACCCTTGGATTATTCGTAATTAGCCGTACTTTCATGCCGATATGGTTTCTTGTAAAATCAAGTAATCCATCCATAGACGAACCACCGCCTGCCAAGATAATTCCAGCATCCAAACTAACCAATAAAGATGCATCAATTTCATCAATGACTTTATCAAATAGCTTGCGATAGCGTGCCTCTATGACCTGATTTAGCTCTCGTCTGAGCATGGTTTTTTCGTGTTTGGTATGTCGTTTATAGGTCACCACAGCACCTGACGAATATTTATGACGATTCAATGTTCCTTCTTGTCTCTTAAAGCTGTCCGCGTCTGCAAGTAAAATACCGCACTCTTTGGCAATGTCCATATCCACGGTCACACCGCCCATATCCAAGCAATGGCTATAAATCAAAATACCATCTTTATAGATACACACCTTAGTCATGCCCGCACCAATATCAATAAAACAAACCCCCGCTTGTTTTTCATCCTCAGATAAGGCGTATTCAGCACCAGCAATCCCATCAAACAGACATGATGCAACCTGCAAATCATCTTGTTCAACCAAGCTGATCATCTGTTTTAACTGATTGGTTGGCATATCAATTACATGACTTGCCACACAAATTTTATCCGTCATCAACCCTTTGGCATCTTGGACATGATAATCTTCTAAAAAAATCAATTGGCGATTCATCTGAAACGGTGCACGGTCTTGGCTTATGATTTGATCAGACATCGCTTGAGTTGCTTGACGAATATGCTCTGGGGTTACCATACGATCAGCTGTATCGATATTAACCTCATTACTCATATTCTGCATATTCATCATGGCAGATGCCATGCACAAGACGGGTGAAATGATTTGTAAACCCGCCATATCGCTGGCCTCACGAACAGATTTATGAATTGCCGATAAAAGATATTCACGATGATCAACGCGACCACCAAAAAAAGCATCTGTGTGCGCCAAGCCGACAGCCGAAACCCTAAGGTGTTTTTCCAAACCTTTGGTTTCAAAATACCCAACCACTGTACAGACAGCCGTAGAGCTAATATGTATTACCGCTTGAAGAGTCACACGATTTCCTTAAACCACTTCAAAAAATGCCCAAATTGGTCAATGAGCATCAATTTATCAATAAAATATTAAGCTTGGTTACGCCAAGCGATTGCAAAACCATTCTTATATCTAAGATCCACAGAGTCAATGCGTCCAAAATCATTTGCCAAAGCACTTTGCAACTGTATGGCTAAATTGTACAATTTTTGCTCTGCATCTTCATGATCAACCATGATACGCATGCCATTATTAAATCGTATAATCCAAGTTTGACGAGGTGTCAAAATCAAATCCTGAACCTGAACATCTAAAGGCGCATACCAAGTATTGATCCGCTTAAGCTTTTGCATGATCTGCTGAGATTCGGTATCTTGCCCATGCAAATTAACCAAATTAGGATTCATCAGCTGACTGCTTTCGGCAGGCTCATACACGACGCCATCGGCATCAAGCAATCTATCACTACCAAAGTTAGCAATAGGTTTGCGTGCAATGACCGAAACAACCACGCCATTATTCCAATCACGCCGCACATTAGCAGATTCCACCCAAGTCAGCTGGCTGATAGTTTGGTGGATTTTTACCAAATCTGCCCCAAAAAATTGTACTTTACCAATCGGTTCAATAGCCTGCTGCAGTGCACCAAACTGCGATTTGGTTAGCTGATTTGGTTCTATAACAATGGGTTTAACTGTTTCATTATTTAATAAGTAGTTGGTCAACAACCCAAAAATTGCAATCAATACAATTATCATCAATGCAGAATGCCATGGCTTTACAGTCATTGTCTTCATAGAGATTTTAGTCACAAATTACGCCATTGATTATTAAATTTTTATCATCAATGAATTTTTGAATATTCTATTAATGCCTTATAGACAATTATGACGATCAGATTTTTGGTGGCAATAATGCTTTTGAATATATACGATCGTTGATAGAGTCATATTGAGATAAATTAGCGTATGTTAACGCATTTTATCGATAAGTGAAAGTAATAAATTCAAAAATATCCTAAAAATCTCATGATATTACATATAGTTACAATTTTTTACAAAAAAGCAAATAAGCAAAGAATACACACAAATCAAGCAACCCTTTATTGCACAACCCAACAACATCATCATGGAAAAAATGTTAAAATTTAAATATTTTAATATTTGTGAACGAGTACTATGGAACAAGTGAGTGAGTGGGTTTTGGTCATCATGGACAAGCTAGATTTGGTTGGTGTCAGTTTAATGATGTTTTTAGAAAATATATTTCCACCCATCCCATCAGAGCTTATTATGCCCGCTGCTGGATTTGCTGCAGCCACAGGTCAGATGAATTTATTTGCCGTCATCATTGCTGGCACAATTGGCTCAATCATTGGTGCCCTACCTTTATATTATATCGGTACAAAGCTAGACAAAGCGCGTTTGATACATTTGACAAATCGCTATGGTAAGTATTTTTTGATTACCGCCAATGATGTAAGCAATGCCCAAAAATGGTTCGATCGGCACGGTAAATCTGTCATATTTTTTGGACGAATGATCCCTGCGATACGCTCACTGATATCCATTCCAGCAGGTATGGCACACATGCCCTTATTGCCTTTTTTGATATTAACTGGATTGGGTTCCTTAATTTGGAGTGCGATTTTGGCATACGCAGGCTTTGTATTAGGAGCTAACTACCATAAAGTAGCCAACTATGTCAGTACCATCAGCCATTATATCATCATAGGTGCTGGGCTTATTATTTTATTCGTCAGTTATAAACGCATCAAAAAATTTTGGGGTACTCATGCTAAGTAAGTCTTATTCTTTACCTAAAATTATTTTCCTTGATATTGATGATACTTTATATATCAAAGACGAACAACGCATCCCGCAGAGTGTCAAACCTGCTTTACTCGCTCTAAAAAATCAAGGTGTACTGCTTGCAATTGCCACAGGTCACACTTGGGATTATACCCATCGAAGTACGCAAGCTGATTGATGAGGTTGGTATTGACTACCTATTAACCATGAATGGTCAATACAATGAATTCGCTGGTAAAAAATTATTCGATTTTCCATTGCAATATCAGCAAGTTAAAAAGATATTAGAAGTATTTGAGCATCATAACATTGCCACTGCATTTATGACAAGGGCTGAAATCTTTTGTTTCAATCAGAATCACAATTTGAAAACTGCTTTAGGTGCATTGGACATCACACCACAACCAGCTAATAAAGAAACTTTTGATTTTTATCAACCCATTTATCAAATCTTAGCATTTTATGAAGATCATGAAGCCGAGAAAATCATTCTACCACCTGACATTAAAACAACTCGTTGGCATCGGTACGCTGTAGATGTATTGGATTATCAAAGTTCAAAAGCACGCTCAATAGCAAGACTATTAAATCAGCTAAATATCTCCAAATCAGGGGCGGTAGCTTTTGGAGATGACTTAAATGATATGGAAATGTTTAAGTTGGTGGGAACAGCCATCGCTATGGGTAACGCACATCCCATTTTAAAACAACATGCTCATATTATTTGCCCACGCCATGATCAAGATGGCATTGAAAAAAATTTTAAAAGCGCTAAACTGGACTTAATCAACCCCCAAACAAAACCCCCCTTTGCTTCT
>NZ_KV796841.1:0-307 GCF_001809255.1 Moraxella sp. HMSC061H09
CTGGTATGGACAAGAAATGATGTTACGCTTGAGTATGACTATCGTCCTGTCATTGCCACCAAAGTCACGCCCAATCAAGAAATCTATGAAGTTGTTGTCAAACACAGCAACAACTCCACAGAAACCTTTAAAACCACTAAAGAACACCCATTTTGGGTAGAAGGCATTGGCTGGCTTAAAGCTTCTTTACTAGAACAAGGCATGATACTGCTTGATAGAAACAATCAAGAAGTAGAAGTTATAAGTCAATACCTACTACCCAACCACCCCAAACTGTCTACAACTTTGAAGTACAAGACTTCCATAC
>NZ_KV796842.1:0-456 GCF_001809255.1 Moraxella sp. HMSC061H09
TCATCACCATAATACTTAACCCCAATCTTAATGGGTTCTCGTCCTTGGCTGCGGCGAAAATTATTGGTATCACGCAGTGAGTAAGCACAGCCACAATATTCTTGTTGATAAAAATGCTCTCGTTTGCTAATCTCAATCATGCGATTACTGCCACCGCCTTTACGCCAGTTAAAATCCCAATATTCAAGGTCGTCATAAGGGGCAGCGGCACGATGACCACAATCATTAATCTGAGCCATGTTCTTCCATCGTGAGATGCCCAAAGAACTGGTTATCACAGGAAAACCATGCTCGTGGGCGTATAGGGCGGTGCGCTCAAATCGCATGTCAAAACACATGGTACATCGTCTGCCTCGCTCAGGGTCTTGCTCCATGCCTTTGGCACGGGCAAACCAGTTGTCCATGTCATAATCAGCATCAATGAATGGTATACCATGCTTTTGGGCAAAGGCGATA
>NZ_KV796843.1:0-3611 GCF_001809255.1 Moraxella sp. HMSC061H09
AAATGGGTGTTCTTTAGTGGTTTTAAAGGTTTTCTTTCTTGGTTAAAAGTGGCATATTGAATGGTATGAGCCAAAGCCTGTTGATAGGTTTTAGTTTGTGTAACATCTATCATGGTTTCTTGGCACCAGTTCTGGAGGGATTGATTGGTTAATACACATCAGTCGAGTTTACCAGTTTTTTATTTGCATAATCAGAAAAAATCAAGGATTTAAAATACAATTTTGTCATCATTGGACTTTTCTTCATTTAAAGATACTTCCTGAATTTCACTATTTCCAGATATCTTATAATATCCATTAAAATCATCATATGGAACAAAAAATGTGTCATTATGGTATTCTGAAAAATGCTTTAACTTGTCTAAGAATACAGAAAGATATATCTCCGCTCTATAAATCTGAAGTAAACTTTTTACAGAACCGCAAACATCTGATATAACGCATAAACATTCTATGTCGTCATCAATCAAAATTTCACTTAATTCACATAGTTGACAAACAAATATTTTTTCTTCATCTAAACAAAAAATATTTTGCATTAAATATTTAGCTTTACTTACATCGTATTTATTGTTAGAATAAAAATCTATCATTTGTTTAACTCTTGAAATATTTCTAAAACTTTATTTTGGGTAGTTTTATCTATACCCATATTACTCAATATCTGCTTGGATTTTTGACTATTACCAAATTGATTATAAACCCCCAATACTTTGTACTCAGCTCTATTTAAGGTATAAAATCCTGTGCCAGATATGGGGTACAGTGTACCGTCATGATGCCCATAAATCCTACCATTGACATGGAATTGGTTATTTATAATGTTTACTTTTCCATCTCTAATTGCTTGAACATCGGCAGAAATATCTACAGCTTTTCTGTTAACAACAGTATTTTTCTCTTTTGCAACACTCTTTTGAGTTACTTTATCTGCATAATGTCTTGTATTGATGGTTTTTAAATTGCTCAAGTCACAACACCCATCATTATGCACCCACACCCCAAACTCACCAATATGGTAGGTGTGGAAGTCTTGTACTTCAAAGTTGTAGACGGTGTCGGTGTGGTCTAGTTTACTTTGACTGACGATGGTGATGTTTGGATTGCCATGCTTATCTAGCAAGGTCATGCCTTGTTCTAGTAAAGAAGCTTTAAGCCAACCTGTGTCTTTAATCGAAAATGGGTGTTCGGCTGTGGTTTCTAGGGTTTCTGCTTGTCCTTGTTTGTTTTTAATGGGTGCAACACATAGGTTAAGTTAGCAATGGCATACCCAGCGTATTTTGTCAAAATTTCTTTTTTTGTGCTTCAACTCAGTCTATATGCTAAGAATTTCACATTCTTGAATAAAATTTAATATAAAAGATTTAAAATCATCTAATTCTACCCAAAAATTAAATGCTATAAAATATCCGATTTCTTCTCCATTGGTAAATATACCAGTAGGCATTTTTATTTCCACCCATAGTGTATCTGAATTTGACTTATATACGTCTAATGTCATAAACATATCTACAGGATAGATATCAAAAATAATCTCTGTTTCTTCTAAAAATTTTTCAATATTATTAAGATTTTCATATTCTCTTTTAATATAATCTAAATTTTTATGGGAAATATACTTGTCATTAATAGATGTATGCTTATAGTCAATTTTAATAATACTTGTATTTAAGCATACATCGCATAAAAAACCAAAATTATCTTTCTTTATTGGTTTAAGTATAAGTTCTAAATTATTTTCTCTATTTTTTAAAATAGCCATTTCTCACCTTAATCTAAAGGAACACCAGAAAAACCACCATTATTGTTAAGCATACGCATCACTGCTCGCCTGTTGGGTAGATTGGTTTTTGATTCATTTCCACCAACAGCTGTTACTAGTTGCCCATCTTTATTAACAATAATCACATCATAAGAACTGTCTTGTTTTTTCTTAACATAAACAGTTAGACCTCCTGGCTGATAACCTTTTTCGCTATAATTATTTACAATATCATTGACTTTTTCTTGGGTAAAGCCACGCTCATGAAATCTTTGGTTTCCATGGGTAGTTCCATCTACTCTAACCCCACAACAATCCGCATTATGCACCCACACCCCATATTCGCCAATATGGTAGGTGTGGAAGTCTTGTACTTCAAAGTTGTAGACGGTATCGGTGTGGTTGGGTAGGTATTGGGAGCATCTTCAATGGATTGATGGGCTTTACTATTGGAAATATGACTTCAATTCATTCAAAAATTCAACAAATTTATTTATACTTACAATCTTTATCATTGGTGTATTTACCGTTATGTTTTCATAACTAAAAAAATGTTCTTCGTATAATTTAAAGTAAAAATAAAAATTTCCCCTATCTCTTATGCATCTTTTCATAAAATCATCGAATGTTTCTTCTAAGGTAAAGATATTTTCATTTTCTAATTTTCCTTCTCTGATAATCTCACGAAATAAGTCCTTGTCCATTTTTTCGCAAAAATAAATTTCTTCTACCAACAAACTTTCCAATGAATTTATAAAACTAGGAATATAAGTTGGTGAACTTAAAGTGCCAATTTTAAGCCCGTCAATAACTAAAACTAAGTTAGCCATATTATTACAATATGTACTTGAAATTATTTCAAGGTAAATTTCTTGATTTCCTATTTTTTTTATAGTTTTACTCATTAATCATCTAATCTAACAAAAATATCATCTAAGCACAATGATTCATCGCTAACTATGCACAGTACAGCATTTACAATACTTTCTTTAGTAATTTCTTTAAGAATAATTGATCCAATACTCCAAAAGAAGCTTTCTTGACTGATTATTTTCCCCACATCATTTAGACAAAAAGCAGAGCAACTATATCCTATCCCTTTGTAATATATAAAGAAATCAACCATTCCATAACTATATTCAGCTATAAAATCATAAGACTGAATTTCCAATTCATTATCTTTATAAAGAATTTCCATATTATCTGCCATATAATTCTTTCAGTCGAGTCCAAACTTTAGCTTGGTTACCTTTACCAGAATAACCCAAAACTTCCCAACCATTAGCGGTTTTTCTAGCATATATTCTACCACCATTTCTATGTCTAAATTCTGTAATGCCGTGATAAACACCGGTACCGATACCTGGATTTTCATTACCTTTCTTAATTTGTTCCATCATTTGATTGATACCTTGACTCTCTTGCTGAGACAACTTTCTTGCCTCTCTCAGTAGTAGTTCGTCTTGTTTTACAATGGAAGAAATATGGTTTCCACAACAATCTGCATTATGCACCCACACCCCATATTCACCAATATGGTAGGTGTGAAAGTCATCTACTTCAAAGTTGTAGACGGTTTGGGGGTGGTTTGATAATAGGAATTGGCTTATAACTTCTACTTCTTGATTGTTTCTGTCAAGCAGTATCATGCCTTGTTCTAGTAAGGACGCTTTTAACCAACCACTGTCTTTAATCCAAAATGGGTGTTCTGATGTGGTTTCTAGGGTTTCTACGCCTCCTTGTTTGTTTTTCACCGTTACGGCAAATATCGGCTGATTGTCGGTAACTTTGGAGCGATGACAGGGCGATAGCCATATTCAAGCGTAACATCATTTCTTGTCCATACCAG
>NZ_KV796844.1:0-33792 GCF_001809255.1 Moraxella sp. HMSC061H09
CAAACTCCCGATGGTACCTGGGTGATATATAGTCTAATAAGTTATATTTATTAAATATAATATTAAATAAAATTATCTAAATGTATGTCATCAACTTTAGTGTACTATCCAATTCATTAACGGGTTTTTAACGCAAATTATTCAAATTGTTTTTTGCAATCTAACATTATGTCTGTAGTTCACTACACAAAATAATCCCTCTAAAATATATTATGAAATCATTTGTCTAAAACTCACGACAATATCATTTACCCAAAAGTTGTATTGACATAACACGATAATCTGAGCAAACTATATTTCTTGATAATTTGATACATATCCTATGATGAATACCGATACCAAACCCCACCCCAAAACCGAATTATGTGATGCAGAACTGATGCGTTATAGTCGTCAAATTTTATTAGACGGATGGGATATTGAATCACAACTTAAAATTAAGCAATCATCCGTTTCACTAATTGGAATGGGTGGTTTAGGTTGTATGGTTGCTCCGATTTTAGTGAGAGCGGGTGTGGGTGAAGTGCATTTATTTGATTTTGATACCATAGATGACAGTAATTTACAAAGACAGCTGTTGTACACTCAAGCAGATATTGGTTTACCAAAAGCACAAATAGCTAAACAAGCACTGATAGAACAAAACTCTTGGGCTGCAGTCCATAGTCATAATATTGCACTCAATGATGATACTATAAAAGAAAACTTAATATCTATTAAATCAGACTTATGGATTGATTGCAGTGATAATTTCGATATTCGTCAAACACTTAACCACCATTCGATCATAACCAGTACAGCCCTACTTTCATTGTCCGCCATTGGCGAAACTGGGCAAGTTGCACTTTTTGAGCCAAAAAAAACAGGCTGCTATGCATGTTTATTTGGTACTTCAATGAGGGCAGCCCAAAACTGTGCAACTTCTGGTGTCTTAGCAAGCACGGTGGCGGTGATCGGTGCACTTGGTGCTGACATCGCCTTACATTTTCTCGGTAAAGATCAAAATACCTTAAAAGATACGCTGATGGTATGGCAAGGTTCTCGTACCAATTTTCAAAAAATGAAATTTACCAAAAACCCCTCCTGCCCTATTTGTCAAAAATCTATCGCGCTATAATAATTTAGGGGCTGTACTAGATTAGCCCAAATCCCACACCATCTTCTCAATACTTTAAGCTGATTAGATGGTGTACTTTGCGAATGCTGCCAAAATAGCTTTCATCAAGCCCTATTTCGTCATCAAACAATTCTTTAGCCTCAAGATTAAGATGGTATTCTATCACAAGTCTGATTTTATGGTAGAATCAAGCTGCTGAATTTGGGTGTATTTGTAGCAAATCAGCTGCCGAACGAGCAGTAGCTTCAAGTACAAAAAATTCAAGCAGTCTTTTTTGTACTTTTTTACTGAGTTTACAATGGGTTATCTTCATAAAACTAGTATAACATGAGAGTTATTCTAGTACAGCCCCTAATTTAAAATGAAGAAATAATAAAAAACGGCTTTTATCAATAAGCCGTTTTTTATTTAATACTAACAAGGATATGGGGCATTTCTGCGTGAATAATACCACCATGTCAAAGCGATACATATAATATAAAATGCAATTAGTACAAGGAAGGTGCCATTTACCCCCAGACCTGAACCGAACATTTTTGGGATAAAAAAACCACCATATGCCGCAAATCCCGCCGAAAAACCTACAACTGCAGCGGATTCTTTGCGTGCTTGTGTAATAGCATCAGGGGAGTGTAAGCGTTCATGCATGGTTCGAAAGATCACAGGAATCATACGAAACGTTGAGCCGTTACCAATCCCAGTGGTGATAAATAGCAACATAAACCCAGCAAAATAGCCTGTAAAATTACCATTTTTAAGGAAAAACATAACTGCGATGACAGCAATTGTCATAATAATGTAATTCCAGAATGTGACGCACGCACCGCCAACCTTATCAGACAACCAACCACCTACAGGACGAAATAGAGCGCCAACCAAAGGACCTAGAAAGGCAACTTTTAGAGGATCGATCTCAGGAAACGACTGCTTAATAACCATAGGGAACGCCGCACTAAAGCCGATAAAAGATCCAAAAGTTGCCAAGTAAAGAATGCACATGATCCAATTATGTTGTCTTCTAAAAATAATTGACTGTTCTTTAAATGACGCTTTGGCGTTGCTTAAATCATTCATTCCAAACCATGCAAGTACAGTCATAATAGCAATTGGAATAACCCAAACAAAAGCAGCATTTTGTAAATATAAAACTTTACCAGATTCAGTAACCTGGCCATCCCCCGCCAATGCACCAAATAAAGAAAATCCGATGATCACAGGCACAACAAACTGCAGTACAGATACCCCTAAATTACCCAAACCCGCGTTTAAGCCTAACGCCATACCTTGTTTAGACTTAGGGTAAAAAAATGAGATATTAGACATACTGGATGAAAAATTGGCACCGCCGAAACCGCATAATAGTGCGATGATTGCAAATGTGGTGAAAGAAGTTTCAGGGTTTTGTATAGCCAAACCCAACCAAATTGTAGGTATAAGCAAAGATGCTGTTGACAGTGTCGTCCAGCGGCGACCACCAAAAACAGGTACTAAAAACGCATAAAATAAACGCATGGTTGCCCCAGATAAGGCAGGTAGTGCCAAAAGCCAAGACAGCTGCGCTTTATCAAATTGAAAGCCAACTTCAGGCATACGAACTACAATCACGCTCCAGATAACCCAGACCGAAAATGCAAGCAATAGTGCAGGAATTGAGATAAAAAGATTTCGAGTAGCGACACGGCTGCCGCCATTTTGCCAAAATTTTTCATCTTCAGGACGCCAGTCATCGATGCGACGACCACCTTTGAGTTGATTATTCATTTAGGTCTCCAAAATATTAGCTATAATTTTAGGGTTTTTGATTGATGGTCTTGTTCTATTTTTGGCTTGACCTCTGATAAATAAATCCAAATCAAACTCACCCACACCACACCAAACATGATCATAAACGCCGATGAACGAATACCTGTGATATCCACAGCGGCACCAAACATAATCGGTAGAATAAAGCCGCCAAGACCCCCTGCCAAGCCCACAACACCTGATACTGCACCCATATTATCCTTGTATTCATCAGACAAATATTTAAATACTGATGCCTTACCAATGGCAAAGGCAATACCTAGCAAGAAAATCAATACAGTAAAGATGGTGGCATTTAAGCCAATATAAAAGCTTTTTTCCCCCTCAACTGTCTGAATGGTCAAGAATGTTTGAGGATAGGATAAGGCAAATAGTAGCAAAAACGATGACCAAAGTACCCACCAAGTGACTGTGTGTGCCGAATACTTATCTGACAGCCACCCACCCAGTGCACGCAATACCCCACCAGGCAAACTAAAACACGCTGCCAAAAATGCTGCTGTTTGTAGGCTAAAACCATATTCGCCGACATAATACTTGGTCATCCAAAGCGCCAGTGCTACATAGCCACCAAAAACGATCGAATAATATTGGCTATAACGCCAAACATTCTTATCCTTTAGAACAGCCAGTTGACTGGCAAGAGTAGCATTACTGGCAGTACGATGCGTTTTATTATCATAACTAAAAAACCAAAAACCTATGGCTGTAATCAGCATAATACCTGCATAAACTTTAGGTAAAAAACGCCAGCCTTCTGCAGCACTGGCTGCTGTGGACGCCCCTACAGCGATAATGGCAGGACCGATCATCTTAGTAATCGCTGAACCTGCATTACCTGCGCCAAATACACCCATGGCAAAGCCCTGCTTGTCTGCCTCAAACCACTTGGCTACATAGGCGATACCCACCGAAAAGGATCCGCCCGACAAACCAACAAACAAGCCTAATAACAAAAATTGCCAATATTGATCAGCATACCCCATTAAAAAGATCGGCAATACTGTCGCTAACATTAAGACGAAAAATACAATGCGCCCGCCATATTTATCCGTCATGATACCCAGCGGTAAACGAACTAGCGAACCTGTCAAAACAGGCGTGGCGGCAAGTAATCCAAATTGGGTTTCATTTAAGTCAAGTGCTTGCTGAATAGGGATACCCAAAACAGCAAACATTATCCAAGTCATAAAACATATCGTAAATGCAACGGTCGACGAGATGAGTACAATGGTAGATTTTGTTGTCATGATAGGCTCTTTTTAAAAGATACTAAAAACAGATTTTATTTGGATATCAAAATCTCTCCAAATAAATCAGCTTTACAAAAGTACACAAGCTATAATAAATTGAAATTTTTTTGAATTAGTTGATTTAAATCAATCATAAATTAATGCTCTTATGTCTAAAATATAGATTTCTACTACTTAAGAAGTAGTCGTTCTTCATAAGGATTAGTGTATAATTGCCTGATTTTTCAAGAACTTGTTTTTAAGAACCTGATTACAATCAATCATTTTTTACTCAAACAGCAGATCTTGGCTTTTTGGGGGTATGTATGTTAAATAACCGACTTAGTGGCTTTTTGCCAAAATCGCTTTCAGTGCGTGCTTGGCTGGCAGTTGGCGTTATTGTATTTTTTGCGACAGTCACAGCCAGCACTTCAGCAGTCTTAGCCTGGGTATCAAAATCTGATGCTCAAGCACTCAACTCTGTCGGATCAATTCGGATGGCAACTTATCGCATTAATTATTTATTAACAACCAATACCACTTTACCAATTGATGATCATGTAAAACTTGATCCTACCTTATCGATCAATCAACAACTGATTGATGATATGCAAGCGCGTTTGAATGTGCTGTATGCATATCAGAATATGCCTGGCAATAAGGACACTGAGATAGATAGCCAAACTAAAACAATTCAACACCATTGGTTAAAGATGCTAAAGCCTGCTTTAGTAAATAATGATAGTACCGCAGTATTAGTGGCGTCTGGTAAATACATTAAAGAAGTTCACGAGCTAACTAAAAAAATTCAGGTTCGCAGTGAAACCCGCCAGCACTGGCAACAAGTATTACAAATGTCTGCGCTTGGTATCATCTTATTAACCCTATTATTAGGTATGTATGAGCTTCGGCGTAATGTACTAAGACCCATTCACTTTCTCATAGACAGTACGCAGCATTTCAGACGCGGTCATCATGTGCCTGCGCTGGTAACTGGCTATCAAGAGTTTCAAACGCTTAGCAACTCATTCAATGATATGGCAGATACCATTAGCGAACATCAAGCCAAGCTCAATCAAGAAGTGTTAAACAAAACTCGGCATCTTACCCAAGCTAACCAATTGCTTAAACTATTGTATGATTTTTCCAATCAGCTCAATCAAGAGCCTGTTACATTATCTAAGCTACATCATTTACTTGAGAATTTTTCAAAGATAAATCCAAGTTTTGGGTTTACATTATGCTTGCATGATCACCTAAAATTAAATGAATCTAGCACTTCAGGACCTCTCTTGAAAAATGACACTGTGCTTGTGTCATCTAAAGATAGCATTAGTATTCACAGTCACTCTGTTGAAGAATTGCAAACAGGCAAAACCGATCTTTTGTCGAGTGAAATTTGTTCTACAGGCAACTGCGATCAATGCGCTCTTAAAGCCAGATCTACGACAAGAATTTATCCAATCAGCGCCCAAAACAACTACTGGGGCGAGCTGATGGTTCATCAGCAGTCTGAAGAAGATGATACCACCATTACCAAAGAACTTGTACAAGTGTTGGTAAGTTTAGTAAGCCTAGTATTCACCATCCAAAAACAACGTCAGCAAGAGCATCAATTAATACTTTTAGAAGAGCGGAACACCATTGCCCGCGAACTACATGACTCATTGGCACAGTCATTGTCATATCTAAAAATTCAGCTTTCTATGCTAGGTACGCACGCGCGCCAACTTTCTGACGCAGCTCAACAAAACCAAAATGATACGCTCATGGATCATAATGAAGCCATGCTTCAAGTTTTAGGGCAAGCACGTTCAGGGCTTGATGCTGCCTACATTCAGCTGCGCGAGTTACTCGTGACCTTTCGCTTAAAAATAGAATCGGGCAGTTTTGATAATGCCATTGAACAGGCCTGTGACGAATTTTCTGCGAAAGGTGGTTTTAATATTACATTAGATAATCGGATTTTAAGCCAAAATCTAAGTGCTAATGAGCAAATTGACTTATTACAAATTATTCGTGAAGCATTATCCAATATTCAGCGCCATGCATACGCCAAAGAGGTAACTGTCAGCCTTTATCAAAAAACACATTTAGACACTGAACAGCGTATTTATCTGGAAATTGGTGATGACGGCGTGGGTTTACCAAAGCATATTGATGAACAACAGCATCATGGATTAAAAATTATGCAAGAGCGCACGCACAGTTTGGGTGGCGAGTTTGATATCAGTCAAAACACCCCAAAGGGCACTTTGGTGCGTATTTGGTTTTTACCTAAATTTTATGAGAACTAGGAATAACATGGTTTTAAAGATTTTTACCGCAGCCAATCCTGCACGCCTTCTTCTTGTCGATGATCATCCGATGCTACGTCGTGGTTTGGCAGATTTATTAAGTCTAGAAAAGGATGTTCAAGTCATTGCTGAAGCCAACCATGGGATGGAAGCCCTGGATATTCTAAATCAAGAAATTGTAGATCTTGTGATTTTAGATCACACCATGCCTATCTTAAATGGCATTGAAACGCTCAAAAAAATACGGGAGTTGGGTATTCAAACCAAAGTTCTATTATTTACCGTATCGGACAATAGCAAAGATGTTCAAGATGCGCTTCATTTAGGCGTTGATGGCTATCTACTCAAGGATATGGAGCCAGAGCAAATCATTACTGATATACGTAAGATTTTGTGCGGTGAATTAGTCATCAGCCCAAGTCTTGCACCGATTTTAGCACAAGCTATGCGTAAACCTGTTAAAACTGACAGCAGTCACGAGCTGACAGAGCGCGAGATCCAAGTTGCTAAAATGATTGCTCAAGGGATGAGTAATAAGATGATTGGTAACAAGCTTGGTATTGCTGAATCCACAGTTAAAGTTCATGTCAAACACATTCTTGGTAAGATTGGCCTGCGTACGCGCGTTGAGATTGCCGTTTGGGCGGTTGGTCATTATCAGTGATAAGCGAAATAATCAAGCATTGTAGTGACACATACATCCAAAGTAGTAGAGAATGTCAAAAAATTTTAACCATGTGGCTATAGGGAGCTTGGGTATTTTTTGTTATAGTTGTAATACATTCATCACCGAGGCAACGCCCATAAGTTATTGTCATGAAAAACTCTTTATTATTCCAACCGGCGCAGCCAGCCCACCAAGCGACGGATTGTTTTGACACGGTATTTTATGGCAATGAGTTTACCCTAGCAACATCCAACTCAACAGAAAAATTGACTGATAACTTTCAGCGTAAACTAACCTATCTTAGACTTTCCATCACTGATTTTTGTAATTTTCGTTGTAATTATTGTCTACCTAATGGCTATCAAGGCAAACGTCCTAATAACGAGCTGACACAACAAGAAATTGCTACTTTATTGGCAGGATTTGCTGCTCTTAGCACCACCAAAGTTCGTCTGACAGGGGGCGAGCCATCTATACGCCATGATTTGCCTGACTTGATCAGACTCATCAAAAATACAGAGGGTATCAAGACCGCGTGTATCAGCTCCAATGGCTATAAATTAGGCAAACATCTATCCGCTTGGCATGATGCAGGCTTGGATAAATTAAATCTAAGTATTGACAGTTTTAATCCCACAACATTTCATAAAATTACAGGATATGATGGCTTGCCTGCTCTACTTCGTGATATTGATAAACTCTTATACTCAACTAGCATCACCTTAAAGCTCAACGGCATTTTGATGGCACATACCGCCTATGACAATCTTATGGCAGCACTGGACTTTGTCAAAGATCGCCCCATTACTTACCGTTTCATTGAATTTATGCAAACATCAGATAATAGCCAACTGTTTTTTGCCGAACATACTAGCAGTCAGCATATCAAAACCTATTTAATCAAGCACGGTTGGAGGGCTCAAATGCGTGCAACGGATGGTGGACCTGCAACTGAATACAGCCACCCTGATTATGTCGGTAAAATTGGTCTGATTGAACCTTATTCACCCAAATTTTGTGATCATTGCAATCGCCTACGTGTTAGTAGTCAAGGTCAAGTGCATCTTTGCTTGTTTGATAGCCAAAATTACGACATTCGTCCTTATCTGACACAAGGTGACACCCAGGGGCTTATTCAAGCTTTACAAGCCTTAATGCCTATCAAACCTGAACATCATCACCTGCACTCTGCCGACAGCGGCATGATGTATAATTTATCCTTGGTAGGCGGCTAAAGTGTGATTGATCGGTTATTTCACTGATTGCTGAAATCATCAGTACATAATGAGGCAGGAAATGAATACTCTACCTAAATTTATTGGCACTCTGACCACCGTACGCACAGGTAAAATTGAGCCGTTTGTGCGTGGCGTGAGTGCTATTAATAAAATTCCCATTGATGGCAGCATGAAAGTTGATTTACTGGGTCTAGATGCAGACGAACAAGCTGAGCATAAATTTCACGGTGGACCACTCAAAGCAGTGCATCAAATGCCAATCACCACCTATGATGTCATCAATCAGGCGTTTGGTTTGAACATCCCTGTTGGCTCACTCGGAGAAAATTTAACCGTCATTACCGATAAGATACCGATGGACGAACGCTCGGTATGCATTGGCGATATCTATCAATTCGGTGATGCAGATGATTGCGTACAGCTTCGGCTAGTGCAGCCTCGCCGTCCTTGTTATAAGATCAATGATCGATTAAACACTCCAAACATATCTTCTTTTGTTAGTCATCAAGGCATTGCTGGGTGGTATTATCAAGTGATCAAAACAGGCATCATTAAGCCTGACTTATCCGTCTACCTTATCGAACGCCCTTTTGAATACGCCACTTTGCACACTCTTTGGCAAATAGTGAATCAAAAAAGCAAAATCGATGCCGCTACTGCCAATCAGTGGCTGAACATTGATTGCCTTGAGAGCAGCTGGAAACAAAAAATTTTTAATAAAACCCTAAGACCCTAACTTTGATTTGATACTTTAATTAACCCACAGGACATCTTATGTGTAACTTATGTAATGACCCTAATCATCAACCACAAGCCAAAAAATCCGATAAACCATTTACTCCCTTAAACATCGCTGTACTAACGGTATCTGATACTCGCATACTGGACGAAGATACTTCAGGAAAATTCTTGGTAGATAGCCTAGTGGAGGCAGGTCATGTATTGGTTGACCGCAAGCTGACCAAAGATGATATTTATCAAATCCGTGCAGTGATTAGTGCATGGATCGCTGATGAACGTATTCATGCCATTATTACCACAGGGGGTACAGGTTTTTATCATCGTGATAACATGCCAGAAGCAGTCGGCGTGCTATTTGATAAAGAAGTGCAAGGCTTTGGTGAAATGTTTAGATACTTATCTCATGGCGAAATCGGAATGTCAACCCTACAATCTAGAGCAGTGGCAGGCATGGCAAACAACACAGTAATTTTTTGCTTACCAGGATCAACAGGAGCATGTCGAACAGGCTGGGAGGGTATTATCAAACAGCAGCTGGATAACCGAACTCGTCCTTGTAACTTTGTACCACATTTAATGCGTCAAAATCCATCGCATGGCTAATAGTGGCAGATTTGGATTCTCAGTTTAATGGTAACTATAATATGATGCTTAACATCGGAATTAAGCCATGAGTTTATGCGCTGTCTTAATTTTAGCAGGGGGAGAGTCAACTCGAATGGGACAACCCAAAGCACAGCTTGCCCTACCTAACAAAAGTACGGTACTTGATTTTCATATCGCTTGTGCCAAAAAATTAAACTTACCTATTTTTTTGGCAGATAACGGTAAAAATTCCGCACATGATCCACTCATTACGCCACTTAAAGATTATTTGCCTTGCAATGATTCAGGTAAAGGTGCAGGTCCTTTATCCGGCATCACTGCTGGCTTACAGGCGGTAGAAAGCGAAGGCTATATTTTGACTGTTAGCTGCGATCATTTGCTAGCGATTGATAAAATTGCTGATATATTAAAGTTTACCAGTGCTCAAGTTGGCTATCTATACGCAAAAAAAGACTGCCCCTTATTAGGGGTTTACCACACCAGTATTCTACCAATATTACTTGATTTTCTGGCTCAGGGTGGTCGCTCAGTCATGCAATTTTTAGACCTTGTTGACCGCCAAACTTTTGATCTTAATGATGATTTACACTCTTTGACTAACTTTAACACACCCAGTGAATTTGCCTTAGCTTTGGAAAATTTTTATGACTGATTTAGATCACCACACCCTAACTCATCTAGACGCCAATGGTGATATTAGCATGGTTGATGTTTCAACCAAAATAGTAACCCAGCGCAGTGCCACCGCAAGCGCTCAGGTAATTTTTCCTTCAAATATCTATTTAGCCATCAAAAACACTGATGGCATGACAAAAAAAGGGTCAATTACCCAAACAGCTCATCTTGCAGGTATTATGGGTGCTAAGAAAACGAGCGATTTAATCCCTTTATGCCATCAGTTACCCCTTGATAGTGTCAAGCTAAGCTTTGAATATAATGATGCAAAATGTGCCATCGTTGTGACAGCGGCTGTCAAGGTAGCTCACAAAACTGGTGTAGAAATGGAAGCCTTAACAGCAGTATCAGTAGCTTGTCTGACCATCTATGACATGACCAAAGCAATGAGCCACGACATTATCATTACCGATGTTTGTCTATTAAATAAAACTGGGGGGAAATCTGATTATGTCAAATAACTTAACTGTTACTGTATTATATTTCGCCAGTCTTGCCGAACAGGCAGGTATAGATGAAGAAATTTTAACAACCTCGCATTATTATCTTAATGATATTTATTCTTATTTATTAGATAAATACGATTTTAATTTAACACAAGATGAATTGGCGGTTGCTGTCAATCATCAGATTGCCAATTGGCAGACTAAGGTTAGCAATGGTGATATCATTGCCTTCATTCCACCTGTCGCTGGAGGTTAATATGGCTCAAAAACTACATCAAGGCTCATCAAAGATCTCAATAAGCCATGAAGCTGCCTACCATGTGGCAATCACTGATGGATTTGCCTTATTAGACACCTTTATCGATGAGAAGAAGCTAAAAAAAGGTTTGCTTGATGACCGCTGTGGGGCTTTAGTAACCTTTGAAGGTTGGGTGCGAAACCATAACAACAGCCGCCCAGTAGAGAAGCTCACCTATTATGGTTATGAGGCATTGGCACTTAATCAAGGAAAGCTATTGATCAGTGAAGCCTGTCAACGTTTTAAAATTGAAAATGCCATCGCCATGCATCGCATCGGTGATCTGAACATAGGCGATATGGCGGTGTGGATAGGCGTTAGCGCTCATCATCGCTATCCCGCCTTTGAAGCTTGTCAGTGGTTGCTCGACGCCATCAAAGCAGACATTCCTGTATGGAAGCAAGAATTTTATACCGACAGCAACCAAAGTTTATGGTTAAGTAATAATGGTTAAGCCATTATCATAATCAATTTTTATCAACCGCCAATCAAGAAGAACACCCATGGCAATCAGTGCAAGAAATCAACTTAACGCCACCATCAAACACATTCAATCAGGGGCAGTCAATGATGTCATCAAACTTAGCTTAACCGATGGCGATGAATTAACAGCCGTGATTACCTCGGAGAGTACCAAACGCCTTAACCTTGCTGTCGGTGGCAGCGTGGTGGCGATTTTTAAAGCCCCATCGGTCATCGTCGCAACAGATGATGAGCTGATTTTATCGTCTCGCAACCAATTGCAAGGCACGGTGGAGAGCATCACCGACGGTGCGGTGAATGCCGAAATTACCATCAAAACCGCCAGCGGTACAGTGATTAGTGCCATCATCACCAGCCAAAGCTGTCAAAATCTAAACCTAGCCGTGGGTTCGCCTGTTACTGCTTTAATTAAGGCATCACACATCGTCCTTGGTGTCAAAAAGTAACGCCCAAACCCCACAACCACAGAACAAACAGGAGCATGTTATGACAGCAACCATCAAATCAGCCATCAAACCTTTATTCATCGCCATGATGGTCATGGGGGCAACATCAGCCCATGCAGACCTTACCGTGTATGCCGCTGCCAGCATGACCAATGCTGTTGAAGACATCAATAAGTTGTATGAAAAAAATACAACAGCAAAGTAAAAACTTCCTTTGCCGCCTCATCTACCCTTGCCAAACAAATTGAGCAAGGTGCGCCTGCTGACATTTATATCTCGGCAAACACCTCTTGGATGGATTATCTTGCCAAAAAAGATAAGATTGTTAGCAGCAGCTACAAAAACCTATTGGGCAACCGCTTGGTGATGATTACCCCCAAAAACAACCCCATCAAGACCAACATCAAAATAGACAAATCCTTTGACATCGGTAATGCCTTTACAGGCAAGCTATGCACTGGCAACACCGCCAGCGTGCCTGTGGGCAAATACGCCAAAGAAGCCCTAACCAACCTAGGTTGGTGGGACACCATCGGGCCACGTTTGGTAGAGACCGAAGATGTGCGTGCTGCGTTAAACTTTGTGAACCGTGGTGAATGCCAGTTGGGCATTGTCTATGCCACAGATGCCAAAGTGGTCAAAAATGTGCAAGTGATTAACACCTTCCCAATCACCACACACACGCCGATTGTCTACCCCATCAGCATGGTTAAGCAAAGTCGTGAAGCCCAGCAGTATTATAACTTTTTACAGACCAAAGAAGCCAAAGCGGTTTATCGCAAATATGGTTTTAGTGTCTTGTAATCAGTGTCTTGTCATCATTTTTATCAAGGTTTGGTATAATCATGAACCTAACACTGTCGCCTGATGAGATGGCAGTCATCAAACTGTCCTATCAAATCGCAAGCGTGAGCCTTCTGGTCAACCTATTGCCAGCGATTGCCATGGGTTGGCTGTTGGCTCGCAAAGATTTTTTTGGCAAGTCTTTGTTTGAAACCCTTGTGTTTTTGCCCTTAGTTCTGCCCCCTGTTGTGCCAGGCTATATTTTGCTGGTCTTATTTGGCAATCAAGGGATCATCGGACAATATTTATCACAGTTGGGCTTTGATTTGGCATTTAATTGGAAAGGGGCGGTATTGGCATCAGCGGTCATGGGCTTTCCCTTGATGGTGCAATCGGTACGCCTTGCCATTGAATTGGTGGATAAACGCCTTGAACTGACCGCCATGTCATTGGGGGCAAGCCGTTTACAGGCATTTTTTCAGATAACCTTGCCACTGGCGGGTGCTGGGATTGTGATTGGGGCGATTTTATCGTTTTGTCGCAGTTTGGGCGAATTTGGGGCAACCATCACCTTTGTGGGCAACATATCGGGGGAGACTCGCACCTTGCCATTGGCGATTTATAGCCTACTACAACAACCTGACAGCGACGCCCAAATCATGCGATTGTTGATGTTGTCGGTTGGGGTGGCGTTTTCGGCATTATGGTTGTCGCAGTGGTATGCCCGTTATCAAAAAAGAAGGCTTGCACAATGACACAAACCGCACAAACACAAACCGCACAAACCGCCCAAACATCAAAAGATAACCCTTTGATATTTGATTGTCAATTTCAGCTAGTGCTTGGCAGGCTGGATTTATCCGTTGATTTACAATCATCACAGCCTGTCATGGGGCTATTTGGGATTTCAGGCTCTGGCAAAACCAGCATTTTACACACCATCGCAGGGCTAAATGCCCCAAAAAATGGCAGTATCCGTATCAATGGGCAAACCTGGTTTGATGGCGAAAAAAAAATCAACATACCCATTCAGCAGCGACGAGTGGGCTTGGTGTTTCAAGATGCCCAAATTTTCCCCCATAAATCGGTGATGAATAATTTGCTATTTGGCTATCACAACATTGATGATGACCAAAGACGCTTTCACCCTGATGAAATCATTGAGCTGTTAAAATTGGGGCATCTGACCCAGCGTATGCCCACCAAACTATCAGGCGGTGAAAAACAGCGAGTGGCACTTGGGCGGGCGTTGCTTTATTCACCAAATTTGTTACTTTTAGATGAACCATTATCCGCCCTAGACAGCATTCACAAACAAGAGATTTTGCCATTTTTTGAGCAGATTATCCACACCACTCACATTCCCATGCTGTATGTCAGCCATGACAAATCAGAAATCCAGCAACTGACCGATGAGATTTATTACTTATAAAATCAAATGGTCAGTGCAACTCACACCACCCAATCAAATAGCTGAATTATCACCTGCTCGCCTTTATTCACACCCATACTATTTTCATCAAGCACAATTAGACAGTTGGCTTGAGACAATTGTTTGATGCGGTGCGAGTCTTGCGCACTTGATGGTGTGACTTGTAATTTTTTTTCACCCATTTCAAAATAGCCGCGCTGATACTCTCGCCTACCTACACTTTTCTTGATGTTTGCCGTCGTAATCGCAGGCAGATGTAAGGTAAGAGGTGCATCTATTGCCCCTAGTGCCTGCCATAGTGCTGGACGCACAAAGTTAATACAGCCAACTACTGTAGAAAGTGGATTGCCCGGTAACCCAAAATACAACACTTTACGCGCATCAGCAGCAAATTCACCAAAAACAAACGGCTTGCCTGGCTTCATAGCAACTTTATAGTGATTAATTTTACCCAAGCTTCTTACCACTTCGGTTAAAAAATCATAGTCGCCGACAGAAACACCAGCGCTAGAGATAATTATGTCACATTCTTCAATGGCACGCTTTACCACTTCGTAAGTCTCATCAAATACATCTTTGACAATGCCATAATCCTTGATTATGATAGGCAATTTTCTTAATAGTGCCTTTAAAGTTGGTGTGTTTGAATTATAAATCTGAGCCAAATCACTCAATGGCTGACCAATGGAAACCAGCTCATCGCCTGTGGCTATTAGACCAATTCTAAGTGGTGAAAACACTTCAATTTCATCATATCCCATGCTAGACAGTAGACTAATATCACTGGGATTCAGACGCTTACCTGCACTAAGCAAGGTATCACCTTGAGCAATCTCTTCGCCTTGGTAGCGGATATTGGCACTGGCTTTAGCAGGCTTGGTTAGTACAATGTAATAAGGCTGAGATTTATCAGTTATGTTAATTTGATCAAAAGTAGTATGTTCTTGCATCACTACCGTATCACAACCCTCTGGTACAACCGCTCCTGTAAAGATACGCACCGCTTGATTAGGCAAAATCTCGCCATTAAACGGCGTGCCTGCACAAGACTCGCCTATGACGGTAAAACCATCACCCTGCTGTAGTTGGCTTTGTGCAACCAAGGCAAATCCATCCATTGCCGAAACATTCTGGCGTGGTATATCGAGATTCGCATTAATATCAACTGCCAATATGTGATTAAGTGCATCGTTTAAAGCCAGTACTACCCTCTGTCTGGATGCCAAAGGATTATCAATATTCAAATACTCGTCCACGCGACTGATAATTGATTTTTGAAGCTCATCTACACTAATCATGTGTTTTCCTTTTATAAATTTATTATAAATCAGCCACGATATATATTTTGCTCATTCATCTTAAGCTCAATGCCAATAATATCAGCCTTTTGGCTCAATTCAAATAAATAGTCACACAAACTATGATGAAATGACTGCTGCTTAAGATGATTTTCAATGATAGGATATGCCTCTTCAAAGCTCAGCTGCCTACCCTCCTGCTTTTGTAGAACTTCAATCACATGGATCCCATATCGTGTTTCAATCGGATTAATACTGATACCAACTGGCAAAGCAAATACGGCACTCTCAAATTCAGGCACGGTACTGCCTTTTTGTAATACACCCAGTTCACCGCCATCATCTTTTGAAGGGCAGGCAGAGTATCGACGTGCAAACTCAATAAAATCACTATCTCGATTGTGGCTTTGATTAAGCCGATCGATCAATTGGCGAGCTTGCTTTTTTAATTCAATGCGCTCTTCACCCTCTTGTGGTGGACACGCAAGCAAAATATGGCGAAGCGTCATTATTGGCGTACTAACAAATTCAACTTGATTAGCATGATAGTAATTCTGACAGCTTGCCTTGTCTGGAGATTTGGCGATGACTTGCTGCTCTAACAGCTTAGCGATGGTAGCTTCTTCATTCTCTAGCCACGCCCTCTCGCCCAAGCACTCAATCACTTCTTGACGCAGTAATTCACGCATAACTAAGGCTTGAGCTGCTAAAAATAATGCTTCTTCTTGGCTATTAGCAGGATGATACTGCACTTCGGCAGCTACTGCTTTGGGGTCTATTGCTACGCCATTTACAGTGATATTTGGTAAAGTTTGGTGGCTTGAGGCGATTAGATTGGTGCTGTCAAAAATCTCTTTATCTAATGCTTGCTTGATAAATTGAGCATCAGATGAAGGTCTGCCCAAGTCTTTAGAAGTTGGCATAATACGAATATTATCGCTCTTTTGAGCCAAATTCTCTATATTCAATACTTTGATGAGCTTAGTAGAATCATTATGTTCATCTGCGCATATATTTTGAATTGTTTGTTGAGTCGGTATATAGGTTCCAACGCTCATAAGACCTCTAATAATGGTTACAATGAAAATATGGATAATAAAATCATTATCCAAAATAAAGAGTCTATTCACCATACTTCTTTAGGAGAATGCAAATTCATCATTTTAAAGACACTTTCTGGTGATAAAAAACCACAAAGACAAGAATGCAGTCTTTGTGGCAATGGCACAGTATTTTATTATTGTTGTTATTATTCCGTATTACTTACTAAGATCTCTTTTGGCGGACAATTTGATAACGCCTGCCAAGATACCAAATTGGGGCAGAAATGATATGGATTAAGCGAGTAAATGGCACAAGTAAGATTAAGGTTGTGCCTAAGAACATGTGCATTTTATAAACCAGTCCAGCATCTTCTACCAATGAAGCGGCGTAGACTGGGCGTAATATCGCCAGGTTTTGTGCCCACCCTGCCAAGCTTAACATCAATGCACCATCACGATGCGTCGGATATGACCAAATGGTTGCAAGTCCCATGACCAATTGAAGCAAAATAATTAACAGTAACATCTTATCGCTAAAAGTTGAGGTGTGGCTGATGCGTGGGTTGGTAAAGCGTCGCCAAATTAACATGATAAGCCCAATTAAGCACATTATCCCTGCAATGCCACCAACAATCACTGCCATCAGTTGTTTTTGTGGTGCGGTGATGATGCGTTCATAAATAAAATGGGGGGTAAACATGCCAAAAAAATGTCCAAGCAATACGACAATGATGCCAATATGAAATAAATTGCTTGCCAATCGCATGCCTTTATCTGACAACATTTGACTTGAGCCTGCACGCCATGTGTATTGAGACAAATCAAATCTTGCCCAACAACCAAAGATGCACACTGTCAAGGCGATGTAGGGATAAATGCCAAATAAAAAGACATGTAACCAATCTTCTGGGTTTGTTGTGTTCATAATCAGACTCCTTGTGTGGTGGCTTTGGCGGATTGGTTGAAGTCAACCCAATGCACAGGAACTTCGGCTTGGCGTTGAGCGTGTTCACCTTGTAGGTTTGCGATACGCTGTTTGGTTTGGTTTGATGGGCAGTTTTGTTGTTCTGCTCCCAAAAAATCCACCATTTCTTCTTCCCATGCTTTGTCAATCGCTTCGGTGGTGTCATCAGCAGGTTGGTTGTCTTTGTGCATTTTGGCAAGCTGTTGGTCAATGACACTCAGTGGTTCACCTGCGATTTGCAACAATGCTTTAAATAGACCAACATAGTGGCTGTTTTTATCCATTAAGCGAGCCGCCAATAAGGTAACAATGTGGCTAATATTGGCAATTTCTTCACGAATCTGCATCTCATCATGGTTGATGGTGGCTTGGTGGGATAAAAATTCCAAATACATCGGTAGATAGTCAGGCAATTCTTTTGCGTTAATCTCAAATCCAGCCATGTCATATTGAGCCATTAAATCCACCATGGCTTGCCCACGGTCTCGACTTTCACCATGAACATGTTCAAATAGCCATAAAGATAAGGAACGACCTCGCTCAAATAGGCTGTCATATTTGGCTTGTGCTTCTAGCTCACCGAGTGCAGCCATCTGGTCAATTAAGGTGGCGATGTCTTGTCGCACCTCAGGGCTGATAAGACGGCTTTGCATGACAAGCTGTTTGCATTGGTCTAAGTTATCATCGATAAACAGTTCGTGTTCAGGGTAATCCATGAGCAAGCTGATGACTTTAAGCAGTTTCATGTCTGTGGCAGATGTCATTTATAGCTCCCATGTTTGTACGGTTTTGATAAAATCACGCTTATTATTTTTCTTTTGTCCAAACATGTGGGTGTCATTACCTCCTGTACAACCATTACCAAAGGTAAAGCCACAACCATTGCGTTCAGCAAACGCATCGCTTAGGGCTTCTTCACGGTGAGCGGTTGGGATAACAAAACGGTCTTCATAGTTGGCAATGGCAAGATAGCGGTACATATCTTCCACTTGGGCAACGCTTAAGCCAACAGCGTCTAACACTTCTTGAGCATCTTGTTTTTCAACCAATTGTAGGCGTTTATAGCTTCGCATGGCAAGCAGGCGTTTTAGTGCCAAGCGTACAGGCTCTTCATCGCCTGCGGTGAGCATGTTGGCAAGGTATCTTAAAGGAATGCGTAAACTGTCCACATCTGGAATCAGTCCGTCCATGCCCACTTGACCTGCTTCGGCGGCGTTTTGAATGGGTGATAATGGTGGCACATACCACACCATAGGCAAGGTACGGTATTCTGGGTGCAAGGGCAGAGCAAGCTTCCAATCGACTGCCAGTTTATAGACAGGGGATTTTTGAGCAGATTCGATGACGCTCATTGGCACGCCGTCTTGTAAGGCTTGTTTGATGACTTTAGGGTCATGTGGGTCTAAGAAAATATCAAGTTGTGCTTGGTATAAATCTTGTTCGTTTGATAGGCTGGCAACTTCGTGGATTTTGTCTGCATCATACAATAATACGCCAAGGTAGCGAATGCGACCGACACAAGTTTCAGAGCAGATGGTGGGCATGCCTGCTTCAATACGGGGGTAACAGAAGATACATTTTTCTGATTTGCCCGATTTCCAGTTGTAATAGATTTTTTTGTAAGGGCAGCCTGAGATGCACATACGCCAGCCACGGCATTTGTCTTGGTCAATCAGCACGATGCCATCTTCTTCACGCTTATAAATTGCCCCACTTGGACAAGATGCCACACAAGTTGGGTTTAGACAATGCTCACATAGGCGTGGCAAATACATCATAAAGGTATTTTCATATTGCCCATAGATGTCAGCTTGTATGTCATCAAAATTCTTATCACGGCGACGCTTAGCAAACTCTGACCCAAGAATCTCTTCCCAATTTGGCCCCCATTCAATTTTTTGTATGCGTTTGCCTGTAATTAAGGAGCGAGGGCGTGCAATGGGCTGATGTTCACCAATTGGGGCGGTATGCAGATGTTGGTAGTCAAAGTCAAATGGTTCATAATAGTCATCTATCATGGGCAAATCTGGGTTGGCAAAAATATTGGCAAGCACTCTAAATTTACCCCCAATTTTGGGATTAATTGAGCCATCTGCATTGCGTATCCAACCACCTTTCCATTTACCTTGGTTTTCCCATTCTTTTGGATAACCGATACCGGGTTTGGATTCCACATTGTTAAACCATGCGTATTCCATGCCCTCTCGGCTGGTCCAAACATTTTTACAAGTGACTGAGCAGGTATGGCAACCGATACATTTATCAAGGTTTAACACCATGCCAACTTGTGAGCGAATTTTCATTTTAATTTTCCTTGACCTAGCGACAGCTTAGTAAAATGTGTCATGATATGTTGTAAAATCATCAGTCCAAAGTGGTGGGTAATGGGCGTGGCAATTCATCATCAGCCCTGCCCTCTAGCCAGTCAATATTTGCCATTTTACGCACCACAACAAATTCATCACGGTTACAACCAACCGTACCATAGTAGTTAAAGCCATAAGAGAATTGGGCATAACCACCAATCATGTGAGTGGGTTTTAAGATGGTGCGAGTAACCGAGTTGTGAATACCACCACGAGTACCTGAGTTTTCAGAACCTGGGATATTCACCAGTTTTTCTTGAGCATGGTACATCATGGTCATGCCTTCTTTGACTCGCTGGCTGACCACTGCACGGGCGGTGATTGCCCCGTTGGCATTAAAGACTTCAATCCAATCATTATCTTCAATGCCTGCTTTTTGGGCATCAATCTCACTTATCCAAACAATTGGACCACCACGACTTAAGGTGAGCATCAATAGGTTTTCTGAATAGGTGCTGTGAATGCCCCATTTTTGGTGTGGTGTTAAAAAATTAAGCACAATTTCTTTGTTGCCATTGGATTGATATTTTTTAAATGCTTGGGTGGTTTTGGTGTCAATTGGCGGACGGTATTGTTGCATTTGTTCGCCAAAGGCTTGTATCCAAGGGTGCTCAAC
The DNA here is from genome assembly GCF_001809255.1 of Moraxella sp. HMSC061H09. Taxonomy (NCBI): domain Bacteria; kingdom Pseudomonadati; phylum Pseudomonadota; class Gammaproteobacteria; order Moraxellales; family Moraxellaceae; genus Moraxella; species Moraxella sp. HMSC061H09. Next base: position 20,552 of record NZ_KV796844.1, read on the forward strand.
ATAAAATTGCTGACGGCCTGTGATTGTCCGCCATGGAATCAGTTCATGCACATTGGTGTAGCCTGCGTTGTAGCTGACTTTGTCAGATTCAAGCCCTGACCATGTGGGACTTGAAATGATTTTTCTGGGTTGGGCAACAATGTCATTAAAGCGGATTTTTTCATGCTCACTGGCTTTTGCCAAATGAGTGTGGTCACGTCCTGTTTTTTTGGATAATTCTGCCCATGCTTTAACCGCAACATGACCGTTGGTTTCTGGGGCAAGCATCAGTACGGTTTCAATGGCATTGACGACACTGCTCATATTGGGGCGTGTGTTGGCGACGCTGTCATCATGAATGCGATAATTTAACTGCCCCAATTGTTGCACTTCTTCTTTGGTGTCCCAGTCAATGCCTTTAGAGTTATTACCAAGCTTGTCCATTAAAGGACCAAGAGAAGTGAACTTGGCATAGGTGCTGGGATAATCTCGTTCCACAACTTTGATGAGTGGGCAATTAATGCCGGGTATGGGTTTTTCACCTGCACTTTTCCAATCTGTGCCACCAAAGGGTTGAGCCAATTCATCGGCACTGTCATGTTGCATGGGTAAGGTAACCACATCGGTTTGTGTTCCCAAATGCCCAACACAAAGGCGAGAGAATGCCTTAGCGATGTATTTATAAATCTCCCAGTCAGTTTTTGCTTCCCACGCAGGGTCAGTGGCAGCGGTGAATGGGTGGATAAATGGGTGCATGTCTGATGTGTTGATGTCTTCTTTTTCGTACCATGTGGCGGTGGGCAGTACAATGTCAGAATACAAACATGTGCTGGACATTCTAAAGTCTAAGGTGGTTACCAAATCAATTTTACCCGTTGGGGCATTTTCAACAAAGTCAATTTCGTTGGGTTTAAAGCCAGTTTGTACCGTTTCATCACCCAATAAGCCATTTTTTGTCCCTAACAAGTATTTGAGCATGTACTCATGCCCTTTACCTGATGAACCCAGTAAGTTTGACCGCCAGATAAACATATTGCGTGGGAAATTTTGCGGATTGTCGGGTTGTTCGGCAGCAAAACGCAATGACCCATTGTGCAGACTTTCAACCACATAATCTTGAACACTCATGCCTTTGGCTTTTGCTTGGGGGGCAATGGTCAGTGGATTTTGGTTTAATTGGGGGGCAGATGGCAACCAACCTGCCCGCTCAGCTTTAATGTTGTAATCGAGCATATGCTCTGGAAATTGCGATTTATTGGCATGAGATGAAAGCAATTCATGGGCAGAGACAGTTTCATGTCGCCATTGGCTTGAGTGATTGTAAAAAAGCTTGTGCCATTCATGTGGCGTGGTGGTCTGTGCCAATCCAATCCAAACGCAACAGGCGCCCAACCAGATTGTGGTCTGAGCTTTTCTTGACCCACATAGTGAGCCCAGCCACCCCCTGATTTGCCAATACAGCCACAGAGCATCAGCATATTAATCACACCACGATAATTCATGTCAAGATGATACCAGTGGTTCATGCCTGCTCCGATGATGACCATGGATTTGCCTTGAGTTTTGTGGGCATTTTCGGCAAATTCACGGGCGATTTGAATCACCTTTTCACGACTGACACCAGTGATTTTTTCTTGCCAAGCAGGCGTACCTGCGATGTTGGCATCATTGTAATCATCGGTGACATTTTGACCACCATGCCCATTATCAACCCCCAAATTGGCAACCATCAAATCAAAAACGGTGGCGACTTTGGCGGTTTGTCCATTGGCAAGACTGATGGTATGGCAAGGAATGTTTTTATACTGAATGGCATCACCAGCGGCAGCGGTAAAATAGGGGTGTTCATCACCACCAAAATAGTCCAAACCAACGCTTGCCGTCTCGCCAGAACCTTTTAATGACAAAGTCAAATCCACGTCGCCATTATGTTGACCTTCTTTATTTTCCAAATTCCAACGCCCTGTTTCACCCCAGCGATAACCGATTGAGCCATAAGGTGAAACAAGCTCACCATTTTGGTTCATGGCGATGGTTTTCCATTCAGGATTATTTTCTTGACCTAAATTGTCAATTAAGTCAGATGCCCGTAAAAAACGCCCTGCTTTAAACTTATCGTCTTTTTCTTCAAGCACCACCAACATGGGTAAATCCGTGTAGCGTTTGGCATAGTCTTGGAAGTAATCACTTTGAGATTTCAGATAAAACTCTTTGATGATGACATGGCAAAATGCTTGAGCCAAGGCGGCATCTGTGCCTTGTTTTGGGTTCAGCCATAGGTCACAAAGTTTGGCAATTTCGGCATAATCTGGGGTAATGGCAACCGTTTTTGTGCCTTTATAACGCACCTCGGTAAAAAAGTGAGCGTCAGGCGTACGGGTTTGTGGCACATTTGAACCCCACGCAATGATATAATCGGAATTGTACCAATCAGCAGATTCAGCAACATCGGTCTGCTCACCCCAAACCATGGGAGAAGCTGGCGGCAGGTCGCAATACCAATCATAAAACGACAAGCATGCACCACCTATGAGCGATAAATATCTTGACCCTGACGCATAACTGAGCATGGACATCGCAGGAATGGGTGAAAAACCAATGATGCGGTCAGGACCAAAGGTCTTAGCGGTGTAAACATTGGCTGCTGCAATGATTTCTGCACACTCTTGCCAAGATGAGCGTACAAAACCACCCAAGCCTCGTTTTGACTTGTATTCAGCAGATTTGGTAGGGTTTTCAACAATGCTTGCCCATGCCAAAACAGGATCGGTATGTTTGGCTTTGGCTTCACGCCATAATTTTAATAATGGTTTACGCACTTTTGGGTATTTTAAGCGGTTGGCAGAATACATATACCAGCTATAGCTTGCCCCACGAGGACAGCCACGAGGCTCATGGTTGGGCAAATCTGGGCGAGTGCGAGGATAGTCCGTCTGTTGTGTCTCCCAGGTTACCAGACCATTTTTGACATAGATTTTCCAAGAGCATGAACCTGTGCAGTTCACCCCATGTGTAGAACGCACCACTTTGTCATATGACCAGCGTGCCCGATAGCTGTTTTCCCATTCACGGTTTTCATGGCGAGTCTCACCGTGGCTGTTGGCAAATTCACCTTGTTTTCTTTTAAAAAATCGCAGTTGGTCGAGTAAATGGCTCATTTTGCTTTCCTCGTTATTATAAAAAGAGCTTAGCTGGCTAGCGACAATCGAAACACCAAGCTAACATTGATTATAAAAATTTATTGGTTACCTAACTATTGCCTAAATGGCTATCATTAGATACTTCTTTGGGCGTAGTTGAATGACTGCTTTAATTTTATTAATGCGAATAGATAAATGCCGATGCCAGCTGTTGTGCGTTACTAATACTCACGCCCAAGTCCTCAATCAGCCCACTATTCATGTCATAAATCCAGCCATGTACCGAAAGTTGTCTGCCTTGATACCAAGCATTTTGCACTATGGTAGTATGGCAAACATTAGTGACCTGACGCTTAACATTGATTTGGCATAATAAATCTCAGTTAAACCCTCAAAAGCCTCACGATATTGGTAACGCATTCCTTTCAACGGTCTAAGCCAGTTATCTATCAGACCATATTCTTGCTGACTAAGCGCCGCTTTAACGCCGCCGCAACCATAGTGACCACATACGATAATATGCTCAACCCTAAGTACATCTACCGCAAACTGTAACACCGATAACAAATTCATATCAGTTGAAACTACCATATTTGCGACATTGCGGTGCACAAAAAGCTCTCCTGGCATGACGCCTACCACTTCATTGGCGGGCACACGACTGTCAGAGCAGCCGATCCATAAATATTTGGGTGACTGTGCCTTTGAGAGTCTTGGAAAATAGTCAGGATCACGCGCTGTCAGTGACTGTGCCCAATATTGGTTGTTATTTAACAAATCACTTAATGTTACATGCATGCACACCCCCAGAGTTGATTTGGTTTTAGCATAAATCAGCTATCAATACCTAGCTATGCTCTAAATGGTTAAGGCACTACCCTAAAGTAGTAAGCTTGGCTGGCTGCTTTCTACCTAAGCATACTATGGCTAATATCTGTAAATATTTACAATACTTCAATCTAAATTACCCTCTCTTTAGCCATGAAAAAACTCTATGATGAAAAAAAAGTTGTTTATCTTCAGAGCTTGAGCTGCCACCCTATTTTTGCAACAACCAATAAGAAACTTTCAATTTCGGCAGCAACGATTCACTACTACCCCAAAGGCAGTTTAATTTATTTGCAATATGCTAAAGTGCGTTATTTATATTTTTTATTAGAAGGTGCAATCCATTGCTATCGTCAGCAGCCCAATGGTCAAGAAAGCCTAATAAACAGATTTGATACAAATAAAACTCATATCCATCAGGTACAGATGATCAATGAAAGCCTGCCTAATTTAAAAGTAGATAAGTGTGATGAAAAACAAGATGAGATGCTTGCGTATAATCAATATAACTCATTTGGAAAAAATAGCTGCCATCAGTTAACCGCCAAAGCTTCACAAAATAGCTATGTTGCCATTTTACCCATTCATGAAATAAAGAAAACATTCAACAACTTGTCTTTAGCTACGATATTTACTTGGTATGCAGAGCAAATGTATGAGCAAATCTCGACACAGTTTTTATTGTATGATTTATTAAGCCTGAAAACTGCACAAGCGAAAGTAGCTTATTATCTATTATGCCATGCTGACAATAACAGCAAAATAGAGATATCCATGAGTCAAAAAAATCTTGCAAGCCTACTAAGTATCCGTGCTGAAACACTCAGCCGAACTTTGCGATCTTTGATAAATCAGCAAATTATTAGCGTAAATGGTGTACAATACACTATTTTAAAATCCGAACACCTAGAACAGATGGTGGAACAATGACCACACAAACGCTATTTCATTTTTGATGAGATGATATTTTAAAAATAGTGATTTAATCAGCAGATTACTTTTTCGACAATCGTAATAACAATTCAAAGATTCGCCATGCTTATGAATATCCAAAACACCGCCAAACGCCCAACATCTCCCCATCCCATTTTAAATTTGGGTTTTCGCATATTTTTTGTGGGTTCGGCGGTGTTTGCTGTGATAAGTATGCTGCTTTGGCTGGTGATATTACAAGGGTTTGCTCCTTTTCAAGGCGTGGTTACGCCCTTTTATTGGCATGGTCATGAGATGGTGTTTGGTTATGCTTTAGCAGTGATTGCAGGGTTTTTATTAACGGCAGTCAAAACATGGACAAATCAGCCCATGCCTTATGGCTGGCATTTGGGGGCGATATTTGGGGCGTGGGCGGTATCTCGCTTTATCTGGTTTGGGCTTCATGTCACACCTAGCATTGCCCTGTTCATGGCGGCTTTTGTATTTGACATGATATTTTGGGGCATGACTGCTTTTGCTGTCATCAAAGCGGTGTGGGCTGTTCGCCAAAAACGTCAAATTGGTATCATTACCAAACTTTTACTATTAGGTTTGACTCAGGTTGCTTTTTATGTGGGTGCGCTGATAAATCATCACAACACACAGCAAATCGCCTTATATTTTGCCTTATATTTGGTGATTGGTGTGGTGTTTACCATTGCACGGCGTGTTTTGCCATTCTTTATTACCAAAGGCATCAGCGTCAATCATGATGGCACACCAAATGGCATGCAGCTTGAACAAAAAAACTCCGATCTACTGGACAGGCTCAATTTATTTGGTTTTTTTGGATTTGTCATTTTTGATTTGTTCATCAAACAGCCCATGATTGCTGGCGTGTGTGCGTTAGTATGTTTGATGGCTAATTTGGCACGCCTAAAAAACTGGTATCACCACGCCATCTGGCAAAAGCCCCTGCTGTGGTCACTCATCATTGCATTTTTTGGCATGACGATAAGTTTGGCGATGTTTGTACTTTATCCGATTTCCACACAGTTAAATTGGTTTAGCTCTGTTAATATCCACACGCTTGGACTACATGGTTTGGCGGTGTTTGGCATTGGACTGATGACGATTGCCATGATGGCTCGGGTGTCGCTTGGACATACTGGCAGAAATATCCATCAGCCCCCTGCCACTGTGTCATTAATGTTCATGTTGATGATTTTGTGTGGCATATTTCGTGTGGTCTTACCGCTATTTTTTAATGATAGTTATATGCCGCTCATGTTATTATCACAAGTATTGTGGATAGCGTCTTTTGTGATATTTTGTCTTTGTTATGTGGGCATCTTAGTAAAACCAAGAACCGATGGACTTTTTGGATAGCGTAAATAAACATTTAGATATTCATTTATAAAACCAACTTACAGCCACAATATTTATCATGTATCAAACATGCAAAATAAGTACGCTACCAATGTTAAACCTAAGATTGTATTCGTTGATAAAAGATAAAAGCTTTCGAGTACATACCGTTACATTTTCTAGCTATTCGATTTAGTAGCTTACAATCAAAATGTTCAACGCCTTTGATATGATTGTTTTCTTTTTGCAAATTCTTTTGCTTGATTAATTTTAAAATGCTTAAAATGAGTAACTTCAACAACAAAAAAGCCCAAATCTTTCGATTTGGACTTTTTAAAATTTGGAGCGGGAAACGAGATTCGAACTCGCGACCCCGACCTTGGCAAGGTCGTGCTCTACCAACTGAGCTATTCCCGCTTTGTGTGGCATATTATATGCCAAATTTATTCAATGTCAAGCATTTTTTCAAGCATTTTTTAAACTTTTTTCGGTGAACGATGACACACCCTACCCCTTTGATAACACGCTGATATCAGGGTGAAATTTGATGAGTTAATCCATGCCTACAGACCACTTTGGGGTGATGATGGTTTAAATATTTTGACATTATGATGCCCTTTTGCCAATAGTTGGGCTGCTTGCAATCGACTCATCACGCCTTGTTGGCAGTATAACAAATAGGTTTTGGTGGGGTCAAGTTGATCAAATTCTGATAGCAACTTATAAAATGGCAGCGTAATCACGGCAGCATCTACCTTAAGTGGCTTGTCATCTACTTCATCTGGCATACGAATATCTAATACCACCTGCTGTGATGTGATGTGTTGCACCACTTCAGCAGTCACAATTTTTTCATGAATATTCAAATCTCGGATATCACTAAATTTGGCTGTCTGTATGGCATAATTTAAAATCTCAAAATTAAAATTTGCTTCTTGTTCCAAAATCTTAGACTTAAGTGCCTTGACCGTGGGTGATTTTGAGATAACACCGCAATACTCAGGCATTGACTTGGCAATGTTTGCAGTGCCAATTTTTTCTGCCATTTTTATGATATCTTCTTTATCACTGGTAATTAAAGGGCGTAAAATCAATGTAGATGATGCTGCATCAATCGCATTAAGATTGGTTAATGTTTGGCTTGCCACCTGACCCATCGCCTCTCCTGTTACCAGTGCTTGGATCTTTATTTGTTGAGCAATCTGACTGGCAGCTTTTACCATCATGCGTTTTAGGACAACGCCCATATGGCCATCATCAATCGTTTTTAATATCTCAGCAACAACAGGTTCAAAATCTACCGTAATAAACCATACCTTATGCGACAAAGAATAGCGAGACCATAGATGATAGGCCATCTGCTTGACACCCAATTCATGTGCCTGACCGCCCAAATTAAAAAAACAATAATGCACACGGCTACCACGACGCATGAACATATGGCTTGCCACACCAGAATCAAAACCACCTGAAATCAGCGATAATACATCTTCTTGGGTACTCATTGGATATCCACCCAAGCCCTCAAAACGACCCTTAACAATCATCATATGATCATGATCAATCTCGATATGAATGGTAATATCAGGATTTTTTAACTTCACACTTGCACTGTCAATAGACTGATTTAGACCACCGCCAATATATCGCATCGCATCCATTGAGTTGAACTCTGTCTTACCACGGCGTTTTACTCGTACACAAAATGATTTATTAATTAGTTTATCTTTATATTCTAGATAAGTATGCTCAAAAATATCATGTAAATTATGATACGGTTTTTCATCCACCTCCAAAAAATGATGAATGCCTGAAATCCGTTGCAGGGTATCACGAATGAGCAATTTTTTTTCATCGCTCGACCTGACCTCGATAAAATCCCAATGGCGAATCACTAAAACTTGTTCATCAACATGACATAATACCGCCTTGATATTATGAGATAAGATTTTGACAAAACGCCTGCGAACTGAGTCGCTTTTCATGATAATTTCAGGAAATAATTTGACGATAAATTTCATACGATACTCAACTTTGCCATAAAACATCAACATAAAAAAGAGTTAAGTTTGCATATCAACCATGCAAACTTAACTCATAAAATATCACACAAAATCAATTAAGACCAGTTATTTAAGCTACACTCATCAATCAAACAACTACCACTTATAAGTCATTGAAAATAATAAAGAACGCCCTTTGGCAAAATTGGTCAATACCGAGCGAGTAGTACCGCCGTATTTTGCATCAGGCTTACACAACTGCCCCGCTGCACAAGGTGCGCCTTCGTCTGCATCATTATAATATGAATGATAATAACGCTGAGTGGCGGCATCATTGTTGGCATCTAAGGGGTCAATATACAGTTTATCAAACGCATTTTGCACATCAAGACGCATCACCAAATCTTTTATTGGCTCATAAGCAACATAAAAATCATGCACCAAAGGCTGTCTTTTTAGCATCTCAATTTGCTTGATGACATGAGCACCTTTATCATCTGAATGCGATGTATTGCCACCATGCGTGCCATCAATGTATCTGGGTTCAATGGTCGCTCGTGGGCTTTGTCCATAATAACGCACCGCACTGCCTATGGTGAGTTTGTCATCAAAGCCACGCACACCAAGTTCAAAACGACCATAATCTTTGGGCAACATTGACACTTTGCTTAGCCCATAGCCTTGGGTTAATTGGTCTTCTTTTGAGCTATTTCGTGGGGACTCGCTGGCATCGCTATAATTGGTTGGCTGGTCGGTCTTTTGTCTGGCATAAGACAAATTGGTAAAATACCGCCCAGCATCATAGTTGATTTCAAGCTCTAAGCCCTGTTTATGCACAGGCATTTGCCAATTGCGATGCTGTATGGTATCGCCTTTTAATGCACCACTGGTCACCCAACTGGGTGGATTTTTTGTGTCATACCATTTACCATAAACATTATGAATGTAATTGTTAATACGGCTTTGATAACCCACTACTTTTAGCCCCAAAGTATCGTTGTCTGTCAATAGATTGCGTTTAAAAACATTAAAACCCAACTGATATGTATTGGCTTGTTCTGGTTTTAATGCGGTATTGACACCAACATCACCAATTTGAGAAAAGAACATTTCTTGAATGTTGGGCATTCTGTGCGTGCGTGCAAAGCTGACAAAAGGCATAAAACCTGTGTCATATTTGGCACTTAAAGTAACAGAATGGTTGATGGCGTGTTTTTTACCAGAAGTGGTTACCAAAGGCTCATACACATCACAACTTGGCGAGCAGTGCTGTTTATAAATTTGCGAATCTTCACCAAACTTATCTTGAAACTCTTTTTGGCTGCTATAATAACTGGCATGCTCACCACTAAAACGGTACTGACTGGCATTAACGCTATAATCTAACTGATATTTGTCTTTTTGTAATGATGTGTCCAAATAAATAGAATGAAAACGCTGTTTGCCTGAGGGCTGTACAATCACCGATTTTTTTGGCAGTGTGCTGCTTGTCCCCTGAAAACGACCACCACAGGCATCATAACCGCCGCCACATAATAAATCATTGGTATAAAATAGCCCAAGCTCATCTGGGAAGCGATTTTTTGAATATTCATTATGCAATATGTTCAGCCCAACGGTTGTGGTCAAATCCATTTGCTTTGGCAGATTAAAGGTGTGAGTGTTGTTCAGGTCAAAAAGATTGGCAGTGTTTTTGGTTTCAAAGTCTTTATCCAATTTCCAGCCTGTAAAAGTTGAACCTTTGGGGTATTTTTGTACGCCCACATTATGGGCTGCCAACACTTTTAAATCAATGATCTCATTTGGGTTGTAAGCAGCATCAAGTTGATAATTATCATTGCTGATACGGCGACTGCCTATCGTGGTGTCCATTTTACGCAGTTGTAGACCAACATCGCTGGTGTCATTGTTGTAACGAATTTTTGCCAAATGGCTTTTTGAGGTTTGGTTTAAGGCGGTGATATCAATGGGGGTGATGCTGTACTCTTTTGCACCATGCTTTTGCCACTGCTGCTGTTTGTCAGCAACATATTCATCAAACTTCTCTTTTGTATCAATACAGCCCAGCCCATAGCACTTACCGCCAAATTGATATTTTCTGTCCCATAAAGGCTTGCCTGTTTCTTTATCTAATTTGGTCAAATCTTTTTGCCAGGAACGGCTGGCTTCATTGTAAGTGAGTGCATGCTCTTTGGCAAAAACTTGTTTTTGTTTACTAAGTAGCAAATCATCACCAACATTGCCAATGTGCGTCCCGCCACCGCCAACTTTATAATTTTGGCTAATGTCTTTGTGGCTATAAGCATATAAAGCACTGATACTGCCATTATCAAGCCATCCACGTCCGCCAGCTGCCAGCATAAAATTTTTATCCGTCGCATTTTTACCGGTCAAACCCTTGGCAATGAAGCCAAAATTTTTGTCATCTTTAATCACATCATCAGCATTTAGCGTACGAAAATTGGCCGAACCTGTTAAGGTGTTGATACCACCTTTGCCATTAAAACTGCCTTTGTTTAATTCAACGCCTGCAATGAAATTTTGGTCAATCACCGCACCAAACTGTGAGGTGCCACCCCCACGCCCAGCATCGGTTGAGGTGCTGTAAAAGGTTTGGGTTACACCATCAACCATGCTATTGGCACGCCCAAATCCACTATCGCCTCGTACATTTAATGATACCAGCCCAGAGGATTTATCCTGCTGAGTAAACGCCCCTGGCACACTGCGCACAATGGCATCAATATTCTCACTGGCATTAAATACATTTTCTCGCACGCTGGTGGCCGATGCTTTGGTAAAGGGTTTTTGGGATTTTTTGGTGCCGTTGGTCGCCGTTACAACAACCTCATCTAAGATGACAGAAAAATCCGTTGCTTTTGGCACATCCTTAAGGGTATCCTCTGCCATGGCAGTTTGGGTGATGTGTAGCAAACACAAGGACAGCATGCTCAGTTTTAGCACCTTTTTGGTGTGATTTGTATGCTTGGTTTGTGTCATCAAATGAAAAATTTGGTTCATGGTATTACCTGTTATCATCATCGCTTTTGCTGACTGTGTTAATCATTTTAACGATGGCAAATGCCATCACATTGTGCCTACTTTTATCACCAATCATCACAAAATCAGGCAGAATTTGTTAAAAAGTTTGTCAAAATGTAAAAAAAAGACAATATAAATCATTATCGTTTATTTTTCAAGCATAATAATCAATCACTCATTGAATAAAATCTTGTGTCATCATTTCATTATTTTATATCATATTTATTTAAAAAATTATTAATTATTTTTCAATGATACGCACACCTGTTTTATGTTGCAATTCTTCAAAATGAACACCATCTGCCAACTCAATTAATGTTAAACCGTTATTTGTAATGTCTAAAACTGCCAAATCGGTAATAATACGATGTACCACTTTTTGACCTGTTAAAGGTAAGGTACGGTTAGATTTTATCTTAAATGAACCATCTTTGGCAACATGCTCCATCAATACAATCACCCATTGCACGCCTGTAACCAAATCCATCGCACCGCCCATGCCTTTAACCATCTTACCTAGAATCATCCAGTTGGCCAAATCACCGTGTTCGCTAACCTCCATCGCCCCCAAAATTGCCAAATTCACCTTGCCACCACGAATCATCGCAAATGATTGCGAGCTACTAAAAACTTGCCCCCCATTTGTGCGGTCACTGTTTGCTTACCAGCATTGATTAAATCGGCATCAATGTCATCTTCGGTAGGAAATGCACCAATGCCAAGTAATCCATTTTCAGACTGTAGCATAACATTAACACCCTTTGGAATGTAATTGGCAACTAAGGTTGGTAGCCCAATACCAAGATTGACATAAAAACCATCTTGCAGCTCTTGGGCGGCTCTTTGTGCCATCTGTTCACGATTCCACGCCATAACTGATACTCCTTATAATAATATTATGATGATACACTACGAGATGGTACGCTGCTCGATGCGTTTTTCTGGATTAGCATTTACAATGATATGATGTATATAAATACCAGGCAAATGTACACTGTTTGGATCAATCTCCCCTATCTCTAAAAGCTCTTCAACCTCAACCACAGTTATTTTGCCTGCGGTGGCGACATCGGGGTTAAAGTTGCGTGCTGTATGGCGAAATATCAAATTGCCTGCCTTGTCAGCTTTGTAGGCTTTAACCAATGCCACATCAGCCACCAATGAGCGTTCCATGATGTAATCTTCACCGTCAAATTACCTGATTTCTTTGCCAATAGCGACCTGTGTACCGACACCTGTTTTGGTAAAAAAGCAGGAATGCCAGCACCACCTGCACGCAGCTTTTCTGCCAATGTGCCTTGAGGGGTCAATTCAACCTCCAGCTCACCTGATAAAAATTGCCGTTCAAATTCTTTATTTTCGCCCACATATGAGGCGATCATTTTTTTAATCTGATGGGTTTTTAGTAATAATCCTAAGCCAAAATCATCAACACCAGCATTATTACTAATGCAAGTTAAGCCTTTAACACCAGTATCACACAGTGCAGCAATCAGCTACTCTAGGATACTACATAAACCAAACCCACCCACTGCGATGGTTTGGTTATCTTTGACGATATCCGCCAATGCCGATTTGGCATTTTCATATACTTTATTGTTCATTATTTATCCTCCTGATAAAACCAAAATCGAGCAAATTAACCGTTTAATTATTAATTATCCAAAAAAATTATCCAAAAATAAGCAATATCCTATAAATTCAACTTACAAATAGCCAAGTGACATGAAGCAATATCCCTTTATTCACCAAACGACAATCAATAAAACCAATGTCTAACATTAAAAATCTCACTGTATCGCAATTCATGCCCTTTTACAAGTGTACACTTAAAAAATATAAATAAAGTCCATCAGCTCATCAATCAAGATGCACCCATCATCAAACCTAAAAGTATGGTACTCGTATCAAAAAGTACCAAAAATATCAGTAAATAATAAAAAATAACCCATTAAATATCAATAACTTA
>NZ_KV796845.1:0-15920 GCF_001809255.1 Moraxella sp. HMSC061H09
GCTTAAGATATGTATTTTAATTTAACAATGCCTAATATTAAACTGCATCATTGCGGTGTGCCATGCAGGAATTCTAGCTCTTGCAATAGTTGTTCAAGCTGTGTACTTTGTCTTGACTGACTGAGTGAGTTTTGTACAGGTTGGCTTAATGTTTCTGAGCTGGGTCGCTCAGCTAATATCACCTGTACGGTCATCGGTCTCTGATCACGCATGATCTCAACAGTCAGCTGACTGTCAGGTGCTTTACGAGCGACAACACCGACAAGCTCATTGATACTGGTAATGTGTACGCCATCAATACGCACAATCTTATCACCAGATTTTAAGCCTGCATGCTCTGCTGGACTATTCTGCCAAACTCGACGAATAATAACATTCGAGCGACTCTCGATATTTGTAGGATCATCTGTCATACGAACCATTTCAATCCCCATCCAGCCACGGCTAACTTTACCTGTGGTGATGAGGGATGTCATAACTTGCTGGACAATTTGATTGGGAATGGCAAAACCAATCCCCATCGAACCGCCAGAGCGTGAATAAATCGCCGTATTAATCCCAATCAAAGCACCATTAGCATCAACCAAAGCACCGCCAGAGTTTCCTGGATTAATTGCTGCATCTGTTTGGATAAAATCCTCAAAACTACTGACACCGATACCAGTGCGTCCTGTCGCAGAAATGATGCCTTGGGTAACTGTTTGACCAACACCAAATGGGTTACCAATTGCCAGTGATACATCGCCAACACGAATTGGCTCAGCACGAAATGCCATTGGTACAAGATTATCCAGCTCAACCTTAATCACCGCCAAATCACTGTCTGCATCACTACCGATAACGGTAGCACGTGCTTTACGACCATCATTTAGTGCCACTGTAATCTCATCAGCACCGTTAATCACATGGGCATTAGTGACGATATAGCCTTCGCTAGACACCACTACACCTGAGCCTAGATTTACGCCTTGATGTGGTGCTCCACCATAATAACGCTCCAAAAACTGCTGCAATACAGGATCGTTTGAATATAGTTGATGGTGTGCATTTTGGGTGGTATAAATATTCACGACCGACTGGGCAGCTCGGTTTACTGCTTCATAATATGACGCAATTGGTGCAGGTGTATCAGGATGTATTTTTGTACTATCATCGGCGATGATGGGTTGCCACTCACCTTCATTCGATACACTTATGGCAGATGGCTGCTCTAATTGTTCTTTGGTTATGATACTTGGGTTCATCACCAAATAGCCAATAATAAGTGCAAATACAGCCAGCAAAAGCCATGAAACAATCAGTAGAACACTGATTCCAGACTGATGATGAAAACGGATATTTGTTTGCATACATACCTTAAATTATGCTTTTTGGAGTCCTAGATAGGGTTATGGCAATATTTTAGCATATCAATATTACCCATTTATTTGGGTACTGTTGAATAATGCTAATAAAATTCACCATAGTTTACAAGTAATTTATCGAATAACTATGTCAGCACAAGCCAATCATTAATAACATACCCAATCAAGGCATCACTGGCACCAAATCCAGTCCTATTATCTCATTAAAACCAAACATGATGTTCATATTTTGTACCGCTTGCCCTGCTGCACCCTTGACAAGTGTCTTGCACCACAATGATTGTCAAAACATCGATATCGTGATGAATGCCGATACACAGTTTATTAGATACTCGAACCGAACGGGTATCAGGAATAACCCCCAACGATACCGATATTAATTTTTTTGCTCAGTGATACTCATAAATCTCATCCCTTAACATGTTAACAATCAAATAATTATCCTAGCGGAAATGTGGTTAGATTGCAAATAACTCACAACATATTGATGAATAATTTTAAATTTATAGTGAATAAAAAATCTGATATCTTTGATGAATATCATTCATAATATTATGCCAAAGCTCAAGCCTTAGTGATTATTTTATC
The DNA here is from genome assembly GCF_001809255.1 of Moraxella sp. HMSC061H09. NCBI lineage: Bacteria > Pseudomonadati > Pseudomonadota > Gammaproteobacteria > Moraxellales > Moraxellaceae > Moraxella > Moraxella sp. HMSC061H09. The sequence continues at coordinate 1,953 of NZ_KV796845.1, forward strand.
TTTAAAATATCATAGATAATGAATATTATCTTAAATAAATTTATTAAATAAATATCCAAATGACAAAGCTTCAATACTATTATCTTTTGGTATCAGATGATTTTATGGCAATACACTTGATTGATGATTGAGTTACCAATTTAGAACAAATATCGCTATTGATAAACCCCCTGAGTATATCGCTTAGGGGGCGGTCTAACTTATTATGAAATCTGATAATCATGCACTGCATCAATAAATGCCTTAGCATGGTCAGGATTTGACCACTGTGTAATGCCATGACCAAAGTTAGCAACATAACCTGATTTATCAAGGACATACGCATCATCTAACATACGATGAACCTCCATTTGTATCATCTTCGGTGAACCAAAAATGGTTGCAGGATCCAAGTTTCCCTGTATTGCTTTTTTGGCATTTAGGGCGTGTAGTAAGTGACGCGCCTTATCTAATGGCATTGTCCAATCTAAACCCAGTGCATCAGCTTGGCTATCTGCTTGAACATCTAGCCATAAGCCGCCGCCTTTGGTAAATAATATCACAGGCACATCAGGATGAATGGCTTTTAGGCGGGCAACAATCTTACGATTATAAGCATGGCTAAATTCGGTAAACTGGCGATGACCAAGCACTCCACCCCAACTGTCAAAAATCTGCACAATCTGTGCGCCTGCCACAATCTGTGCATCTAAATAATCAACCACTGCATCGGTAATTTTTGCAAGCAATGCATGTAAAAGCTCAGGCGTGGCATACATCATGTGTTTGGTATGGCGGAATTCACGGCTAGAACCGCCCTCAACCATATAAGTTGCCAAAGTCCAAGGACTGCCACTAAAACCAAACAATGGCACCTGACCATTTAATGCTTTGCGAATGCTTGTTACAGCCTTCATCACATAATCAAGTGATGAAGTCATGTCAATCTTTGGCAGCGCCATAATCTGTGACTCTGTCCGCACCGTCTTGGTCAGCTTAGGACCTTTACCTTCAGCAAAGTATAGACCCAAATCAAAAGCATCAGGAATGGTTAGAATATCACTAAATAAAATTGCAGCATCCAACTCAAACCGACGCAATGGTTGTAAAGTTACTTCTGTTGCCTTATCAATATCTTTACATAGACTTAAAAAATCGCCTGCTTGTGCACGCACTTGCTTATACTCTGGTAAATATCGCCCTGCTTGACGCATCATCCAAACTGGTGTGGTATCCACAGGTAAGAACTTTAATGCACGCAACAAGCGATCATTTTTTAGGGGGGCAAACTGTGCTGTCATAAATCTCTCTATCAATTTATTTTTTAGGATTAATAACTTAATTATTTAAATAATATAAGTAAAAATCTATGTTTATCAAGTTATAAAATGGTCATATCATCACGGATACCATAAATCTCAATCATGCCAATAGATAGCAAAATTTTTGGTTGATTGCGATTACAGGCATCACATCCCCAATCTGGTCGCCAAACGATGGTTTATACAATATTTAAGTTTATACAATATTTAAATAGCACAAACAATTTGCCAAATTAACAGGCCATTGCATGTAAAATAAATATGCTTAAAAACGCTGATAAACCCTTAAAATGATGATGCCAGCTCACTTTAATAAGGTGCATATTCAACTGCAACATCATAATCGTCATCATTCCAATCATCATCGTCATCACCATCACCGCCCTCACGCTGTGCTTTACGCATCGCACGATAAGCTTCTTTTTGGATTTCGGTATTATGACGCACTTCTTCTTCAAGGCGTGCAAAGCGAGCCGCCTGCGCTTCAGCAAACATCGGATCTTCAAGCTCACGCTCACGCTCATCTTCAATGACCTGCATCAAATGATGTTTGACTGATTCAACCCCTTCGCCAGTCAGCGTTGAGGTGTAAAATACCTCGCCTGCCCAGCCTAATCGTGTGATGATATCTTGACAAACAGCATCACGCTGCTCGTTGGGAATTTGGTCAATTTTATTTAATACCAAAATTTGTGGCAGCTGTGATAACTCTTGAGAAAACTTATTCAATTCATTTAAGATAATCTGTGCATTAGCAACAGGATCTGATTCATCAATCGGCTTGACATCAACAATATGTAACAAACGACGCGTGCGTGCCACATGCTTTAAAAATCGAATGCCAAGCCCTGCACCATCAGATGCACCCTCAATCAAACCTGGGATATCTGCCATAACAAAAGATTGATGCAAGCCAACATCTACCACACCTAAGTTTGGTACAAGTGTTGTAAACGGATAATCAGCCACTTTAGGTCTGGCAGCTGAGACCTGACGAATAAAGGTCGATTTACCTGCATTTGGCAAACCAATCAAACCAACATCGGCCACAACTTTAAGCTCAAGCTTGATATTTCTTGTCTCACCAGCAAATCCAGGTGTTGCTTTACGAGGTGCTTGATTGGTAGAAGATTTAAAGCGTGTATTACCAAAACCACCATCACCACCTTTGGCAATCAAGATTTTTTGACCTTTTTCGGTTAAATCTCCAATCACCACATCCAAATCAGTATCAATAATCGTTGTCCCTATCGGTACTGCCAAATAGATATCATCAGCACCCTTACCTGAACGGTTTTTGCTGCCACCATTTTCACCACGGTGTGCTTCAAACTTACGAGTATAGCGATAATCCACCAAGGTATTGGTATTATCATCGGCAATGGCATAAACATCACCGCCTTTGCCACCATCGCCGCCATCTGGTCCGCCTTTGGGAACAAATTTTTCACGGCGAAAGCTAACAATCCCGTTACCGCCATCACCTGCTTTGACGCTGATTACAGCTTCATCAATAAAACGCATAATTTTGCTCAAATTTTAGTTAATTGATGACTATTGTAGCACAAATTGCTCAATGATTGAAAAATAACAAAACACAAAATCATTTATGCGGTACAATAAAACCTCTTATAATAAGGTTTAAGGAATTATCATGCCCAAGATTTCACTCATAGCGCCGACACTCGCCCATCAGTCGCAAATTTTATCACTCGCCAAAGCCTTTGAAGATAATGGGCTGGTATTACACGGTATGTCACTTTCTTTATTTGACAGTTATGAAGACTGGTATGAAGACTGGCTTAATTTTAGTCGTGCACCTGCAGGCACACCTGCACCAAATCATGCCTTTGTTAAAGTAGCGGATGATACTTTTTGTGGTGTCGATGAGTTGGGTTTGGTTCTTGGGGTGATTAATGTGCGTTATCAATTGAATGAGTTTTTAAAAGTTCAAGGCGGACATATTGGCTACAGTACTCATCCAAATTACTGGGGTCAAGGTATCGCCAGCCAAATGCTCAAGCTTGCACTGACACACTGTCAACAAAATGGCTTAAATCAAGTACTCATTACCTGTGATGATAGCAATTTGGCATCTGCTAAGGTGATCGAGAATCACGGTGGTATTTTAGAAAATAAGTTAAATACCAATGGTAAAACCGTTCGCCGATATTGGATTAATATTTAAGTAAAATTTTATAATATTATTATAAAGCAACTCACTCTAACTTGCCATTTGGTGAGCCAAGAATGTCTTTTTAGCCAAAAAGCCCATCAGCATTAACTGATGGGCTTTTGGTCAAAAATAGCTGGGATAACTCAAAAGTTAGATAAGGCTTTATTTTGCCATCTGTTCAGCCACACGGATAACTTGAGTGCTATAGCCCATCTCATTATCATACCAAACATATAAGGTGGCACGGTTATCAGTAGCAATGGTTGCCTTGGCATCAAAAATTGCCACTTTTTCAGAGCCTACAAAATCAGTTGACACCGCCTCAGGTGAGTCTGAATAGTCAATCTGTGCCTGCCACTGCTCACTTTGTGCCTTGGATTGGATAAAGGCGTTAATTGCCTTAGTATCACCCACTGATTTTTCAAAGTTTAAGTTTAAAATTGCCAATGAAACATTTGGGGTAGGTACACGAATGGCGTTGCCTGACAGTTTGCCTTTAAGCTCAGGAATGGCTTTGGATACTGCAGACGCTGCACCTGTACTGGTCATGACCATATTCAGTGGTGCAGCACGACCACGGCGGTCAGCTTTATGGTGATTATCTACCAAATTTTGGTCATTGGTGAATGCGTGAATGGTCTCCATATGACCATGAACAATACCATATTCATCATGCAAAACTTTCAGGGTTGGCGTGATGGCATTGGTGGTACAGCTGGCCGCTGATACAATGGTATCGCTACCAATGGTATCGTGATTGACGCCATAGACAATATTCTTAATTTCGCCTTTGGCAGGTGCTGTTAGTAACACTTTTTTTACACCTTTTGATGCCAAATGTTTACCAAGCCCCGCTTCATCTTTCCATTTGCCTGTATTATCGATGACAATCGCATCATTGATATCATGTGCTGTATAATCCACCTCTGATGGGTCAGACGCATAAATTACCTTGATAAAGCGACCATTGACAATAATACCATTATTTGTGGCATCAACTTTTACAGAGCCATTAAACCAACCATGTACCGAATCTCGTTCTAATAGCGATGCACGCTTAGCCAAATCACCCTCACCCGCTGGACGCACGACAATGGCCTTAAGCTGTAAGCCTGACTCTGACGCAGGGCGACTCATCAATAAGCGTGCCAAAATGCGGCCAATGCGGCCAAATCCATACAATACCACATCAGTCGCTTTGATTTGACTACCGCTATCAAACTCATTGGCTGACTTTTGTGCTTTGATTGCTTGTACAATATCAAGCGATGTATTTTCTAAACCATGATCAACCAAAGCCTTGGCAAACGCCAAAGTATCAGCCAATGCCACACCATATTTATCATGCAGTGCTATCAATGCCACCACATCCAATGTCATACGCTCGCCCAAAAATGTCACCGAAACCTGTCTGCTTGCCAAAGTATTTAGGGCAACAAGTAACTCAACTGCTTGAATTTCTTGGGTTTTTCGAGAAGATAAATGGGTAGAATAAAGGTTTGACATGATATTTTCCTTACGGTCTTTTCGTCAAAATTTTTAGGTCTAAAACAAGTGATATGCCCGAATTATAAATCAATATTTAAAGCTTGGCAATGTTAATTCTTGTGTGAACACATTGACACAAGAATAAAGCGTGCTATGCCAAGTGCTTGCATGGTTTATCTTATCGTTCAATAATGCTGGCTATTATGAGATAAAATCAGCCCCCTAATTCCTGCAATACCTTTTGCACCATGATTTTTTGCACAATTCATATCAAAGTATGTCATCCCACCCAATGCCATACTTGGCATATCACACAGCTTAGCCAAGGACTCAAACCCCTGCCAACCAAGCGCATGAGCCTTAGGATGGGTTTTTGTTTTGTGTACAGGTGAGATAAGTGCCGCTACGATGCGATGGCTTTTGGCAAGCTGATTGGCCATCATTGCCTCTTTTTTATCATGCACACCAACCCAAAGCGGTAAATCGGTTGGCAGTTTATCAAAATTAGCAGAAAAATATTCAAGTTCATCACAAGTTAATTTCACCATGACGCCACCAAGTACTTTCATCATATCTTGGGCAGCTTGACAAACCGACCAACTGACCACAAAATTAATATCTGGACGCTTAGATTTTAGTAAAGTTAGCAGCCTAATGGCATCATCAGTACCCACGCAAGGTCGACAATAAAAATAGGCGGATTTAGGCAACTGGTTGCTATAATAATTCACAAAACCATCAAAATCACCAAAGTAATCCACCGCATGGCTGATATACAGCAGATTTGGTAATCCAATCCAATCCATAATCCGTGCGTTAGCGACAGGAAATTGATTAACCTTAGCAATCATTTCATCCATATCAAGCCATCTCAACGCTTGATTTTCAAGTCCTTTTTGGCAATATAAAAAATCATGATATTGTTTTTTGGTTAGATATACTTCATAAGTATATAAATATACCTTTTTATCTTGATAATCATGATACACTTTTCCCATAAAAACCAACTGGTCGGTATTTAATGATAGACCAATTTCTTCATTAACCTCACGCATCAACGCCTGTTTGGCAGATTCGTTTGCATCAATCTTACCCCCAATAAATTCCCACTTACCCCCTTGGTGTTGATGCATATGACGCTTTGCTACCAAAAATTTATCTGTATATCTCAGTACAGCTACTGCAACAGACACAATGTTATGATTATGGATACAATTTACTTGCATAAGTTTTTATTTTTCAATCAGTTATGGATTTTTTTAATGAATTTTATCAAATTTTGATATTTATATTTGCAATTTACTAAAAACCTGCTATTATAACTACAAATGATAATTATTGCTGTTTAAAAACCAATATCATTCGAAAATTAACCTAATGATAAAACGGTAATGGATCATTTTAATGGCAATCATGCCAGCACTCAAAATATATTTGAATCAGAGTGCACTTTAGTAAGATAGTAGTTTAGCATACGGCTTGGGATAACCACCCATCACCCGTCAACACAAGGAAAATCGCCATGACTATGAGTATCGCTCGTTATTTTAGTAACCGTGATCACATTCGCTTACCAACATTATACTCACAAAATCTTTTTGCCATGACCAAGGAAGTGCGTATTGAACATCAAGGGGAAGAGTACCGCCTGCGTTTAACTCGAAATAATCGATTAATTTTGACCAAGTAATTATCTCATAATTATCTAATGATCCATTGGCGACATTAGCTATTATCAAGATATTAACATGAAATTATTAACATAATGTATCATATTGATTTTAGATCAGTTTAATATCTTAAATCACTTTAATAAAAACCGTTTTTCTCCAACCCAACAGGCATCATTTGTACTGACAGATGATGCTTGTTGGGTTTTTAAGGTATCAATCGGTCTAAAAATGCTGACAATTACTTTGTTAAAATGACATACAGATTAAAATCAATTTCATCAAACATTTGGCATGGATAAAACTTCTGATCAATGCCTTTTTATTCATCATCTGATACACATTCAAACGCATTTATGAATGGTTTTTTGGCTAAAACTTCCAACGATAAATCACATCAACCATATTTTCAGCGGCACTGGTTGCTTCAATATAAACACGGCGTGTCAATTGATAACGCATGGATAAGGTTGATTCAGCATTAAACACACCCACGCCATAACGCAAATACAAATCTGGTGTAATATAGCCTGTAACATTAACATTGGTATCATCTGAGCTGCCCGAGGCATCAATGGTCAAACTCTGAAAACCAAATGCGTGACCAATTTGGTTGGTTAAATCTCTGGTTCCTGACAAACCTAAGCTTAAGCCAGCAGCAGCAAGGTGATTGGTTACTTGTGAGCGAAAACCCTGCTCTGTGATACCCAAATCACTTGATTCGCTAATGCGTCCTGTCACCAGTGCATTCATTGCTTGGTATTCATCCAAACCTGCATCATTAAATACGGTAATGTTTGGATTTGATGCCGTTCCACGAATGCGAACGCCCACCGTTTGCCCTTCAATTTGTTTTTCACCCTCAATAGATAAGCGTGGATTAAGCATGTCGCCATCAAAACGAATTTGGGCATAATTTAAATCCAAATTTTGACCGATGACATCGATTTTTGTGCGTTTAGAAACCTGAACCACGCCAAGAGCTTGCATTGCACCTTGTCCTGACTGAGTCAAATGTATCGCGCCTGCCAATGGTAATACCGCCCCAAATCCACGAAATTCAATCTCATTACCCAAATCAACACCGATATTTGCATTAATATCCCAAGGTTTCGCTCTACTTAAAATCTGGTCAATATTACCTGTGATACGGCGGTCAATGACTGATACATCTGGGGATTCGGTTACGATATCTGCGGTTGCCTCTGGCGGACGAATGGTTGCTGATGGGATACTAACAACGCCTTGAACATCTACAAATTTTTGGAAAGGTCTGATAATCACTTCCAGCTCAGGGCTGATTTGTGCCGTCACAAGCGGTGGCTGGCTGACGGTCAGATTTTCACCAAATACGCCAAGGCGAGCATACAGCTCTTCTGCCCAATCCATTTCACCATAAAGCACACCATGACCCTCACCACCCATAAATCTACCGTCTAAGCGTGCTTTAGTACCTCGTATGTTCACCGTGGCATCAACATCAGAAATGGGCATTGGTACGCCAACAATCGCTAATGCACCATTCTTTAAATTGGCATTACCATAAAACAATGGTTTGGATAATGTACCACCTAAGCCACCTGCCAAGCTGACTTTACCGCTCAATGTTTGAATGCTCGGGAAAAATGGTCGCAATACCGCCAAATTAAGATCATTCATAACAAGCGCACCAGAAATGGGCTTGTCTGTTTGCTTGGGGTTGATGATTACATCGGCATAACCCCGCCCTGCCGTACCCAAGATATCGGTTCTTACCTTTAAGCCATTATCAACACTTTTGGCAATCACAGACGCACGCTGATATGGCATCTCAATATAACCTGTCTCTTCTTGAGTTAAGCCAATTGTACCATCATCAGAATACAGTACAGCATCAACCAAAGGTGATTGACCTGCCTGCCACATTGCCTTAATGCGACCATTGAGCATGGATTTCCAATGAATATCACTGGGTAGAGCCGCCAATAGTACTTGAGTATCAAGATTTTGGATAATAAGATTGACATTCCCTGATTGCGGTGTATAACTTAATGTATCTTGTAAACAAATCGCACCCACGCCATCGCCTTGGATATGTGCCGATTGCCAACAATGCGCTGCAATTTGTAAGCTATTATCATCCAATCCATAGCTAAACTCGGTCGGCTGACGCTGTGACATTTTGCCAAATCCACTCTTGACAAAACCATCAGACAAAACACCATGATATCGCATATTGTTGCGATTAAATGCCCCATCAATATGCATAGATGCTTCGATATCACCGCTTTTGGTTGAAATTGATAAGATATGATCGGCTTCTGTGCCACTAAAATCCATCCGAGCAGATTTAATGGTGCGTCCCATCACGATAATATCATCACCCTGAACCAACAGCTGGCTTTCGCTATTACCCAGATTGACAATTTTACCGATAGCTTGGGCGTTTTGGATGGTGATATTGGCAAATCTGAGTGATGAGACACTGGCATCAATATATAAAGTTGGCAAAGCGTGATGATCATTGACGACAATCACACCGCCTTGAATCGCACCACTTGCGGTATCAATCAGCTGCCCAAGATCAATCACATTCACACTGGCGGTCAACTGTCTTTCATCGCCTGATATGGCCAAATGATTATTGCCAATGCGGACTTGTAGATTATCAGCATTGAGTTTATGAACGATATTTTGGGTTTGGCGTGCGTTGTTATCAATACGATTTTTTAGTGCCAATAAATCATCAGACGAAGTCGGTGGGCGGCTTGCTTGCTTGATACTTTGGATATACCCAGCCAAATCTTTAGGTAGGGAAAGCTTGGCATATAAGCTGCCTGTGGCGATAAGTGGCTGATTATTGTAGCTACCTGTAATATCCAAATTACTGATATCAATGACTTGATGAGACTCTTGCCAGTTGCCTGCAAGCTGAATTGTACCGTTTAAGTCAGTATCTAGCGACTGGATAAATGCACCCAAATTCAATGAATTCATATCAGCCTCTAGCTGCCATGCAGCACCTTGGCTAATATCTACCCAGCCTGTCGCATTCAGCGTGCCTGCTGTGCCATCATGTCTTAGATGATTGACCATAAAGCGATTGCCAGAACCTGTCGCATCAATACTTAGATGACCATTTGGGATTAAATTGTTAATCACTTGACCATCAAAAGTGAGTGCGATATCATCCATCACGCCATCACGATATCTGCCTGATGTGGCAAGATCGCCTGTGATGATCGCAACTAAATTGTCATCATCAACAAAAGCGGCGGTATCCACCTCATCTAATCGCCCTTGAATTTGCCAATGAATACCGTCATTTAATCCAAGACGACCTGCAAGCGATACTTTGCCTGAGTCATTCATCATGACTGCCCGTGTGATGGTCAAATCATTCAAATCACCTTCAATATCCAATCCAATGCTTGAGTCAGCTACCTGCGGTAAGATATCTTGAGCAAGCTTGCCATCAAAATTTGCCTTAAGATGGCTAATTTGTCCATCTTGTAGCCTAATCTTGCTGACGCCTTGACCCATCAGATGTACTTGCTTGCCGTCATTTAATAAAGCGGTTAAATCACTGTCATCCACTTTAATGTCATGAATTGACACACCATCTATCTCACGCAGACGCCCTGAAGCAATTATTCTGCCTGAAATTTGCTCAAACGGTGTTTGATTGGGTGTTTGAAAATACGCATTGGGTTTGACTGGATTGGCAGTGACATCAAGCTGCCACTCAAGCGGTCTTTGGGCAGTCGCAAAATCAACCCTGCCAGTACCTGTCAACTCGCCCATCACGCCTTGATAGTTAAAATCTGTCAAGTGCAAGTGCTGATTTTGCTCAATATTTGCTTGCACATGATATGATCCGCTTGGGACGGCATTAAGTTTAACAATGTCAGCAGAGGCGTTAATATAGGTATGTCCGTTCTCCAAACGAACTGATGCCTGACCTAAGCGGCTATGAATCTCGCCAATTTGTGGAATATCATGGCGGATTAGATTTGCCCAAGTCGCATCAATACGCCAAGGCTCATGATCACTCTGTTGATTTTGAGCCAGCGTCGCTTGAATGCGTTCACCGTCTTTTTGATTCAGATCAAACTCAAACCGAGTATCATGACTGGCTTTGTCTAATAGCGTATACTTAACCCCAAGTGAGCCTGTCAAAACCTTAGGTAGATAGGCTTTATATTCATGATAATCACTTGGCATCTCTTCACGGATACGATAGCCGTCTGCTGTAATGGTGGCATCAAGCTCATAGCCATCTTCCCAAGTCATATCACCCGTTGCCACCAAAGTACCATTGGCAGTATCAGCCTGCAAATATGGGATTTGCATGGTACTGCCACGAATAATTCCACGACCGTGATAATGCCCATCAGGAATATCTTTGGCGGATAACTCAGTGTTAATACGTAGCTCGATATTTGAGATGACGCCATCAGCGATGATAGAGCCATTTTTTAGTAAAATATTTTGACTGTCAGCATAAGGCAATCGTACTTCATCAAAATCAAGGCGTGCACTAAAAGGTGAGTTTTTATCCAACCCTTGAGCGATAAAGCTGCCTGTCACATGATGCTGATTATATTTGCCGGTGAGTGTACCAACGGTACGCTTAAGGCTACCGCCTGCTTTCACCGACAAAGTATCAAAATACGCATCATCAAGTGCCAAGATATGCACATCTGCCGACAACGACAGCGGATAATGACCTGTTAAATCAATTCCACCAGTGGCATGGCTGATATTAATATCATCACCATAGCTTAGCATGGCGTTATCAATTTTAACTGTTGAATCTGCCCATGATGCGTGATCAAATGCGATATGATGCAGTACGACAGGCTCAGAATCCACTTGGTCATAGATAATTTCATTGACTTTGGCATTTTCAAGCTTAAGCGTCACTGGTAGGTTGATGGTCGCATAATCAAAGGGTTCGCCTGTTGATGGCTTGGTGTTTGTCACATAAACTTTATCAATCTTAGGATTGACCAAATGCACTTGGCGAGCAAACAAGGCTCGCCACCCAAGCTGTACATAGGCACGATTAATGGTGATGGTAATATCTTCACTTTGAGCGATTTTGACATCTTGCACCCAAACTCCACGGCGAATTGAGCCTTCGCTGTACTTAAGCTTAGTGCCAGTTTCTAACGCAATTTTTTCGATTAAAAACTTTGAACCTGACTCGCTGTTGGTCATGGCAAATAACACCGCCAACAACAATAAAGCGGCAATAATTGCTCCGACAATTAAGCGAATTAAATAGATTAGCCATTGTGGTTTGGGTGGGTTTGGTGGTTTGGGCTGAGTTTTAGTCGGTGCAGCAACGCCAGCAGAAACCCTATTTTCTGCCGATGACGAGTTTTTTGAATTATCCTGATGAGTCATGTGCCGCCTTTAGACATCTAATTACCAATGCGTCATTTAATCACAAATGGTTAAAATTATCAATTCACGCCAATCTGTCGGCGATATAAAATCGTAAAATAAATAAAATAATAAACTAAGCTGAATTAAAATGGTGTGCCAATAAAAAAATGCAGCTTAATGGGATTGCCCTCTTCTTTGACACCAGTTGCCACATCAACACGAACTTGACCGACAGGTGATGCCCAGCGAACACCGACACCTGCACCAATTTTGGTATCATTAGTAAAGCCTTTATCATAAGCATTACCAATATCACCAAAAACCGCCAAACGCAAATCTTTCATAAATTCATAATTATATTCAGCTGTACCAACCGCCAATACTTGACCGCCTGTCAGATAACCCTTATCTGATATAGGTGATAAACTGTCATGTGCATATCCACGAATACTTTGGTCGCCACCAGCAAAAAAACGCAAACGATATGGCACATGATTAAAATTATCCGACCAAATGTATCCTGCTTGTATGCCACCAGTCATCTGATGGGCACGATTGCTGCCATAAGCATTATCCCCAAAACTATACACGCCACTAATACCAGCTCGAGCAATAGCCATATTAGCATCCGATACCAAACCGCTTGAGCCAACCTCTAAAGAATATCGCTGACGATAGCCACGCATCGGATTAACCAAATTATCTGCAACCGTTTTATGCACAGCAACACCTGCCAATAACGCCTCTTGGCTTGGCTTACCATTGACAAAATCCACTGGTAAATCCTGCCATGTTTCAGGGGGTGCTTGGGTTTTAAGCTTATCAAGACGATAACGCAATGAATAAGTACGATTCCAGCCACCATTTTGGATAATACTGCGGCTAATCTCATGCTCTAGGGTGCGTGTGGATAAATCAAAACCATTGGTAGAGTGACCAAAAACTTCTTGTTGATAACCCAAAGTTGCTCTTAGCTGATCATTTAGAGGGTGGCTAAGCGGTTTGGTGGCATATAACTTGACCCCTTTTTTATCCTCAGACAGTCTTAGCTCAGCGCCTGCTTGATAGCCATCACGATTAATCAAATTATGCTCAAATTTTGTGACTAGGCGGGTACCTGTGTCCGATCCCCAGCCCAAACCAATTTGACCATCTCGTGGTTTATCACTCGCCACAAAGACATATAGCGGCACTTTTTTACTTTGATAGACATCGGCAGGGGTCTTGCGATTAGCCAATGCGGTACGCTCGGGCAAATCTATTACCTCATTTTCAGATTCATCAGGTAAAATAGCGCGTGCAACGGCAGATACGGCATCGCTGATTCTGCCCAAAATAGAGCGATTTACGCCATCATCATGATTGATGGCAAGCACCCTATCATCAGGCATGTCATATAAATGGCGAGCCTTGGCAGCCACCAAATTTAGCTTGTCTTGAATCAGATTAGATGCACTAAATTCGATGGGCGAAATATCCATTAATATCCCATCCGTTAGCTCAACGGTTTCAATGACAGGTTCAAGTGTGCTTTCATCAACTTGTGCTGGTTCAGTACGGCTACTTGAAGACTGCTCAAAGCTCACTTGGTCGTTTTGGATCTGTTCACGCTCTGGAAAGACAATCTCGGTATTCACCATATTAAAATACCGTGTGGCAATCAAATCATTTGAAAGTGCACGCACCGCCTGTAAATTGTAAGCCTCTCCCATGTTAACGGTGAGTAACTGCTCAAGTAATTCTCGTTTAACTGGCAGCTTATCTGGATCGGTTGTCAATTGATTGGTTTTAGGATCAATGGTAAAAAATACCACCTCATCAAAGCGATACTGCGTACCTGTATCATAAATTAAGCTGACATCAGCGGTATTATCTGGCAAAATTACATCAACTGAACGATCCAGCCAACGCCCATCAAAATATCCATGTTCAGCACTGGCATTTTCGATGAGATTTTTTT
>NZ_KV796845.1:16020-82930 GCF_001809255.1 Moraxella sp. HMSC061H09
TTTTTTTGGTTTCGTACTTGCCATGATGAAAGACATCGCCGATCAGCAATGGCACCTCATCCGCCACGGTAGTAAATGCTTTATCATCAGCACCTTCACCTCGTACCTCCACCGCTCGATAATCAATATAAACAGGTTCACCTAAATCATGGATGATGACATCCACCTCTCCGATGCTATTTCTTATGATTGATAAATCAATATCATAATAACCGACAGCACGCGCTGCCACCAAAGCAGTTTGCCTTAGGCGTGGGATAGAGCCATTCAAATCCATCGCTGACTCTTGGGTGATGTCTTCAAGTGCTGCTTTGATATTTGCATAAGGCTCTGTTTTTTGATGCGATGACCCAATCGCACTGGTTTCGCCTGATTGCGATGATTGATAAAATTTTGCCTTAAGCCTAGGCACCTTATTGACACCATCATTAAATAGGCGTGCATAAAGACGCTTGATCAAACCTGGTTTTTCAGGTTCTAATGTCGGTGGTACAACCACCTCACTATTAGGTTGCTCGCCTTGATATTCTGGAATATAATCATTTGGATTGATTCCCATCTCAGTAGATTCTTGAGCAAATAATTCCTCCAAGCTTAGCGGTGTGGTTTCTTCGATGACCGACATATCCAAACCCAAAGGGGGTGATTGCTCACCGATACGAGATATCGGCGATTGATCATCAAAATTGACAACATCCAAAGCTTGTGATTGGGGCTTAGCATTCAGTCCAGCAGCATTAAGGCGTGCTTGTATCTGCTCAGGTGTTAGCAAAACAGGTGGATTGCCTGCCTTTGCTTGATTGATGGCGGTGTCATGAGCGGGTATATGATTGATGATGTTTGCAGAGTTATTTTGTTGTGCCAATGCTTGCGATGTCATCAAAGGCAAATAAGCCGCCAATGCGACAGGCATAAAACTGCAATTTGCAAACAAAACGGGCTTTGACATACAAAAAAACTCAAGATAAAAAATCAAATTCCTGCTATTATAGCAGAGTTTGTACATGATGAAAGCCCAAAATTTACCCCAACTTTAGCTTAAAATACCGATAAATTATGGCAAGCCAATTAAACTTATTTCGCCGTCAAGTGTTTACATCAATGTTTTTTACTCAATTTTTTGGGGCATTTAACGATAACATTTTTAAGCAAGCATTGATATTAGTACTCACCTATTCAGCGGCAGCAAAACTTGAAACCGAGGTGAGCTTATTAAATAATTTGGCAGCATTATTATTCATCTTGCCTTATTTTTTATTCTCAGCATTGGCAGGTCAGATTGCCGATAAATACGAAAAATCTACCTTAACTGGGCATATCAAATTACTTGAAATCATCATCATGGCAGTCGCTGCTGTGGGTTTTATTTATGAAATATACAGCCTACTGTTTTTTTGCTTATTTATGATGGGTACTCAATCCACCTTTTTTGGTCCTATTAAATATGCTTATTTACCCGAAACCATGCGTCATGATGAGCTGGTTGCAGCCAATGGATTATTTCAAACCAGCACCAGCCTTGCCATTTTAACAGGCATGATGACGGCAGGCATCTTAACACAGCTATATTTCTCTGAATATTGGCTGGCTACGGTAACCATCGTTGTGGCAATACTTGGTTATTTATCAGCACGCCAAATCCCAAAAACTAAAGTTCATGCACCTGATTTATCCATCAATTGGAATATTGCTGGTACGAGCTTTGAACTACTCAAGTACCTGTATCATCTGCCCTTATTGTTTTTTATCACTTTAGGTAATAGTTGGTTTTGGTTTTATGGTGCAACTTTTTTGACGCAAACACCTGAAGTCACCAAGGTTTTATTACACGCAGATGAATCTGTGGTCATCTTTTTGCTGAGCTTATTTTCTGTTGGTATTGCCATAGGCTCACTACTGTGTAAAACACTCACCAAAAATCAAGTCAGCTTTCGCTTACTGCCTTATGGATTATTAGGTCTGTCAGTCTTTGCGATGGCGTTATATTTTTCTTTAAATCAGCTGTCTTTGGCATTACCTATTTGGCCGTATGCTGTGATGGATATCATACATCAGTTGCACGCTTGGCCGGTATTTATCGCACTGTTTTTATTGGGATTTAGTGGCGGCGTGTATATTGTACCACTATATACTGCCATGCAAGCATATGCACCCATTGATTACCGTTCACGCATTGTTGGGGCGAATAATATTTTAAATGCCATTTTTATGGTTATTTCTGCAATTTTCTCAATTATTATTTTGGCAGTCATCAAACTGAGTTTGGCTCAGTTGTTTGCCATCACAGCAATATTAAATGCCATATTCGGTCTGTTTTTATGTCTAAAATTAAAAAAATATGATCGCACTTTACCAATCCATACGGATGAAACGGCGATTTTGCCTTGATTTTCAATTTGCAACAAAAGGGTAAGATTTTATGCAAATTTTTGTAAATCGTTACCTTAAAGTAGCATAAAATCTGATATGATTTGACAAATTTTAGGATTTTAGATTGCATTTATCATTAATTTTTTAGACGATTGCCATCACATCATAAAATTTCGCCATTTTTCATATAAAATGAATTAAAATTGTGAATTTTTATCAATTTTCAATAAAATTTTATCAAGGGTTACTACACCCTAATCAATTATTCATTCAGTCATCATTATCATGGATTTTTTATGAAAAAATTAGCACTGACATTATCAGTTTTTACTGCCATTTTTGCCTCTACCGCCATCGCTAACACCACCTATCAAAGCCCAACTATGCGTGGTGAAATCACCGAAACCATCACGGCTCGTGCTGGCACTGCTGATTTACTACAAACCATCGTGCAAGGTCTGCCCGCACCCAATATTTTAATCACAGAAATCAAAAATATCCCAACTGTTACCATTGCCGCCAATACCGCAGGCACCGTCATTTTAGATGTTACTTTGGTTGATGAGTTTTTGGATGATATCGCCCCAAATGCTCGCCATTATCCAACCAATTTCCCAAATCGTACCGCTGAATATATCACGACAGAAAATATCAAACATCTGTCAGATTGGATTGAATCTTATGCCAGCACGCCTGATGCGTCATTTGATGTTGTCATTCGTGCCGCTAAATTAAACGGTATCGCAAGAAATCTTAATCTTGGTACAACCTATACAGTTCGTGCAGGCACATACATGCAAAAAGCCTTACAATTAAAACCAAATGACCTTGAAGCCAATCTGCTATTTGGGATTATGCTGTCTGAATCAGGTGGTTTTAAAGAAGGTCGTAAATATTTAGATAAGGCAGTTTCAATGGGCAATGTTGAGGCTGAACAAAGCATCGCTCAAGCAGATTTGCTAAATGACAATCGCACAGCAGCACTCAAACGCTTGCGTACTTTGGCTAACAAACACCCAAATCACGCCCAAATTGCTGAACAAATTCGTATTGTTGACAACGGTGGTTATTACATTTGGAATATCAAAGATGATGACATTCATGTCAAGCCCATCAAATAATGCGTTGGTAAGTCTATTATCTTCCGTACAGTCTCTTGATTGTACGGATTTTTTTTATTATGATAAATCTTGGCTGATTGTAGCTGATTTAAACCCTGACGAACCGCCATACGCTTCACCAGAGAAATCCATGCAGACTTTACCAATAAAACCAAGTAAATTACGCTTAGGTAAGCTTTTGTTGCCTGCCAGCTTAATGATGATTTTGAGCGCTTGTCATATGCTTATACCGCCCAAACAGACACCTGCCAAATTACTTGAAAAAACAAGAAGCAGTATCATTACAAACGGTCGTGTCAGTGCAGCGACACAATCTATTTTAGTTTCGGCAGGTTATACCCAAGAAAGTTGCATGGCGGATTTTGAAGCGTGTGTTGATGATGTTAGATCAATTTTTTTCATCGAAATGCCCAATCGTTTACAACTGTCTGTATTTAGTGAGTTGTATTATACATATGCTGACAATCTCATCGCCCAAGAGGCGTGTCGCATCGAACTTGCCAGAGCACCCATTAATCCTTATTATACCAATGCACCCATCAGTAAAGACATCGCTGAAAATCAGCAAAAAGCTCGCACTGAGTGTCATGCCAAGTATCGAGATGCACTTTATCAAACTGTCAAATATAGCTATGCTTATTTATTTTATTACAGCTTAGGCGGTCATGGTACTCCCTCATCTCTTCCCCAAGAATCTGATATCCGAACGCTTGATCTTTATCACCTTGCCATCAATGATTTAATCACTCAAATTTATCGCAAAGATCATGGTGCGTTTTATAATGCCAAATTTCAGGATGTGGTATCATCTGGGCAATTAGAACCTATCTACAATCAGCTAAGAATTGGTCGTGTTCTCAGCAATGACCACGGTCAAAATACACTGCATATCTCTGTTGGTGATCGTGATTTTTTGACAAGTAAGCTCAAACAACACGAACACAGCAGCGAGCTATTTTCTGAGATGATTTCTGCTTATGATTCTAGATTGCTGGATTTGGATGTCAATGCACGACGCTCAGGGCTTGGTGTCAGTTTCGTTGGTGCTATCAATGATCGGCACACCACCAGTATTGATAATCTCAAAAAGCTTGCACGCAATAAGGCCTTAGACGATCGCATTCATCATGTCGGGCACATTCAGCTTACCGCCATCATTAAACCTATGGGCAATACCATTGATGAGGTACTGTCATCACATGAGTTTTATGCCTATTTTTTTAATCCAAGCAATAACACTCATGTCAAAATCGGCGATACATCATATCCTTTGACAGCGAATTTTTCAGCGGGCTATGCGTTGTGGTTGGCTGAAAATCAGCTAAGACAAGTCTCGCTGACGAATATGATTTCTCGTTCTGATGCCATCGCTTTACCTGAACTATTTATGCTAAAACCGTATAATCCTGACCAAAAAGTCATCATTATGCTGCATGGTTTGGCATCAAGCCCTGCCACTTGGGTGAATCTTACCAATACCCTACTGACCGATTCTAAGCTTAATGAAAACTATCAAGTATGGCAAGTTGCCTATGCAACTAACCTGCCCATTTTAGAAAACCGCTATCAAATTCATGAATTAATCCGTCATACTTTTGCCAAGCTTGACCCCAATGGACAAGACAAAGCCAGTCATAATGCGGTTTTAATTGGGCATAGCATGGGCGGTGTCATCTCAAGATTGTTGGTTTCTGATACCGATTTGACCCAAAAGCTTCATACACTCGGTCATAAGGAACAATATAAGCTGATCAATCATCTATCCGCTGACCAACGCCAAACACTCTCCAATCGATTAGTATTATCATCATTACCACAAGTTGATGAAGCGATTTTTTTATCAGCACCTCATCGTGGTACAGATTATGCAGATCGCTGGTTTACTCGCGCTGCTCGGCGTATCATCAAACTGCCTATCGAACTGACCAGATCGCTTGGTACAATATTTACCAATGATATTCAATCCCAAAGCTTCTTAGGCACTTTATACCTTCAAAATGGTGCAAGCCAGTTGTCAGATCATTCTTCTTTTATGGCACTGACCAAAGATATTCAAATTAGCCCATCTGTGCGTTATCATAGCATTATCGGCAACCATACCAATACCAATCAACAAGGTGACGCTGTCGGTAAAACAATTTCTGATGGCATCGTACCTTATACAAGCTCGCATCTTGAGGGAGCGGCATCTGAAATTATTGTTGAAGGTAAACACAACACACACGAGAACCCAAAAACCATCGTACAGCTGCGTAAGATTTTACATGAGCATTTGGATCAATAATTTGATATAAGATCATTGAATATATAAAATCATTAAATCAAGGCACAATAAAGCCCATCATCAAAATAGTGAGTGATGGGCTTTATTGTCAAATGACCGAGTATTATTCAGATACTGAGTATTATTCAGATTTTAAAACAGCAAAAATCTCATCACGAACCGTATCGATGGATTTTGTTCCATCAAAGTCATGATATTCAGGGGCATTTTCGCCCGATTTGGCAACTTCTTGATAATGACTAATCAATGTAGCGGTTTGGGCGTGATATACCGATAAGCGATCACGCACCACTTCTTCTTTATCATCATCACGCTGCACCAGTGCCTCGCCTGTGACATCATCAATACCGTCAGTTTTTGGGGGATTATAGATCACATGATAAGTACGACCTGATGCCAAATGTGCACGGCGACCCGACATACGGCTTACGATTTCATCATCAGGGGCGCTGATTTCAATCACATAGTCAATGGCAATACCAGCATCTGCCAGTGCTTTGGCTTGTGGGATTGTGCGTGGGAATCCATCAAAAATACAACCATTGTCACAATCTGGCTGTTTTAAGCGTTCTTTAACCAAATTAATAATCAGCTCATCAGAAACCAATTGACCTGCATCCATGACACTTTTTGCTTGCTTACCAAGCTCAGTACCTGCTTTAATTGCTGCACGCAACATATCACCAGTTGAGATTTGAGGAATGCCAAATTCCTTTGATATCAACTGGGCTTGTGTGCCTTTGCCTGCACCTGGTGGACCGAGTAAAATGATACGCATCATGATGTATTCTCCAAATAAAACTGCCTGATGGCAAGCGGCTGTTAGTAACAGATTGTACTATAAAGCACATTGAGAAATTGTTCAAGTTTTTTATCATAAAATCCAATGAAATCACAAGTTTTTATGAATATTTATATTCACCCATTCAACCAACTGTCATCATGGGTCTTTGAGTACTTTAAGTAAAAAGACCTGATTATTCTTCTCAACATACATTTTATAAATTATCAATAAACTCAATATTAACCAATACTAGGCTTATAACTATTTTATGGCACAATTTGAGAAATCATCAAAGACACTTCGGTTTGTTTATCCAAAATGATCGGATTGGCTGCCAAATCGCCCGCTTTAGGCATGGCATCACCCAAATGGCTGATGCGTGCATTTACTACCAATGCCTCGCCCGCTTGGCGTGCTGATGACAGTATTCGTGTTGGCATCATGGCATCCATATCACTTAGTGTCACACTAACCGCTTGTTGACTCATAAGCTCACTGGCTGGCAGTTTTTTGACAGCATAAGGTGCGCCGCCTGATTGCCCACTAATAGAGACAAATAAGACATCATCAGGTCTTAGCTTGTCTACCAAGGCGGGTGCCAGATTGATGGTAATCGTCACACCTTGGGCAACAGCAGCCTGCTGATTATCAATATTTTCAACCAACTTATCCAAACTTGCCAAAGCTTCACTATGGTCACCTGAGCGTGCCATCAAACTTGAGCGTAATCTGGCAATCCATGCTTTGGCATTAGGATAATTACCTGCACGCACCTCACCCATTGCCATCATCATCATGGCACCTTCATGATTGGGTGTTTGGGTTAAGATTTGGGTTAAAATCTTATGCGTTGTTGCATCCATTCTGCCTTCATTGATAAAAAAATTGGTCTGTGCATAAGTTAATGCAATCTCTTCATTATCAGGCTGTAAGCGATTGGCCCGTGCCAATGCTTCTAATGCTTGTGGCTGTGCCTCGAGCATCATAAATAGCTCAGATAAACGCATCCAGCGATTAGCATCATCAGCATTGCGATGCACATTGGTTTGCATGGCACTGATGAGTGCCGTTGACTCTTTGGCTGCCCATTCAGGCGGTACATCAATCTTACCAGTTAATAAATCGTCCGCCACTTGACCGACTTTATCTTGAGCTTGCCAAAGTGTAAAAACTGCCGTACGATCGGCGGTCATCATATAAGCAATGACAGCCAATATCGGAATCCAAATCATGATAATTGCACGCCCTTTGATACCAACGGGCGTTTGTGCTTCTGTCGTCGTTTGGGCATCTATCAGCTGGCGTTTTAGTTCGGTGATTTGGGCTTGATAAGATGCCTCATCAATAACCCCTGCTGCTTTATCAGCATCAAGCTCAGCAATGCGTTCACCAAAAATCTGCACATTAATCGCCATCAGTTGATTGTCAGATGATACGCCAACTTTTCGCCAAGGTAGAATGACTACCAAAGAGAGCAATACCGTCAAAACAGCACACAATGAGAAAAATAAAATTAAACTTGGTGTCATATTGATGCCTTATTTTGTTGGTTTTGAGTCACTGCCATCCAACGATTTATTTTGATGATGTGCCAAGATTTTTTTAAGTTTTGCTTCTTCACCAGCAGATAAAGGTGCATGACTTGTGGGGATTTGCTTAGACCAAGAACGACCTTTTTGGGCTTTATAAATCCAGCCCAACAGCAAAAGTAACAAAAGAATGGGTGGAAAAAACCATAAAATCCATGTAGATGGACGCACAGGCGGCTTATAGCTGATAAAATCTCCATAACGCTCAAACATATAATTACGAATCTCAGCATCACTACGACCATCTTTGACCATTTCATAGGTTTTTTGTTTTAAGTCTTGGGCGATGGGTGCATCTGAGCCTGCCAAATTTTGATTTTGGCATTTTGGGCAACGCAGCTCTTCGATGAGTACGCGATACTGAGCCTCTTGCTGAGGCGAATCAAATTCATACAGCTCAAAGCTTGCGGCGGCGGCGGTTGATACGCCAATCACCAATACCATCATCAAAGCACACAAGTTCATGAATCATCCTTATGACAGGCTTTAATTTTTTTGGCATCGGATAAACCATCATCAGCAACCGCTGTCAAACAGTGTTGAATACCATCCCAATTTTTCTCACCAATCTCACCAATAATATGTTGATAAACAATGCCATTTGTCCCCACAACATAGCTTTCAGGTGCACCCATCAGCCCCAAATCAAGGGCAAAATCACCCGTAAAATCCTGTACAGAATAAACAAACGGATCTTGATTTTTATTTAAATATGCCAACGCTTCAGACAGCTCATCTTTATAATTCACACCAATAATGGGAACGCCTTGCTCATGCAGCTTAAGCAAAAATGGATGCTCAGCATGGCAAGTCAAACACCACGAACCCCAAACATTTAAAATAAATGGCGTATCTGGAAAATCTGCCTTGGTGATTGTACGTGTGGTATCGGATAATAAGGGTAAGCTTAAGTTTGGCAAGGGATTGCCCACCAAACGACTGGTATTAATCTCGGTCGGCTTGCCAAGTCGCATAAAGAACATCACCACCAGTATCATAAAGATAATCAGCGGAATAATAAACAACATCAAGCGTTTATTGGGTTTTGCCATGATAATACTCCTTTGATGGTTTTATTGGTTTGTCATGGTTTTGTTGAACTTTGATGAATATTTACCAGACTTGGTTTGGTAAATGCGATATCGTTTATCCAAAATAGCGATGAATGCACCGACAGCCATAATAATTGCACCCAACCAAATCCAGCGTACCATAGGTTTGACATAGACACGCACCGCCCAAGTATTCATATCTACTTGACCATTTTGAGTGCTGATTGGCTCACCTAATGCCACATACATTTCATTTAATAAACTTGGTCGAATACCAACTTCGGTCATTGGCATCATACTGACAACATAATCACGCTTTTGGGGATATAATACAGCAATTTGCCGACCATGCTGTCTAACAATGATGGTAGCTTGAGTGGCATCATAATTGACCCCTTGAATCATCTCAAATTCTTGTAAATAAAAATCATAGCCTTGAACATGTACGCTATCGCCCACTGTCATGGCAACATCTTTTTCAATACTCATACTGCTGGTCGCTGCCACACCCATCATACAGACAATCACGCCAATATGTGCAATCTGCATACCCCAGTAGCTTGGGCTAAGCTTGGCTAAGCCTGAAAAAATACCGCCTTTATGATGCTTTAGTTTATCTTTAATGTCTAAGATAATAAAGATAAGCACCCACAACGATAAAATCCCAGAGACATAAATACCATAATCAAACAATGGCTCTTCCGCCAATTGAGACACCATATAAGCCAGCGCAGATCCAAGTACAAATGCACCGATGGCACAAGCCATTAAGGTTGCTAAAAATGGGCGGCTATCGTGTTTATAACGCATGACAACGCCAACGCCCATAAATCCAAGCAAAAGCCAAGTGAGCGGCACAAACAATGCATTAAAATACGGAGGACCGACAGATACTTGACCTAATTTGAAAAAATCGGCAATGATGGGGTATAAAGTACCCAATAAGACGACCAATGTTGCAACCAACAAAACTAAGTTATTAACCACCAACATGGTTTCTCTTGATTTGAGACGGTAACTGCTTTCAACAGTCAATCTCCAACCACGCAATGCAAACATTAATAAGCCAAACCCAATAACGATTGTTAAAATCGCCAGTACAGCCAAACCACGGGTTGGGTCAGCTGCAAACGAATGCACTGAGGTAATGACCCCTGAGCGAACCAGAAATGTTCCAAGTAAAGATAATGCAAAGGCAAAAATCGCAAGCATCATCGTCCAAGCTTTAAATACACCTCGTTTTTCGGTAACAGCCAAAGAGTGCATGAGTGCCGTAGCGGCAAGCCATGGCATGAGTGATGCATTTTCGACAGGGTCCCAAAACCACCAGCCACCCCAGCCCAATTCATAGTACGCCCACCACGAACCCAAAGCAATGCCTAAGGTTAAAAATGTCCACGCAACCAATGTCCAGGGGCGGCTCCAGCGTGTCCAAACTGCATCTAAGCGACCCGCCCATAATGCTGCCATACAAAACGCAAATGGTACTGCAAGCCCCACATAACCCATATAAAGCATGGGTGGATGAAAAATCAGACCAGGATCTTGTAATAATGGATTTAAATCAGCACCATCAACAGGCAAACTTGGTAAAACACGGTCAAACGGTGATGAGGTAAAAATCATCATTGCAAGCATCATAACCTGCACACCGCCTAATATAGATAAAACCCGAGCACGCATCTGTAATGGTAAGCCACGGCTAAATACAGCAACCAACATACACCAAGTTGCCAAAATTGTCATCCAAAGTAGCAACGAGCCTTCATGCCCGCCCCAAGTTGCAGAAAGCTTATAATACCAAGGCATCAAGCTATTTGAATGCTTAGCGACATAAACTAAGCTAAAATCATTATATAAAAAACCTGCAATCAATGCCAAAAATGATACAGCCATCGCTAAAAACTGTGCCATCGCTAGACTTGGTGCCAGTCTTTGCCACTGTACTTGATGTTTGATAACACCGATGGCGGGTAAAATGGCTTGTAGCATTGCAAGTACCAACGCAAGCAATAGCGAAAAGTATCCAAGTTCTGTTATTAGCATAGTAAAACACTCATTTGCTGGCAAAATTTTGCGGGGCTTTTTGATGTTAAATTGTTATCTGTTAACTTATTATCGGTTAGCTTGGTTAGCTTATTATCGGTTAAACGAACCAACCCACTCCAAGATAACTCATATGGCGATATTCTTGTAATATGTACCAAATCAACGATATTTGACTAAAAAAAGATAATCACCAAATGTAACCAACCTGCCAAAAATCCCGTGATACCACCTAAGATAATTAAGGTGATCTCATCTTCTTGAAAAGCTGGTCTTAATAAATTTTGAAACTCTTTAGGAGTTAGGGCACGAATACGACTTTCAAATAATCCAAAAATTTTATTGGCTCGAGAAACATTGAGTTTGGGATCACGAATAGGCACCATCGTTGCATCGATGGATTTATCAATAATTGTATCTTTAAAGGTGTCAAGACTACGCTTATCCATACCCACTTTTAGGCTTGTTGCCACAATTGGATCTTCAAGCATCTCATAAAGATGAGATTTCACCAACTCTCGGGTTTTATCCGCTCGCCTGCCATACATCATTTCATTCATGATATTTTCAAGTGTTACAAGTTCATTGACGACAATTTCGGCAAAAACAGTTGAAACCTCATCCTGACGCTTCATAAAACCACCTTGCCAAGAATATTTATGCCAATGCGGGTGCATCCATACGATTCGTTTTTGATGATCAACCATCTCATAACGAAATAGGCGAACAAATGGGACAGTTTTAGGCTCAACTGGGTTAAATACCATCCAAATGGCAATCCAATTGGTCAAAGCTCCCCAAATCATCGCAAAAAAAGGCACTGTCCAATGCTGCGGTACAAAGTAAAAAATGGCCATTTGGAGCACACCAAAGCCAAAGCCAATCAAAGCACTAATTTTCCAAATAAAATTAATTTCTTTTTTGCCGACCCGTAAAAACATATCCACCATAAGCTTACGGTCATTTTCCATTTTGGTGACAATCATCTCACGCATATCTACGAGCGACTCAACATTATAAGTCAAATCCATGACCAAAGATTTCATAATTGCCGCCAAATGTGAGTGAGCGTGGGCATAAATACGGCGGCGTATGGCATATGGCGTATGCGTCCATAGAGTATAAGACCGCTCAAGCATAATTTCATCAATTAAGCTTTCTAGATTTTTATCAACGGTGGCAGTGATAAACTCCGCCATCTCTTCAGGTTCCATCGCCTGAAAAAACTCATCTAAAGACCCAAGTTTTGAGAGTGTTTGGTCAACAATAATACCAGAGATTTTGCCAGCCTTGGCAGGCACAATACCTTGCCACCCCACACCTTTTAAACTAAACGGCAGCCCAAAAATGCGTATGCCCCAAAATTTAATCGGATAAAACAACATCTCAAGTGCCATCCACACATGCGCCCAAGTCACAAATGCTGTGACAGGTGGGATGGTCAGCATGGCGATAAATTCAGGATGCTCACTTAAAGCTTGCCAAAGGGATGAAAACATAGTGTCAATCTTGGGATTAAGAAAGTTAAATGGAGTTTATTGATTAAAATCATGATATGATAACACATCGTATTGTAGCATGTTTTCATGGTGTTTGCGGTGATTTTATCAAAGGTAGCATTATACAAAATTAAAGAATACAAAATCAAAGGCAATGCACTTTTTGCGACAAAAATAGCCTTAGGCTAACGACCATCAATCATGCTAATCAATCCAAAACCAAATATTACTCTCGCCCAATAACTGTTTAAACGATCATTGTCATGAAAAAACCCACTCAAAAATCCACCAAAGCTGTCAACCAAGTACGCATCATCGGCGGTCAGCATAAACGCAGATTATTAAGCTTTATAGATGCACAAGGTCTACGCCCCACCCCAGATAGGCTCAAAGAGACACTCTTTAATTGGCTGACTGGATATTTAACCGATGCCAAAATTTTGGATACTTGTGCAGGTAGCGGTGCGCTTGGCTTTGAGGCTGTATCTCGTGGGGCAAAAACAGCAACATTGATTGAGCCAAATCTTGCTCAAGCCCAAATGCTTAAACAAAATGCCAAGCTTTTGAAACTATCAGACAAGCTAACCATTGTTAGCACCGATGCCATCAGTGCTTTAAACACCATGCACGATAGACACGATGCCTTTGATATTATTTTTATCGATCCGCCTTATACTCTCAATTTATGGCAGCCTATTTTAGAAAATCTGCTTGACAATGCCTTAATCCATGCTGACAGTAGAATCTACCTTGAGGCTGACAAACCCTTACACAGCATACTAGATGATGACACATCTGCCAAGTTCACTCTCATCAAATCAACCAAAGTAGGTCAGGCCATGGCATATTTATTAACACCAACACCCAATTAAATCCATCAAATCATGGCGTATTCATCCTAATATCATTGAACAAACACACTATTTTTAGCATCAAATCAAATACAATTTTTCTTAACTAAAAATAAACGCCCAAAGACCATAAAATGACTTGATTTTTTAATCATAAAAGGGCATAGTTATCAATTCTTTTTTAGTTCAGTCATCTGGGTTTGATTGAGCGTTTTCACCAATAAAAGGTATCTAAAATGGCAGAAAAAATGGTTGTTGGTTTGGTTGGGTGGCGTGGCATGGTTGGCTCAGTTTTGATGAGTCGCATGGTTGAAGAAGGCGATTTTCAGCACATTACGCCTGTATTTTTTTCAACCAGCAATGCTGGTGGTCAAGCACCAAGTTTTGATGGTGTGGACGGCGGTACGCTCAAAGATGCAACTGATATCCTAGAGTTATCTCGATGCGATGCCATCATCACCTGCCAAGGCGGTGATTATACAAAGCAAGTACACAGTGCATTGCGAGATAGTGGGTGGCATGGCTATTGGATTGATGCAGCCAGTAGCCTGCGTATGCAAGAAGATGCCATCATCATTCTAGACCCCATCAATCGTGATGTCATTGATAAGGCACTTGCTGATGGTAAAAAAGACTTTATTGGCGGCAACTGTACAGTCAGCCTAATGCTGATGGCAATTGGCGAGCTATTCCGTCGTGGTTGGGTTGAGTGGGTATCTGCCATGACCTATCAAGCCGCTTCAGGTGCTGGTGCGAATAACATGCGTGAACTCATCAAAGGCATGGGTGTTCTGCGTGATTCGGTGTCAGATCAGCTTGATGACCCCGCCTCAGCCATCCTTGAGATTGATAGAACTATTGCTGATACACAGCGTAGCGACGATTTTCCCAAGCAGCATTTTGGTGCTGTACTGGCAGGCAGTTTAATTCCTTACATTGACAGTCAGCTAGATAATGGTCAATCTCGTGAAGAATGGAAAGCTCAAGCTGAAACCAATAAAATCTTAGGTAAATCAGCTGATGAAACCATCAATATCGATGGTATTTGTGTGCGTATCGGTGCCATGCGATGCCACAGCCAAGCACTTACCATCAAGCTAACCAAAGACATTCCCTTGGCAGAGATTACAACTGCACTGCGTGAAAGCAACAATCCATGGCTTGATGTTGTTGAAAATGATAAAGCCGCCAGCATGGAGCGTCTGACCCCTGTGGCTGTTACAGGTACGCTAAATGTTGCTGTGGGTCGTCTGCGTAAACTGAATATGGGCGGTGAATACTTGACCGCATTTACAGTCGGTGATCAGCTGCTTTGGGGTGCTGCTGAGCCTTTGCGTCGTATGCTTGCCATCCTGCAAGGTCGTATCTGATTTTACAAAATCACCAAATTAAGGTGTGTCGTGACTGACGCACCTTTTTTTGATGGCTTTATTAGGCAGTTTTATTTATAATATTGAGTAAATTTATTCTATGAAAGCACAGTACATCTGAGTTGACATAGCCCTAAATACAGCTTAATTATTATGACACCTACCCAATCACCCATTTGCCTCATCTATGCTGGCGGCACTTTTGGCAGCCATGGCACACCACTATCTGCTTTGCCTGCTGAGATTTTTTTGCCAATACTCAGCAATCTATATGGCACAACTGATCATCATATAAAAATCTTGAACAATCAGATCATCAAAGACTCAAGCCTTATGACGCCATCTGATTTTGTGGGCTTTTATGAGCTGATTTTGACCGCTTATCATGATGGTTATCGAAAATTTGTACTCATCACAGGCACTGATACGCTCAGTTTTTTGGCGGCTTTTTTGGCACATGCATTTGATGAATTTACCGATTTAAGTCTCGTGATTACTGGCAGTATGCAGCCTTTATTATTGCCACAATGTGCTGATTTATCCATCAATTATGATAGCGACGCTTGGAATAATTTATCGCAGTCTTTGGATTTGGCAGCGGCACAGTGTGGCACATTTGTCCATTTTCATCATCAATCATTCAATGCCAAACATACCCAAAAAATCAATAGCCAAGCACCCAATACCTTTATGGGAGCGGATGCCATATTTAATAAATCATCACCACCATCGATCAATACCGCCATTTACTTAAATCAATTACCCTCATTGATTAAGCGTGCTAAATCTGTCAAGATTCGGTCAGTGTATGCACTGCCTAACGATCCTAATGCACTGGCTGATGAATTGTTGGTAGCGGCTGATGCTTGTGCGGGGATTTTGATTGGCTATGGTGCAGGCAATCTACCTAAGTCACAAGCCATAATTGATGCTTTGGCAAAGTTAACAGATCGTGGCGTTGCCATCATTTGTACCACCATGTGTGCCTATGGTGGCACAAATACGGACTATGCAGCAGGAGCTTGGCAATATGAACATGGTATTTGGGCATCTGGTTCATTAACCATTCCGTCTATTTATGGCCAAATACTTTGGCTATCCATCACCCAAAAGCTCACCGCTTGGCACTGGAAATCCTCATGAAAACACATACTTTGGCTGTCGGTATCGAATTCATCGGCACACGCTATCGTGGTTGGCAGCGGCAAGAAGAAGTCATCGGCGTACAAGCCGTCATCGAAAAAGCACTATCCACCATTGCCAATGAGTCCATTGAGCTTATCGCTGCTGGGCGTACCGATGCAGGCGTACACGCAGGTAATATGATTGCACATTTTGTAACGCACGCTGAGCGCTCAGCCCACAGTTGGTTGCGTGGTACAAATAGCCTACTGCCTGATGACATTGCCTTAAGGTGGGTTCAGCCCATGCCTGATGATTTTCATGCTCGCTTTAGTGCCATCGCTCGTCGTTATCGCTATATCACACTCAATCAGCCCTATCGCCCTGCCATTTTACACCATCAAGTCACGCATGAATACACTAAGCTTGATATAGATGCTATGATAATAGCCAGCCAATTTATCGTAGGTACACATGATTTTAGCAGTTTTCGGGCAGCTGCCTGCCAATCAAATCAGCCAGTACGTACAGTCACACATGCCAACTTGTTTCAGCATGGCAGCTACTTGATACTAGATATCCAAGCCGACGGATTTTTACATCACATGGTTCGTAACATCATGGGGGCGTTATTTGCTGTTGGACGAGGAGAAATATCCCCAGAGACATTTTATGAGCTGATGCTTGCAAAAAATCGCACTTTGGCACCACCAACCGCATCTGCTGATGGGCTATATTTTATCAATGCCTATTATCATAAACGCTTTGAATCACTACTACCGCAGATGCCACTAACGCCATTATGGCTAAACTTACCTGATTGATACTCAATCATGACATCAGGTACACGGTCATGATAAATCGTACAAAATCATCATTTGATGCTGTATTTTTCATCAAAAAAGAGTATAATAGACCAAATTTATTATTGATTACTTAAGATTATGGCAAAAAAAGACGATATTATCGAATTTGAAGGCGAGGTTATTGATACTTTGCCAAATACTTTATTCAAGGTTCGCCTAGATAATGGACACGAAATCATCGCCCACATTTCAGGTAAAATGAGAAAGCACTATATCCGTATCCTAACAGGCGATAAAGTCAAAGTTGAAATGACACCTTATGACTTAACCAAAGGTCGTATTACATACCGTGGCAAATAATCTGACAGATACGACAAACCCAATCAATTGGTTGGGTTTTTTTGGTATTTGAAATATGTGTATTTTGTGTTAGTTATTTTTGATGGCTGATCAATTTGAGAAGATGTGATTAATTAAATAAGTACTTTATATGATGGATACACCATTAACCATTCTCATCCATGGCTTACACTTAAGCCCTTGGTATATGAAACCTTTGGAGAAAAAATTAATCAATTTGGGATTATCGACCCATCGCTACGGTTATCGCAGTTTGATGCAGCCCATCGCCGTACACAGTGAAAACCTACATCAATATCTTACCCAAACCCATGATGTCAATCGCCCAATCAATTTAGTTGGGCATAGCTTGGGTGGTTTGGTCATTCGGCATTTTTTGGCAAATTATCCTGTCTGGCGGATACATCGCTGTGTTACCTTGGGAACGCCACACTGCGGCAGTCAAGTTGCACACTATGCCAACACATACCTAAAACCATTCGTCAATCAATCTTATTTGGGCGCACTTGATGGTACTTGTCCACAACTGCCCAATGGTATTGAGCTTGGCATCATTGCAGGCAATCGACCTTTTGGGCTTGGTTTGCCTTTATTAATGCTACACAAGCGATTACATCGCCTAAATAAGCTTGATGCTCAACATGATGGTACTGTCTTTGTTTCTGAAACAATACTTCAAAATGCCAAGGATTATTTATTACTGCCAGTCAGTCATACAGGGCTACTCACAGATTTGACTGTTGCCCATCAAACCGCATATTTTTTAAACCATGGTAAATTTCAACACCAGCCCAATCATTAATCGATACCAAAACACTACCTAAGCCATAGCTAACATTTAACCACCAAATTGATTATCGCAATAAAAAGCCCATCATTAAGATGAGCTTTTTTGCTTCGGGTAAAGATTAGAATTTATATTCTAAACCTGCGCCGATACCAAAGCCACTGTTCTTATAACCATCAAACTTTGTATCTTTGTGTGCATTTTTATGTGTTTCATTACTGCCCTCATACTTGACATTTTTACGCTCGCTGTTGACATAGCCAGTGTAGACATGACCTGTGGTGGCTTTATTAAAGGCATATTTACCACCAATACCAACACCCACTGACTCATCGCCATCATTACCAGCAACATTTTTAATCAAAGTTGCCTGACCATAGGCTGTCCATGGCGTGGCAGTTTTCATCTCGCCACTCACGATAAGGGTGTTTTCTTTTTTATCGCCTACCTTGCCCTCAGACAAAGGACTGGCTTTTTGATTTTTGGCAGCGACACCAAATTCTGAGATTTGATATAAAGCACCTACAGTCAATGCTGGAGAAACCGCATAGTTGCCAGATAGGCGAATGTGACTGTCATCACCGTAGTGAATATAAGTCGCACCTGCATTGATAGGGCCTGTGCTATAAGTTGCACCCACACCAAACTGGTCATCTTTGGCAAGACCGCCCTTGTCAGTATCTGAGTCAAATGCATACATAGCTAAGAACTGAGTACCATTATACTCAGGTGATACATAAGCAAAGGCATTGTTGGCACGAGGGGCATTAAAAGTAGGACCGATGTCAGCGACATTATTACCTTCCAACATGCTGGCAAAATCAACACTGTCATCAATAGTCGTTAAGCGACCAGCCAACAATGTGCCGTATTGTTTATGAGCAAGACCTAGGTAAGTATCACGAGATTTAAAGTTATCGCCACGATCAGCATCAATGTCAATCTTATATTCAAGTTGATACACAACATCAGTATTAGCATTTAAAGCTTCAGAACCTTTAAAACCAATGCGTGAGGTATTTGAGTTAAGCCCGCTTTCATTGGTATCTTCAGATAATTGTACAAGACCTGAATTATAAGTTGTATCAGTATTGTTGGCATCAATAGTCAAAAATGCTTTACCGTAAACAGTCGGTGTTGCTTGTGCAGCAGATACAGATAAAGCAGCGACAGCGGTTGCTAGAGCAAGTTTTTTCATGGTTTTCTCCACTGGAAAGGTGTATTCCCTAGTACAATCGTACTTGTCAATAAGATACACTGGCAAAATGCCGATGTATCGCTAACGATGATGATAATTCATCATGACACAGAGTAACATAAAATTACATGTTGTATCAATATGGAATACTAAAATTTATACTATGGCTATAGGATACCAACTTTAAAATATTTTGCAATACCTTAATAATTAAAATTTTTATAATATGAATAAGTATTTATGTAATATATTAATATATATAATATTTTTTGTATATTAAATTTGTATTATTTTGAATTATTACGATTTAATGATGATAAAATCAGCTCACTAAATTCAATAAAATTAAAAAATTTGTTACAATTTAATTGCTATTACCCACCTAAAAATCTTGACAAATAAAATATTTATAAACTTAATTTTAGATAGTGAGTGTAATATGAACATAAAAATATTGCATAACTGTAACGATTATAAATATATTGTTCAATGAATTGCCCAAAACTTTTACATTGATAAGTTTGAATATAAAACTTAGGTATTTGTCTATCATTTGGGTAATTAAGCTATGGTATAATAAATTTATTTATGACATTTTGGATGATATATGAGTGAAGCGATCACCGCCCCTGAAGATGATCTAACAGTCATCACGACCCATGCACGCACCAAGACAGATATTAGCCATATCCATGAGTTTTTAGGTTGTCGCACCTCGGAGCGTTGGCTAAACTTGGCATGTGAACATCTACCACTGCTACTCCAAGATCATGCCAACTGTGAAAAAAAGGCAGCAGGCACAGCGATGAATTTGATTTTTCGTTATGAATTTCATCGCACTTTACAAGAGCGTTTGGCTCAATTGGTGCGTGAAGAGATGCTGCACTATGAGCAAGTTTTATCATTAATGAAAGAGCGTAACATTGATTGGTATTATCTGCCTGCAGGTCGCTACGCCAAGGGGCTTTTGAAACACAAACGCACCCATGAACCTGCTGCAATGGTAGATGTGCTGATTATTGGTGCATTCATTGAAGCTCGATCGTGTGAGCGATTTGGGGCGTTGTCAGAGGTTATTGATGATGAAAAACTGGCACGCTATTATAAGTATTTACTCAAATCAGAAAGCCGTCATTATGAAGACTACTTAATGTTGGCTCGCTCCATCACAGATGACAGTATTGATGAACGGGTGGCTTTTTTTCGTGACATTGAATGTGAGCTGATACAGTCGCCTGATGATGAGCTACGCTTTCATAGTGGCACACCAAGCGATACTTTGATGGCAAATGGTGTGCCACCAATCATCTCATCGCCCAACAAGTTGCAACCTGATTAAAAGGCACTCATCATGTATCATTTTCCAACGCCCATCTATACAGCAAATGCGGTCAAAGACTGGCAGAATCGTTGGGTTGGGCTCGGTAATCGTAGTTTTGGGCTGATGCAGCAAGCCGCACTGATGATGTCCAATACACTAAAAGCTCATCTAAAGCCTGATAGCTCTATCTGTATTTGGTGCGGCGTTGGCAACAATGGCGGTGATGGTTATTTACTTGGGGTATACTTGTCGGAGTATTATCATGTATCCATCTACCCTGCCCTGCCTGCTAAGAGTGATGATGCTGTTTGGGCTTATCAAGATGTAATTGCTGCTGATTTACCTATTTTACAGTCGCCTATCGAAGCAGATATACATATTGATGCATTATTTGGCGATGGTTTGACACACCCATTGGATGATATTTGGTGTACCATCATTGAGCAGTATAATGCCATAAAAGGTACCAAAATCGCTATTGATATACCTTCAGGGCTACATCCTGATACTGGTATACCTCTGCCCTGTGCAACACAGGTGGATATGACACTGTGCCTAATGGCTTATAAAGCTGGGTTATTCATGGGTTATGCCAAAAACTATGTTGGGTGTATTATCAATCATCCGTTAATTCCCACTGATGTGTTACTTGAGCCAATTGCTATCATAAATAACCGCTTACCCAGCCTACCCAACAGAACCAGACATAGCAATCATCTACATAAAGGCGGCGCAGGTTCGGTCATGGTCATTGGTGGCTCTGCACTCATGGGCGGTGCTGCCTTGATGAGTGCTGAAGCTGCCATTCAAGTCGGTGCAGGTCGAGTCACGGTCATGACACATCCCAATCACCATACCGCCATCATCAGCAAAAGCCCCAACCTGATGCTTGGGCATATCGATAAGATTGACCAAACACAGCTTACTGAGATGACTGCAATATGCTTTGGCATGGGGCTTGGGCGTGATGACTGGGCTAAGAGCATTTTTAAAAAGTGGCTGGCAATACTAATGACACACCATATGCCAATCGTACTCGATGCCGATGCACTATGGCATTTGGCAAATCAGCCACCATCTCGCCTGCCTGATCACTGTATCGGTACACCACATCACGCCGAAGCTGGGCGACTTTTGGGTATCAGTGCAACACAAGTTGAAGCCGATCGTATGGCTGCCATTATTCAGCTACAAAATCACTATGGCGGACAGTGGATTTTAAAAGGAGCGAATTCTTTGAGTATTGATACTTTGGGCAATATCAGTATCTGTACCTTGGGTAATGCTGGCATGGCAACCGCTGGTATGGGCGATGTATTATCTGGTATGCTGGCAGGTCTACTCGCCCAAGATGCCACCTTACCCTTTGCTCAAATTATCGCTTTGCATGCCAGAAGCGGTGATATACTAAGCCAAGAGAGTATCAGTGTTGATGTCAATAAGATGGGTAATACTGCCGCCAAACTACTCAAAACCAATGCCATACCCTCTGATAATTAGCATAGTATCACCAAATCAGATAATAAAAACCTGATTCAAATCAACGGTTTGACCAAGGTTTTTATTGATGATAAATTGGAATTTGGCCACTTCTTGGTAATCTTCATCTTAATGGTTTTCATCTGTTAGCCTTATGGCATACATGATTTTTTAGTTATTATGACTGATTTTGCCATTTAAAATAAATTGCTGTCAGGACAGTGATCATAAAATTCCGATACGCCTAATGGCAACCACATACCGAAACTTTGATCAATTTGATATCATTAAATAACCAAAAAGCAAAACAACCAAAAAGTAATTTATGAGCCCAACAACTTTACCACTGCCTTGGCAGCCACCCGTTTTACACGCTGATTTTAAAAGTACGCCTAATGACTTTATCGTTACTGAGATTTTGGACATCGAACACTCAGGCAACGGTGAACATCTGTGGCTACATATCACCAAGATAAATCTAAATACCACCTATGTCGTAAAGCTGCTTGCCAATTGGGCAAGTGTGCCTATGCGTGATGTCGGCTACTCTGGACTCAAAGATCGGCATGCAATAACGCATCAATGGTTTAGCATTCGGCTACCCACCAAGGCGATACCAAAGACTTCTTTGGAAAATTTTGCCAAAGCATATCTGAATGATGACGAATCTTTTATACTTAACCATCTGATTTGGCATAGCCGCAAACTCAACCGAGGTACGCACAAATACAATCATTTTGCCATTCGCCTGCGTCATCTTAATGGCGATATCAATACCATAGATGAGACACTTGAGCGTATCAAATCTGGCGGCGTGCCGAATTATTTTGGTGAACAAAGGTTTGGCATCGATGGTAAAAATCTTGACAAGGCTCACAGTTTTTTTGAAAGCCAGCTGATGAGTGATCAGCCCTATCGTCCCCACAAAAAATTTGCCGAAAAAGATGGACTGCTAATATCAGCCGCCAGAAGTGCTCTGTTTAACGCCATGCTAGGCAAGCGTGTGGCTGATGGTACATGGAATCAGGCACTTTTGGGTGATGTTTTTAATTTAGAGGGCACAGGTTCAATTTTTCAAAATATGCCAACAGATGATGTAAAAACCCGTATCAAACAGTGCGACATTCATCCAACTGCACCACTCATTGGCATCGGTGATCGGCGTGACTGCGGCAGTGTTCGGATGCTTTATGATACACTGCTTAATCATCATCACAACCAAACACTCTACCAAGGATTGATAAAAATCGGTGCCAAATTGGCATACCGCCCACTTCGGCTGATGGTGTATGATCTGACTTGGAATCGGTCAGGCGATGAGTTATATCTTGAATTTAGACTACCTAAAGGTGCATTTGCTACCGTTGTGATTTCTATGATTGCCCAAGAGTATCAGTCAAAGGATAGTTAAGATTATGAAATTTTAAGATGATTAAAATAATGAATAATCCACTACTGAATCATCAATACAGATCATCATCTCAAATCAGCTTTGGGGGAAATAGTTATCTAAGCCTTCTTTGATGCCTGAACTGATCACACCTTTTAGAGGTTTAGCAAACAGTCCAAGTTTAGCTTGAAAGGTGATTTTATCAGCAGTCAAAGTTGCTTGAGCATCGACACCTGCTTTATGAATGCTTGCATTGTCTTGGTTGTTACCTTTGATATAGTTGATATTTAGCCCAAACTGATTTTCGGCCTCTTGTAGCCATGCTTGTGCTTTCGTTCTGGCACTTTCAAAATCCAAACCATGCTGACGCTCAAAATAAATATCACTCATAACAACCTTTTTACCTTAGTTAATGAAACTCAATTGATTGACCATTGTAGCGTATTTTATCTTCAGTTTAGGTGCTATTTTGTCACTTATTGTACCATCAATGAATTTAGGTTTTTGGTAAGGTGACACCTGTTTGACCTTGATATTTACCACCACGATCTTTATAAGAAATTTGGCACACATCATCAGCATCTGATTGGAAAAATAGCATCTGTGCCACACCCTCACCAGCATAGATGCGTGCTGGCAAATTGGTAGTATTGCTAAATTCTAAGGTTACATGCCCCTCCCATTCAGGCTCAAGTGGCGTGACATTGACAATGATTCCACAGCGTGCATAAGTGGATTTGCCCAAACAGATCGTCAGTACATCTCTTGGGATGCGAAAATACTCAACAGTGCGCGCCAAAGCAAATGAATTTGGTGGAATGATACATTCATCACCAATGATGTCAATAAAACTGCGATCATCAAAGTTTTTGGGATCTACGATGGCTGAATGCACATTGGTAAATACCTTAAATTCATTAGCACAGCGTACATCATATCCATAGCTTGAGGTGCCGTAGCTGACCAACTTTTGACCTTGTGCATTGTAGCGTACCTGCTCAGGCTCAAACGGCTCAATCATGCCATAACTTTCGGCCATTTGACGAATCCAGCGATCTGATTTAATAGACATTATTTACTCTTATGTGTTTAAATTTGTTTTTATTATAGAGCATTTACCCCATCTTTTATAGTGCTTATTAAAACAAATCTGCTCTAAAAACCACCAACCCACCCACCATGTTTCTGGAGAATTTATGGTCTGATGCTTGTGAAATTCTTGACATCTGCTAATATATTAAGCATGGATCTATGGATAAAATAAGCATACAGGACGACTGGCATGAATTGCTTTGACTTTAGTACCGTACCTTATAATACACTGCCAATCATCAAAGGCAAGTGCTTGAAAAAGCAACAGATATTATCTTTTTTGATGATAATGCCGCCATCATTGAAGCACAAGATAGTATTGATACTTTGTATATCATCATCAAAGGTATGGTCAAAGAAATTGATGCCAGTGGCGAGATATTGGCACTGTATCACCCTTCAGATAGCTTTGATACACGGGCGCTGTTTGGACAGTCTTATCGGCATAGTTTTATTGCCGTTGAACAAAGTTTATTATACGCCATGCCCAAAACCATCATCCGTACACTCATCGAAGAAAACAGCGAATTTAGTGCTTACTTTTTTGCCAATATTGCCGATAAGCTTAAAAATCGATCAGATAATCGCCGTGAAAATGAGCTGGCTGGATTATTCACTGCCAAAGTGCGTGATGCTTATCGCTCATATGATGAGTTGTATGATGGCTCAATTGGTTTGATTGACGCCGCCAAAATCATGCAGATAAATAAATCCAAATCCTTACTCATCCACCACGATGGTAAATCGGTCTAGTAACCGAGTCGGCATTTTGTGATGCCTTCATTCACTCATCAGGCACGCTTAACCCCAATGATGCCACACATCTGTGGGCACATTTTGATTTGGTTTGTGCCGATGCCGATGATTTTATGTTCAGTGCTTTATTAAAAATGATGAATCATCGCATTCAGCGGGTGGTCGTTACCGCCAATGGTGATCCCATTGGTGTACTTAAACAAATTGATATTTTGGCATTTTTGTCCAATCACAGTCATTTGATTGCCGAAAAATTGGAAGTTGCAACCAATTTGGATGCTCTCACCCAAGTGGCATCACAGATGAACCACACTATCTCAGTACTCTACGCCAATGGCATGCAAGCCAAACAATTAGCCCAGCTCATGCAGGTACTTAATAGCCGTCTGTTTGAAAAAGCATGGCAAATGATTGCACCTGCCAATCTTGTCGCCAATACTTGTTTGGTCGTGATGGGTTCTGAAGGTCGGGGCGAACAAGTTTTAAAAACCGATCAAGATAATGCGTTGATATTGTCCGTGATGGCATTGATATGCAGATGGTGCGGCCTTATGCCGAGCGTTTTTCTGGCGTTTTGGCGGAATTTGGATATCCACCTTGCTTAGGTAAAATTATGGTCAATAATCCATCATGGTGCCAGTCGGTCAGTGAATTTAAACAAACTGTAGGCAGCTGGTACAAAAACCCCACGCCTGATCATATGATGAATTTGGCAATTTTTATGGATGCCAAATCCGTCAGCGGTGATGAAGCACTACTTAAAGAAGTACGCACGCACCTAAGTGGCTATTTGGACAGCGATGTGGGGATGCTGATGAGTTTTGCACGGGCAGTTAATCAGTTTGATGAAGATGGGCATGGATTTTTTGCACAAATTTTGGGTCACAAAAGCACAAAATGGATATTAAAAAATGGGAATATTCCCTGTGGTGCATGGCACTTGTGCATTGGCACTCAAGGCAAAAATTAGTAAGACCAACACTTTTGAACGCATCGCACGGCTATCTCAGATGGGTTTAATCGAACAACAGCTTAGCCAAGATGTCTCAGAGGCATTGGCTTATCTGATGAACACACGCCTAAAAAATGGACTTTTGGCACTCAAGCACAACCAAGAGCTTGCCCCAAACCACATTAATACCGAAAATTTATCCACACTTGAGCGAGATTTATTAAAAGATGCGTTACAAGTTGTGAGGCAATTTAAGCACCATGTCAGTAGCCAGTTTAATCTACACTATGCTTAAGGTGCGTTATGTTTGATAAATTAATACATCACTATTATCGCCGTCAGCTTAAAGATAAACGCTATGAATTTTTGTATGACACGCATCCTGATGAGTTGGTCAGCTTTGATTGTGAGACAACCAGTCTTGATATCTCTGAAGCCCAAATCATCTCTATCGGTGCTGTCAAAATCCGTGGCAATCGCATCTTAACCAGTGAAACCTTTGAAATTTTAATCAAGCCTGAGGGCATGATACAAGCAACCAATGTCACCATCCACGGACTAAGACCCAAGGACTTAAGTGGCGGTGTCAAGGTAGATTTTGCCATTGAGCAATTTTTGCAGTTTGTGGGTGGACGACCGCTTGTGGGATATTTTTTTGGAATATGATGTGGTGATGGTGAATAAGTTTTTAAAACCCATGCTGGGTATCAAACTGCCACAGCCAAAAATTGAAGTGTCTCGGCTGTTTTATGCCCAAGAAACCAAAAACAAATACTATGACAGCTATGTTGATTTGACCATGGCAGGCATGATTAAATCCTTGGGGATGCCTGACCTACCAAGGCATGATGCTTTGAACGATGCCATCAATGTGGCAATGATGTACCTTACCTTAAAGCATCGAAAAGTATAGCTAAATTGTAAGCAGGCTAAACAAACCATACCCCCATTTGGTTTACCAAATAAAATCACCGTCTTATCGTCCGCCTGCCAGTGTGACCAAAGTCGCTGTCATCATGATACCAGCCAAGGTACCAGTACTGGTGCTAAAAATGCTGTCATAATGCCATTTAAAATCAGACCCAATGTCGCATAAGCCACATAACGCCCGCCCAGCTGCATTGAGCGTACCGTACCAAGCGCATGAGATGCCGAACCAAGTGATAACCCCATGCCCATTGGCAATCTCATGCCTGATTTATAAAGTATCCAAACACCAAAAATCTGACCTACCACGCCTGCAATCAGCACCGTTGCCGCCGTAATGCCGATAATTCCACCCAAAGCTTGGGTAACCTCGATGGCAATCGGCATCGTCACAGACTTCGCTGCCGTTGCGATCATGCTATCATAACTACCGCCCAACGCCCGTACAATCCACACACCAGAGACGATACCAACAAGACTTGCCACAAATTGAGACACCAAAATCGGCAGCCACTGTACACGAATTTTTTGCCATTGAATATACAAAGGCACTGCCAAACACACAACCACAGGCTGAAGCCAAAAGGTGATATAGCTACTGGCTTGTTCAAACGCCTGCCATTTGATATTGGCAAATTTTAAAATCAAGATAACAACAATGGTCGTTACCAAAGTTGGGTTAATCAACGGCTGGTTGAAGCGTGTTCTTGCCCATATTGTCAGCTCAAATACACCCATCAAAAGCATCAGCAGTAAAAATGGACTGGTAGACAGCGTCTGGTACAGTGTTACAAATTTATCCATCTGACTTATCTGCCTTGGTTTTTGGTGGTTTGAGCGTGAGATTTTTGAAGTTTTCTTAGCCAAGTGTATGAGCCTGCCGAGGTTAGTAGCACCAAAATCGTGCTGACACTCACACCGATGATTAGCACCCAAAAATCATCTCGAATAATGTCTAGATATTGCATGATCGAAATACAAGCAGGTACAACAAGTAGCACCAAATAATCCATGAATACTTTGGCAAGTTTTTCGATGGTGGCAAGCTTAACTATGCCTACCTGCAATGCCAAAAATAATAAAATCAGTCCAACGACGCTCGGTGGCAGCAATAAATCAAATAAACCTACGATGAGCTGACCCAGAAATAAGCACCCAAATACAATCATTATCGCCTTTAAGATCATGACATATCCTTATACTGTATCGCCATATGACCAATGAAAATCAAGACTTAAGTCCCATGGCATAAGTTGCCACCAAAGGCTTAATGCCTGGCACTTTATCAAAACAAATCAAGCCCACATTACGCACAAATCTCATCACAGGATTGGG
Organism: Moraxella sp. HMSC061H09; assembly: GCF_001809255.1. Classification (NCBI taxonomy): domain Bacteria; kingdom Pseudomonadati; phylum Pseudomonadota; class Gammaproteobacteria; order Moraxellales; family Moraxellaceae; genus Moraxella; species Moraxella sp. HMSC061H09. The sequence continues at coordinate 44,512 of NZ_KV796845.1, forward strand.
GTGGCAAAAGCTACCAACGACAGTATCACAGAATTTGATAACGCGTTTTTGGTCTTTTTGGCGAGCATTTTCATAACGGATCAAGCGATCATATTGTCCCAAATCCACCTGACTGCCTTCTTTGGCAACCGCTTTTGCCAGCATATTTGCCAGTGTATACGCATCTCTTAGACACAAATTAAACCCTTGACCTGCCACAGGGTGTAGCGTATGGGCAGCATTGCCCATAATGACAAAACGACCTGATACCTGACGATGTGCTAGCACTTTGGTCAGTGGATATACACCACGCCTACCTGTCGCCACAAATCGCCCTGCTGCCGTACCAAAAACTGTTTGGAGTGTCTGAAGGTAATACTCATCATCGCTTAAATACCGTCCTTCTTCACCTTTTGGACAAATAAACACCACCGAGCGGCGATAACCTGCCGTCTGCCCTGTGCCACCATCGCCCATACCATCTGTCAAAGGCAGCACCGCCAAAGGCCCAGCCTCACTAAAGCGTTCAATTGCCGTATGTTTATGTGCTTTATCAGTTTGTACCACACCAACGATACCAACCTGCTCATAGTCATGAATATCAACACCGATATTCAATCGTTGACGCACCGCCGAATGCTGTCCATCACAAGCCACCACAAGTGGCGCTGTTAAGGTTTTGATTTGACCTGTATCAAATTTTACTGTAATGCTTGCATGAGCTTCATCTTGAGCGATATCAATCACACTTGTACCATCATATAAGTTGATCAAGGGACTATCCTTGACTGCCAATAACAACTGCCTGCCTAAATGTGCATTTTCCATCACTTGCCCAAAGCTTTCCACACCTTCTTCATCTTTATTTAAGGTGGCATGCCCAAAGCTGCCAAGCTCACTGATGTTAACTTGGTCAATATGGCATGCATGACTCTGAAGATACACCCAAAGCCCAATTTCTTGATAAATTTGCACAGTACGGCGTGACAGTGCTGTATTACGGCTGTCTAAATACTGCGTGCGTGCGTTATCTTCATCAGGCTCAATGGTCGGATAACGATGATGCTCAACAAGTGTGCTTTTAATGCCATGATGTGCCAACAATAAAGCAAATGATAAGCCGACATGACCACCGCCAACAATCAATACCATCTTTTGAGTCTGTGCCATATCATTTTTCCTGCTTGTCTTGGAGATTAAAAGTGAATATTTTAGCATTTTTATAGAATAATTTGGCAAAATTGGCTGATTATTTAATCAGGGTAACTCTTAGGTAGCTTATCTTAGATCATTTAAGTTCTTAGGTCATTTAAGTCATCAAAAACCCAAAAATAAGCCATTGATAAATGATATAACATGTATTATAAAAATTATCTAAAGTCAAAGCTCAAGCCTTATTCGCCTTATCTGTGCTACAATAGACAAAAACTTCAGCCAAAATCAGACTATGACTGCCCTTCATTTCCATCTGCCAACCTTGAGTGAAAAATTCACTATTGCCATGATCGGATTTTTTGCATTTTTGCAAGTGTATTCAGTTCAGGCGATTTTACCTGTACTGATGATAGATCTTAAGGCAACTGAAGTTCAAGCAGGAATGGCGGTAGGTGCGACCGTGCTTGCCATTGCACTGATATCGCCATTTATGGGTATGCTGTCTGATGCTGTTGGTAGAAAGCCATTCATCGTAAGCTCATTACTTATGCTTGCTCTGCCAACAGCACTGATTGGCATGGCAAGTAGTATCCATGAAGTGATTTTTTGGCGGTTTTTGCAAGGGGTAAGCGTGCCTGGCATTACGGTAGTTTTGATTGCTTATATCAGTGAAGAATACAGCTCAAGACTGACAACTATGATGTCACTTTATGTATCAGGGACGGTACTTGGTGGTTTTAGTGGGCGGTTTTTTGCAGGGCATTTGGAGCATTTTATTGGTTGGCGTTATGGCTATATAGTGATGGCAATATGCACATTAATCGGTGCGATTTGGGCATATAAATCCCTACATCGTTCACAAAATTTTATCATTTCTGAGAATTTTCGTACTGCATTTGCCACATTATTCTCACACACCAAAAATCTTCATGTCATCTGTAGTGGATTTTTGGGAGCGTGCGTTTTGTTTAGTTTGGTGGGCTGTTTTACATTCATCAATCTTCATTTATCAGAAAGCCCGTATCTACTCACGCCTGCCGATCTTGCCAATATTTTTGCCATTTATTTGATTGGTATGGTCATCACACCATTATCCACACGCGTGGTGATACGCTTTGGCATGACCTCAACGATACTGTTGGCTATCCTTGTTTCTATCACAGGCCTATTAATGACATTGTTTATGCCTTTGGGTATAGTTATTATGGGACTAACTTTAATGTCCTCTGGTGTGTTCATCACTCAGTCTGCAACCATCAGCTATTTGACCAGCCATGTCAGCGAGGGTCGGTCTTTGGCGTCAGGGCTGTATTATATGGGTTATTATGGCGGTGGCTTCATTGGTGCTTGGGCGTGTGCCTTAGCTTATGCCCAAGGCAAATGGCTTTGGACAGTTGGGCTAATCTTGGTGGTTCAGCTGATTGCTTTGGGCGTTGTGACCTTATTCATGCGTAAGCACGCTTAGCCAATTTTTAAATCAACCTTACATGCAGCTTAGTTTTTAATCATGAAGTCATTATGATATGTGATACCAAGCCATTCATTCCAAAAATGCAAGACAACTTTTTTAATCGCTGCTATTTTATTTTTTCTTAGCAGCAAGCATCGCTTGAATATTTGCCAGATAGTTTTCAGCGACTTTTTTAGGATCTTCTTTTTTGGTAACAGCACCAGATAGATACTCTGCTGGCAACTCATCAAGAAATCTTGAGGGTGTCACCGCCTTAAAATCCGCTCCAGATCGTCGCTGTTTACATAGCAATAAAGTCAGCTCACTTTTGGCTCTGGTGATACCAACATACATTAAGCGACGCTCTTCTTCGATATTAGCACTCATGATTGAATTGACATGCGGTAACAGTTTTTCTTCACAGCCAATGATGTAGACATAATCAAATTCAAGACCTTTGGCGGCATGTAGCGTCATCAGATTAACTTTGTTGGTATTTTCTTCTTCTTGTTGCTGTTCAAGCATATCCAACAAAACCATCTTGCGAATCACAGCATCAATGGTCTTATCATGCTCATCATCAGCTCGATTAATCAGTGCAGCGATACTTAAGTATAAGGCTTCAATGTTATCTAAGCGCCCCTTTTCTTGTTGGGGATTTTTGGAGCTTTCTTTGACATAGTCAATATAACCTGTCTCAGTAATCATCTGACGCACCAAGGGCATAGGATCGCTATTATCATGTAGCTGATGCGTATAATAATTAATAAACTCCCCAAAAGATTCAATGATCGCACCTGCCTTAGCACCCAATGCGTCCTTAACACCTGCACGAGTACACGCACCAAGCAGCGATGTGCCGCAGTGCTGTGCAAACAGTCCAAGTTTTTCAAGTGTCACCGAACCGATACCACGCTTAGGTGTATTAATCACTCGCAAAAATGCCGCATCATCATCAGGATTAATAATAATACGAAGATAACCCATCAAGTCCTTGATTTCGGTACGCGCAAAAAATGAAGTACCACCAGATAATTTATACGGAATCTCAAGCTGTCTTAGCTGAGCTTCCAATGCCCTAGCCTGAAAGTTGCTGCGATACAGCACCGCATATTTATCCCAAGTCTGGTTATTGCGTAGTCGATGCGTCAAAATTTCTTTGGCGACTCGTTCAGCTTCATCAAAATCATTATTACAAGTGATAACACGGATTTTTTCACCATCACCTTTATCAGACCAAAGCGATTTTTCAAACATATGCTCATTATTGGCGATGACCGCATTGGCAGCACCCAAGATGTGATTGGTTGAGCGATAGTTTTGTTCCAATTTTACCACCTCAAGATTGGGGAAATCTTGCTTTAAAAGTGCCATATTTTCAGGTTTAGCACCTCGCCATGTATAAATTGACTGGTCATCATCGCCCACGACTGTAAATCGTCCAAGACGCCCAACCAATAGTTTAATTAACTCATACTGTGCGGTGTTGGTATCTTGATATTCATCCACCAGCAGATAGCGGATACGATTTTGCCATTTATCTTTAACCTCATGACTTTCCCTTAAGATACGCACAGGCATGGCAATCAAATCATCAAAATCCACCGCATTATACGCTCGCAAATTACGCTCGTATAATTCATACAAATGCACAAAACCAAGATCTTCAGGGTCATCGAGCGTTTCAGCGGCATCTTTGGGTGCAATGAGGTCATTTTTCCAATCAGAGATTTTCTTGATGGCTTCATGCACCAGTTCACGGCGTTCAGCACCGCTTAAATTATCACGCACCATCAGTTCTGCAAGCAGACGCTGGCAGTCATCTGCATCCAAAATTGAAAAATTGGGTTTTAATGATGTGTGTTTTAATTCATAGCGTAAAAATTGCAGACCAAACTGGTGAAATGTTGAAACAGTCAATCCACGAGATTTTTCATGAGATAAAATCTTTTGAACGCGTGATTTCATCTCACGCGCCGCTTTATTTGTAAAAGTCACTGCCGTGATACGATCGGCAGGAATGCGGCAATTTTCGATCAAATGGGCAATCTTTTGGGTGATAACCGATGTCTTTCCTGAGCCAGCACCAGCCAGTACAAGTAGCGGACCTTGGGTGTGATTTAACGCTTCTAATTGGCGAGGATTTAGCTTACTCATGGTTGCCTTATATTTGACAATTAAGCGATTGGCGACAATCAGCACTTAATTGCTGTGAGTTAATGATAAAAATAAATCCGTATTATAAAAGATTTTTGGCAGTTTCCCAAATAAATTCGGCCAATTTATGCACAAGTAAATTTGATTTGGTGAATTCTTCCAAAAACCACAAACACAATTTGCCCAAGTAAATTTTTTATGCTACAGTGGTGAACACCAAGCTTACCAAAATCTTCATCTTAAGGTGCATCTTGTAGGGATTATCATACCCATTTTTAGTCAATCTTATTTATTTGAAAGTCATCATTTATGTCGCTGATTCGCCGCCGCAAATTAACCAAACGCCAAACTCGCCAAATTGAACAAAATCAAACCGTCCAAGCCGATGATGCGACATTTGCCGAAGGTGTGATCGTGTCGCACTTTGGCAAGCAGCTTGATGTTCAGATAACAAATCTGCCCACAGTTATGCCAAGCTTACCTGATACAGATGCTAATAAACCTTTGGTGCAGATTGGCACGATTTGGCGTTGTCATGCTCGCACCAACTTACCCATGCTTGCTACAGGCGATCGTGTCAAATTTAGCCTTGATACGACCGCAGGATTGGGACGCATTGAGCATTTACTTGATCGGCATAAACTCATCACTCGCCCTGATCGCTACCATAAGGTCAAGCCAGTGGCTGCCAATGTAGATATGCTTGTCATCGTATTTGCACCACTGCCCAAGCCTGCCGTTAATCTTATCGATCGATATTTATTAATCGCCAAGCTTAATCATATCACACCATTATTGGTATTAAATAAAGCCGATTTATTAAATGAGCAAAATTCAAATGACCAAGATGCCATCATGCAAATGATCGATGAGTATCGAGCATTGGGCGATCAATATGGCTTTAGCGTAATCCAGACCTCAACGCACACCAAATCAGGTTTGCAGACACTTTTTAAGCACATTAATGGTAAGCTGTCCATCTTTGCTGGGCAATCAGGTGTGGGCAAATCAAGCCTAATTAATGAGCTTTTACCCAATGCCAATCAATCCACCAACATCATCTCCCAAAACTCACAGCTTGGTCAGCACACCACAACGACCAGCCGACTTATGCCTTATGATGCCCATCATGTGGACAAAGGTGGCATCATAGATACGCCAGGAATTCGTGAATATGGGATTTGGCATCTGTCGGCAGATGATATTTTGCTTGGTTTTGAAGAATTGCATGCACTGGCTGGCAGTTGCCAATTTCGTGATTGTCATCATACGCCCAATGCCAAAGGATGTGCCTTATGGGCAGCGGCAATGCAAGGCGAGGTATTACCAAGGCGTATCGAAAGCCTGACATCCTTGATTGATGAAGCCAAGGCGGGTCAAAGTGCGGTTAAGCCTTCTGCCAAATAATACCAATCTGCTCATGACTCATCATGAATATGAAAAACGGTGCAATTAGATACATTTGGCGTTATAATACGAGTTTTATGATTAGACATTGGAGTATACTTTGGAACGTTGGTTTGAATTTATCGGTAATCATCCAGTCTTAGTTGGATTGCTGATTGTATTAATCATTGCATTTTTTGCCATCGAAGGCAAACGCAGTGGTCGTAAAGTTCCGCCAAGCGAATTGGGCTTATTGGTCAATAATCAAAATGCTCGCATTATTGACATTCGCCCAGCTAACAAGTTTGCCAATGGTCATATCACTGGTAGCCAAAATATACCGTTTAACGACCTTAAAAATCACCTAGCTGAATTACAAGCCATTGAAGTGCCTGTGATTTTGGTTTGTGATATTGGCATGCAAGCAGGTGCTGCTGTACAGCTGATCAATCGACCCAATTTTATGCGTCTTGAAGGCGGTATTCAAGGCTATCAATCAGCGGGCTTGCCTTTGGTTGGTACTAATAAAAAGTAGTTTAAATCATTTTAGCTAAAAATCATGGCTTAGTCTTATCAATAAGCCTTGAAATATTCATGAAAAGCCTTATATAAGATGTGGACCTAATTTAATGGAAATGGCAATGCAAAAAGTAACCATCTATACCACACCGACTTGCCCTTATTGCTTGGCTGCCAAGCAGCTTTTGAATAATAAATCTGTTGCTTATGATGAGATTAGCATGTATGATATCAATGCTGAGGATCGTGAAGCACTCTCAGCCAAAACCAATGGCTATCGTACTGTCCCACAAATCTTTATTGGTGATAATTTCATTGGCGGTTTTGATCAGCTTAATAAATTAAATGCCGATGGCAAACTTGATGAGCTTTTGGCGCAATCATTTAGCCATTTTTAATATACGAATTAATATACAAATAACACACATTTAAGGAATTATCATGTCTGAAGAACTTCAGCCACAGCTCGGTTTAGAGCGTATCTACACAAAAGACATTTCATTTGAAGTGCCAAATACCGAAGTATTTACCAAACAATGGCAACCTGAAACTGATGTCAGCATCAGCACAAGCGATAACGATTTAGATGAAGACTACAAAGAAGTGGTACTCACTGTCAGCGTAACTGCCAAGCTTGGTGAGTCAGTTGCGTTCATCGCTGAAGTTCAGCAAGCAGGTATTTTTTTGATGCGTAATATCCCTGAAGCAGATATGCCACATTTGCTACAAGCGTATTGCCCAAATATTTTATTCCCTTATGCTCGAGAAGCCATCAGCGATATCGTGACGCGTGGTAGCTTCCCGCAGTTACTACTTGCACCTGTGAATTTTGAACAAGCTTTCTTACAAAGTCAGCTAGAAACCCAAAATGACGAAGGCAATGCCTAAGTGACAGATTGATACTTTAAAGCTCGATCATAATCGGGCTTTATTCTTATCATTTTATCAACGATAGGTAAAGGTCTTGACAAAAATTGCATAAAAATTCAATCATGATAGCCTTAAAAACCATCAAATAAGCAGTCCCTATGAAAAGCGTACAAGTCAAAATCCTTAATCCTAAAATTGGCTCTCATCCAGACTTTCCCCTACCAACGCATGCTACCGCAGGCTCAGCAGGGATTGACTTGCGAGCCTGTATTGATGAGCCAATGATTATTGCCGCAGGAGAAACCAAGCTTATTGGCACTGGATTATCCATTTATATCAGCGACCCTAATTTTGCTGGGCTAATTCTCCCTAGGTCTGGACTTGGTCATAAGCACGGCATTGTACTTGGTAATTTGGTTGGCTTGATTGATTCTGACTATCAAGGTGAGCTGATGGTCTCGATATGGAATCGCAGCGATACCAACTTTGAGCTTAAGCCTGCCGAAAGAATGGCACAATATGTCATTGTTCCCATAATGCGTCCTGACTTTGAGATTGTTGATACTTTTAGTGATATCAGCACTCGTGGATCAGGTGGTTTTGGGTCTTCTGGCCGCCATTAATTAATCATTACTTTCCTTTATCAACTTAGTTACTAGAAATCTGTTATGTCTTTGAAGTTGATTCGGTAAATGAAGAAGTGGTTGATATACTGATTGCCAGTAATTTTATCCCAGTGATTGCATCGCTTGGGGTGGATGTCAATAGCGATACCTATAATATCAATGCAGATTTGGTTGCCAGCCGTGTCGCCAAATTTCTTGGGGCTGAACGCTTACTTTTACTGACCAATATTAAAGGCGTGCTGGATAAACAAGGTCGTGTACTCACCCATTTATCAGCCAAAGATATTGATCACTTAATTGCTGATGGAACCATTTCAGGTGGTATGATTCCCAAGATTGAAGGTGCACTTGAAGCCATCAGATCGGGATTGCACAGCGTTACTATCGTTGATGGTCGTGTGCCACACGCATGTTTGCTTGAGATATTTACCGAAGAAGGTGTTGGCACGCAGATTTTATGCAACAAATCGTCAAATCCTATGCAATAATATCCCGTCATTTGCCATGATGGGATATTATTTAAGGTTTAATTCAGCCAATCACCGCCATGATTTGCCAATGTAACCAATACCAAATTACCCCAAATAGCATCGCCATGCCCATCATTGCACCAGTCAATATTAAATTGGTATACTGACGATAAGACAAAGCATAACGATAAACCACACCAAGAGTAAATCCAACAAGTGTGCCGCCAATATGCCCTGCATGATCAATTTCCTTGACAGCAAAACCCATCAGTAAATTAATCGCCATCACAAAACCCAAAGTTTTGGTATTTAGCTTAAGTGCAATGGGTGCCTGTAGCAATGCCAATGAAAATAAAAATGCACCCAATCCCATGATACCGCCAGACGCTCCAGCACTGATAGCTAAAGGTGTACCCAAAAACACAGCCTGCCATGCCAAATAATTTCCAAGCAAGTTGCTGCCTACCACAGCCAAAATAAATAACAAACCAACATGAACGGAGCTGATGATAATCTCGGTAACTTGTCCAAAATAATACATCGCAAAGCTGTTGAATAACAGATGTAATATACCAATATGTAAAAATCCACTGCTAAGCAGTCGCCAAGGCTCGCCAACCATCGACAGCGGCATAAAGTTAGCACCAAATCGTAGTAAGTCGTGCGTGCTTGGGGCATCTATATCAACACCCATCAATAACTGTACGATCGCCAAACCAATAAAGCTCAGTATCAATAACAAAGATAAAGGTGCAGTTTGCCAAAATGTTGAAAAATTCATCTGTTATACATGTAAGTCATGACCACAGCGGTCACAAAATTTAGCATTAGTTGCATGCCCAAATTTACCACAATTTGGGCAAGAAATTGGCTGAAGTTGCGGCCGCATAGTCCGAGTTAGCTCAGCAGTAAAAATCCCTGTCGGTACGGCGATGATGGCATAACCTGTAATCATCACCATACTTGCGATCGCCTGCCCTAGTGGTGTTTTTGGGGAAATATCGCCATAACCTACCGTTGTCAATGTCACAACCGCCCAGTAGATTGATAAAGGAATACTTGTAAAGCCATTTTCAGGGCCTTCAACAACATACAAAACTGAGCCAAAAATGGTTACAAGCAGAAGTAGCGATAGAAAAAATACCGTAATTTTATGCTGGCTGGTTTTAAAAGCAGCCGCCAAAAATCCAGCTTGCTGCATATAAGATTTGAGTCGAAAGACACGAAAGATTCTCAGAATTCTAAGAATTCGAACAACCAGCAAATAATGCGTACCTGCAAAAAATAAGCTCAAATATGTTGGCAATAGTGCCAATAAATCAACTGCCCCATAAAAACTGGTCACATATCGACGAAGATTTGGTGCAGAATAAAGACGCAATGCATATTCTATGGTAAATAAAATCGTAAAAAACCATTCAGCAACGAAAAATAAACGCCCATATTGCAAGCGTAAAAATAATACGCTATCGAGCATAACCACCAAAACACTGGTAATAATTGCCACTAAGATTAGCACATCAAATAACTTACCGGCAGGCGTGTCCGTCCCTTCGATAATGATATAGATCTTATTTTTTATTAAGCTGTGATTGATTGAACTTTTTAATAAATTTTTTTCTGGCATACACAAAGCCATGATACAAAGATTTGTCTATTATAGCTGAATTTTAAATCAATAGGTAGCTTAGCTTTGTAAATAAAAATAACCACCCAAAATTGGGCGGTTATAAATCACCATACATCAGCGTGCAACTGATGGCGGTTGATGCTAAAACTTTTCAATAAATTCAGCATACGCCTTGATAAAGTTCTTTAAAGTTGCTTGACCGTGCTCAGATACCAGCTCACCTTGTTCATTGAACGCCCCAGTAAAGATACCGCCGAAGTATGCACCAAAGGGCAGTGTTGGCATATTGAGCGCTGGATTTGTCGCAATGGTACGCAGCTGATCAGTGACCCGTGAGCTACCATTGGCATTGACACTGATTAAACCCAATGGCTTATTAGTCCAAACGCTTTGACCAATTGGGCGTGATGCAATATCAATGGCATTTTTAATCATAGCCGAACAACCACCATTATGCTCTGGGCTAATCCATAGTACTGCATCGGCTGCTTTGATTTCTTCACGAAATCGGTTGTAAGCGGGTACATCTTGCTCGTCTAAATCACGATCATACAGTGGCAAATCTGCGATTTCAACGACTTTAAATTGTAGTGATGATGGTGCAACAGATTCAAGATAGTTAAACGCCAACCGATTAACAGAAGTTTGGCTTGCACTACCGATTAATACTGCAACTTGCTTTGCCATAATTTGATTTCCTTAAATGTTTACGCTCATAAGATGAGATAAAATGGGCTAATTGTCATCATCATGACATTGTTATTCAAAGCATATTATGCCGATAAAATCTCTCCAAAACAAGGTGATTTATCACACATGATTTTCTATTTCAGATCGTACGACAACTTCACTCTAAATTTGTGATCTCAATTATTATTGAGACACGGGAACATCCAAATAGTAAATTTCAACAGGTCTATCATAGATATAATATGGGTTTTCTTTACTATCAGGATTATTGTAGGCATTTAGTCGAATAATTTGACGCAAATTAGGCTGATGCTCATACCCATGAATTTGACCATAAAAGGTACGCCATGCACCAGAGCCAGTCTTAATGCCTTGTTCATTATAAGTGACATTACGCACTTTTAAACATCGTTGCTCTTGACCAATTTCATCAATACAGTTAATTTTATTTGGTTCAATTTCCCAAAATAGCAATACTGACTCCCCAAAACGAACTTCAGGTTTCATATCACCTTGCCAAGTGAGTACCTGAGCACCTTTTTGGAGTAATAAGGTGGCTGTGTATTCGTCAGGACCAGTTTTAATTTGTAGGTTTGAGCCGTTTAAATCCTGTGCAAATTTCGATTCAACTTGAGCTAAATCAGGTGAGTGGCTGTCAGAATGATGACAAGCCATTAAAGTTGATGTTCTGTGATGAATTGATAAAACACCTTCAGATAATTGATAATGTTGAGAGTGATGGTTACAGCCCACATTAAAGTAAAGCCCACGATTTGAAAAACTTAAGCTCCCTGCACGATTTTTAATAATATTTTCGTAGCTGTGAATTGGTGCTCCTTGCACTTCGGCAGATATCAATGTCCAGTTATAAGCTTTAAGTAGCTCATCAGTTGCTGTTTGATAGGTTGAATTTTCGAAGGCGTTTAATTTAGCAGTCTGCTTGGGAGTTCTAATTGGGGGTTGCTGTGTTGCCTCAGCTGCCGCCTCATTCACCACATCCCCAATCTGATAGCAAGCAGAAAAAGAAAAGACTGCTATGGCTGAAGTTAAAACAAGCAATGAAGTTGTTAAAAGTTTGGGGTTTGGTACTTTCATCATAATCATATTGGGTTTGGCGTATGGGCGACCTTGGATTACTGAAATTAAAATTTAGAATCAATGACACAGCAAATTAGAATATATCAGTCTCACTAAGTTTAAGTTATTTAAGTTTAATATAATATAAAACGACATAAATTTTTGATGCAACTTTTATGTATGTTATCACTGTATTTTATCACCCATAGAAAGATCAATTCTATTATTTTTGTAATGATATCTGGTGAAAGTTGTACTTTTTATGTAAATAAGGTGTACAACAATCAACTTTTGTGGTAATAGATTTTGATAAAAAATTTTAGCCCATCAATAAAAATAATTGAACATTTTTTATGAATTTATACACCAAAAGATAGCCAACCAATTTGGTCATCTAAAGATGATGATACAAAAACCCCTAAAGATAATGCTTTAGGGGTTTTTAGATAACTATCATTAATAAAAATTATTCGCTATCATCTTCATCGGCAGTTGGTGCATCTTCCGACAAAATGGTCACTAAAATATCGGTGCTAATATCATGGTGCAGCTGGATCGTAACTTTATATTCACCAATTTGACGGAAAGCGCCTTCTGGCATTTTAACCTCAGAACGGTCAACTTCTAAGCCAGATTTAGTTAATGCATCAGCGATATCACGAGCACCGATAGAGCCAAATAGTTTACCTTCATCACCAGACTTGGCACGCATGATGACATTCACATCAGCTAAGGCTTCGGCACGTGCATTAGCAGCTGATAACTCTTCGGCTTCCAAAGCTTCAAGTTCAGCACGGCGAGCTTCAAACTTAGCCAAATTGGCTTCAGTTGCAGGCAGTGCTTTGCCTTGTGGGATGAGATAGTTACGACCGTAACCTGCTTTTACATCAACAGTCTCGCCAAGCTTACCAAGATTAACGACACGCTGTAATAGAATAACTTGCATGATTTATCTCCGTTAATTACTTGTGGTTGTCGGTATATGGCAATAGAGCCAAATAACGAGCTTGTTTAATGGCAACTGCAAGCTGGCGTTGATACTTAGTAGAAGTACCCGTGATACGGCTTGGAGTGATTTTACCATTTTCGCTGATGTATTGTTTTAAAAGTTCAACATCTTTATAATCAATGTGGGTAATGCCTTCTGCGGTGAAACGGCAGAATTTACGACGACGATAGAAACGAGCCATGAGTAATCTCCTTAATTATTCGCTTGCGGTGTTATCACTCTCAGCTTCCTGAGTGCGAACATCGTTACGGCGGTTGGCTTTACGAGTGCGTTTGTCTTCGGCTTCTTTTGCCAAAGGAGATTGTTCGGTAATGGCTTCATCACGGCGAATGATAAGACTGCGAATGATGGCATCGTTGTATTTGAACAGCTCTTCTAACTGTGCCAATGTCTCATCGTTACACTCAATGTTTAGCAAAACATAGTGTGCTTTGTGGATTTTATTGATTGGATAAGCCAATTGACGGCGACCCCAATCTTCTAGGCGATGGTTATTACCGCCATTATCTTCTACGATAGAACGGTACTTAGTTACCATGTCGGCAACCTGGTTGCTTTGGTCTGGATGTACCAGTAGCACCACTTCATAATGTCTCATAAGGACTCCCTACGGATTAAAACAGCCACCACCTTATGATGATGGCAAGGAGATGTAAACTTAGATATTAGATAAAAGTCACAAGGCGTATATTATACACCAAATTTTAAAACATTCAAGATAAAAATGCCTAGGTGTGATTTATCTTTTAATCATCATTGCTTATTTGCTTTAACAAAATTGGTATGACGGCTTAGTTTAAACCCAATCAAATCAATATTTTTCATCAGTTGGTCAAATGCTTAGTTTTTGTCCTCAGATTGTGGCAATTGTTGTTTTTGCTTTTGAACTTGTCTTACCCAAGCCTGCTTTTCAGCATTAGCCACAAGCACACCTCGAACCATCTGCCAAGCTGCACCCACCACAAGCAACGCAGCAAGTATCGCAAAAATCGGTACTGCTGCCCCAAGTGCAGCACTAAAATCTTTCATCAAAATGGCATAAAATACGCCAATCATCGCAGGGGCAATCTCACCGCTATTCCCTGCCGCTTGACCAGGTGTAAACATAACAGCTGCAAGCACTGCTAAACTAATCCCCTTAAAAGGTTGGGGTATCAGACGCATGACAACAAGCCACAACAGTAACACCAATCCACAGCAGACGACATAAACGATGAACGGCAACTGACTTGCAGGCACACCCTCCGTCAATCGCCCCCAAAAGCCAAAAAAGCCTGCCAGTGCTTCACCGATTTTCTCAAGCGGTAAATTTTTTAACCAATTCATTGATTTTTGACCAAAAATAAAATTGGGTTATTTTAACACTTTTTTAATCATTCAAGCATAAAAATGTTATTAAAATTAGTTATATTTAAAATTTGATAAAAAATTAAATGATTAAAATTAATCAAATTGTTTATCCTGAGCATCTTGGGCTTTGATAGCCGCTTGAGCTGCCAGCATCTCCGATGGCGGTGCTTGCACATAATAGCCTTGTTCGTTAAGTTTGGCTTTAACTTGATGAATGTCCGCCTGAGCTAATTTTTGCCTTGATGACAAATCTAAATGCATAATAAACTGCCCAAAACCAAGTTTGGTACGCATTGCTGCAGGCAAAACACCCAGCCAATCCTTAAGGTTTTCTGTGTCATTTGGATAGTCAGGTCGGGCGATGTATACATACCAACCTTTATTTTTTGGAAATTTATAAACATCACAATGCATTCAAAAATCCTTAATAAAATGTTAATAAAATTGTTTAAATAATCTTTCTTAAAAATATTGATAATTGGCATTTATTTTGAACGATTTTGGTTTATTTTACCAATTATTTTTAAAAAGCTTAAAATTTCACTTGTAAATTGTAGCATTATTTTTCATAATAAGAAGGTCTGATTTTCAGGAGAGTGTATTTTGATGGTCTCAAAATACCACCGAAGGCGTAAACGGCATTGCTCTTAGCACTGCATTCCCCATAATCGCTCAGGTAAATGGACTGAAAATTCTCGGTAGGGAAACTTACCAACACAATCTGGAGAATGGTAAATTACCTACCGAAGGGAAGAAAATGATGATAAAATCAAACCTAGCATCATCATTGAAAATCTCAGGTCAAAGGACAGATGGGGTGCTAATTTTGGTATTATTTTTTAATGTTATTTTTTAAGATAAGTTTTCTAAGATAAGCTTTATGATGATGTCTTAAAAATAACACCCTAATTTTGCACTCATCACTCTAAGGAATGAACCATGACCGCTCCACAACGCACCCCTTTATTTGATGCTCACACCGAACACAATGGCAAACTTGTTGATTTTGGCGGTTGGGAGTTGCCTGTCAATTATGGCTCACAAATTGATGAACACCATGCCGTGCGGACAGATGCAGGCATGTTTGATGTCTCGCACATGCTGGTTACCGACATCAGCGGTGATAATGCCAAAGCCTTTTTACAAAAGCTACTTGCTAACGATGTTGCCAAATTAGGCTTTGCTGGTAAGGCTTTATATTCTGCCATGCTAAACGATGATGGTGGCGTCATCGATGACCTTATCGTCTATCGCATGAACGAAGATGAGAGTGCTTATCGCATCATCTCAAACGGCGCAACCCGTGAAAAAGACTCTGCACACTTTGCCAAAGTTGGCGGGGCATTTGGTGTCACTTTGACCCCACGCCATGATGTTGCCATGCTTGCCATACAAGGGCCAAATGCCATCACCAAACTCCTTGCCGTCAAGCCTGAATGGACAGACAAAGTCAATGCCCTAAAACCCTTTGTTGGTGTGGATTTGGGTGATGATTGGTTTGTCGCTTATACAGGCTACACAGGTGAAGATGGCGTTGAGGTGGTCATGCCAGCAGATGAAGCGACTGGGTTTTTCGATGAACTCATCAAAGCAGGTGTCGCCCCATGTGGACTTGGTGCCAGAGACACCTTGCGTATGGAAGCTGGCATGAATCTATACGGTAACGACATGACAGATGATGTCAGCCCCCTAGAAGCAGGCATGGCGTGGACGGTTGACCTAAAAGATGAAAACCGTGATTTTATTGGTAAATCCGCCCTTATCGCCCTAAAAAATGACGGCGTCAAAATGCGTCAAGTTGGGTTATTGCTTGCCAAAGGCGGTGTACTTCGTGCTGGCATGGAAGTGATTACCGAAGATGGGTTTGGCATCACCACCAGCGGGGTATTCTCCCCAACTCTAAACCAATCCATCGCCATCGCTCGTGTGCCTGCCAGCTTTACAGGTGAGCATGCCAAAGTTATCATGCGTGGCAAAGAGATGGATGTGCGTGTACTCAAATTACCATTTGTCAGACATGGCAAAAAGCAATTTGATTGATTGTACACCAAAAAACTGACCAAAAGCATCAAAGGTGCTTTTGGGTCTTTATGTTCGTTTTATTATGTTTAGAAATTGATTTAGGAATTGAAATAATATGAAATACCTATGTACATGTTTGGTTATTTTATTATTGGTAGGCTGTGATGCCAAAGACAGATGTTTAGATGATGGCGGTCGTTATGATGAAGCAAGCAAACAATGCGTCTATGAATAGCTTGACAATCCTTGTACACCGCTTTTAAGCACACCCTTTTAACCCATTAACCCCCATTTAATTCACCAAACTCACAGGAGAGACCCATGAGTAATATCCCCGCTGATTTAAAATATGTTGCCAGCCACGAATGGCTAAAACTTGAAGATGACGGTATCATCACCGTTGGTATCACAGACCACGCCCAAGATTTGCTGGGTGATGTGGTATTTGTTGAGTTGCCAGAAGTTGGGCGTGAAGTATCTGCTGATGAAGAGATTGCCGTTGTTGAGTCAGTCAAAGCGGCAAGCGATGTCTATGCACCGATTGCAGGTGAGATTGTTGAGATTAATGATGAGTTGGTAGACAGTCCAGAGCTTGCCAACGAAGACCCTTATGGCAAAGCATGGTTCTTTAAAATCAAGCCTGCCAATGTAGCCGATTATGATGACCTACTTAGTGCCGAAGAGTACCAGAGTGCTTTGTAAGCTGTTTAAATCATTAAACTGTTCAAATCATCAAGCAAGGGTAAAAATTTGCCCTTGTTTAAATTGTTTAAATTGATTAGCCATTGGCAAATTTGATTTTACCTCATGCCCCATTGACATATTTGCATCATGCCTTATTGGCAATTAAATGGGCAAATAATTGATGAAATATCAATCATCCATCAATGGTTAATCAATTTAAACACCCATTGACTAACTTTTAAAGCCCAGCACAAGGAAAACTTTATGTCATTTAATGATTTTTCAGAATTATTCTATGAAAATGCTTTTGTTCATCGTCATCTTGGCAAAGATGCCAATGAACAACAAGCCTTATTACAAACCGTTGGTTTTGATGATTTGGACAGCTTTATTGATGCTGTCGTTCCCAAAGCCGTTCGCCTGAATAAAGATTTGGATTTACCAAAAGCCATGAGTGAGCATAATGCCTTGGCAAAACTGCGTGCCATGGCAGATAACATTACCGTTGCCAAAAGCTATATCGGTCAAGGTTACTCGCCCACTCGCCTGCCTGCGGTCATCCAACGAAATGTGCTAGAAAACCCCGGTTGGTATACCGCCTATACGCCCTATCAAGCTGAGATTGCCCAAGGTCGGCTTGAAGCTTTACTTAATTTTCAACAGGTGTGCGTTGACCTAACTGGCATGGATTTGGCAGGGGCAAGCCTGCTGGATGAAGCAACCGCCGCCGCTGAGGCGATGGCGATGGCTCGGCGTGTGAGTAAATCAAAATCCAACGCCTTTTTTGTGGATGAGCGTACCTACCCACAGACCCTTGATGTCATTCATACTCGTGCCAAATATTTTGGCTTTGAAATTGTGATGGGTGATTTTGATGTTGCCAAAAATGGTGAGTTTTTTGGGGCATTTTTCCAGTATGTCGGTAAAGATGGCGATGTGGTGGACTTGACCGATGTCATCACCGCTGTCAAAGACAACGGAGCTTATGCCATCGTTGCCAGCGATATCATGAGCCTTGTGCTTTTAAAATCCCCTGCTGATATGGGAGCTGATATTGCTTTGGGAAGCACACAGCGTTTTGGCATTCCGATGGGTTTTGGTGGGCCACATGCTGCCTATTTTGCCTTTAAAGATAAAGACAAACGCTCGGCACCTGGTCGCATCATTGGCGTATCAAAAGACGCCCAAGGTAATACCGCCCTACGCATGGCACTACAAACCCGTGAACAACATATCCGCCGTGAAAAGGCCAATTCAAACATTTGCACAAGTCAAGTACTCCTTGCCAATCTGGCAGGCATGTACGCCGTCTATCACGGGGCGGTAGGACTAAAACGCATTGCCACACGCATTCACGCCCTAGCGGTCGCCTTTGCCAAAGCGGTCAAATCATCAGAGCTGGCAGTGCGTCATGATGTGTTTTTTGATACCGTACTGGTTGAATGTGGAGGGCAGGCACAAACGATTTTTAAGACCGCCAAAGACAAAGGCTACAACTTATGGCAGCATGACAATGGCGGTATTTCTGTATCATTTCATGAACTCACCGATGAAGCAGAGTTTGATGAACTGTGTCAAATCTTTGGGGTCAAAGGCAGTCTTGATGCCATCCAGATTCAATTGGGCGATTTATTAAGACAAGATGACATTTTAACCCATCCTGTGTTTAACAGTCATCACACCGAACACCAAATGCTACGCTACCTAAAATCCTTAGAGGATAAGGATTTGGCGATGAACCGTTCAATGATTTCATTGGGTTCTTGCACCATGAAATTAAACGCCACCAGTGAGATGTTGCCCATCACCTGGGATGAGTTTTCAAATGTGCACCCATTTGCACCCAGCGAAGACACCAAAGGCTACATTCAGATGATTGAGAGCCTACAAGCCCAGCTAAAAGCCATCACAGGCTTTGATGAAATCAGCATGCAGCCCAATTCAGGGGCATCTGGTGAATATGCAGGCTTGCTCGCCATTCGTCGCTATCATGAAAGTATGGGTCAAGATGAGCGTAATGTCTGCCTAATCCCCCGCTCAGCACACGGCACCAATCCAGCAACTGCCCAGATGATGGGCATGAAAGTTGTGGTCGTTGCAACCGATGATAATGGCAATGTGGACATTGATGACCTAAAAGCCAAATGTGATGAACACAGCGATAAGCTTGGTGCTTTGATGATTACTTATCCATCAACGCATGGAGTTTTTGAAGAGGGCATTCGTGATATTTGTGATATGATTCACGCTCACGGTGGACAGGTGTATATGGACGGTGCTAATATGAATGCACAAGTTGGCATCATGCAGCCCGCTGATGTCGGGGCAGATGTGCTACACATGAATTTACACAAAACTTTTTGCATCCCACATGGTGGTGGCGGGCCTGGCATGGGGCCAATTGGTCTAAAATCACACTTAGCACCTTTTATCTCAAACCATCGTGTTGCACCTGTGTTTAATGCCCTGTCTGACTGTTCGGCGGTTTCAGCCGCTCCTTATGGCTCGGCAAACATTCTGCCAATTTCATGGATGTATATCACCATGATGGGTCGTGATGGTCTTTTATCAGCCACCAAACAAGCACTGCTTAACGCCAATTATATCGCAACTAAGCTAAGCGAAGATTATCCTGTTTTATATACTGGTAAAAATGGGCGTGTGGCTCATGAATGTATCATTGACATTCGCCCATTAAAAGCACAAACAGGCATCTCTGAAACTGACATTGCCAAGCGTTTGATGGATTATGGCTTTCATGCACCAACCATGTCATTTCCTGTGGTAGGCACGCTCATGATTGAACCAACAGAATCTGAAAGCAAAGCAGAGATTGACCGCCTCATCAGTGCCTTAAAGCAAATCAAACAAGAGGCCTTAAAGGTGCAAACAGGCGAAGATGGTTGGACACCAGATGACAATCCACTTGTCAATGCCCCACACACCGCCTTTGTTATAACAGGCGAATGGACGCATCCGTATAGCCGTGAAGAAGCTGCCTTCCCATTGCCTTATATCAAGGCACATAAGTTCTGGCCTTCGGTGGGTCGGGTGGATGATGTTTATGGTGATAAAAATCTGATTTGTGCTTGCCCGAGCATTGAAAATTACGAATGATACTTTAATGCCCAAATAGTACTTTAAGTACCAAAAAATCCGCTCAGCAAAGTTTCAACAAAGTTGGGCGGATTTTATTTATCCAATCTTTTTTTATCTTCTTATCAATCAAGCTGATGATGAATATTCGCTTAATTTAAAACTTAGTAATAAATATGATTTTATCAAGATAGAATCATACAATTTTCTTTACATTCTGGTAATTTTTCGTTATTTTATACCTAATTGTTGCAAACACCGCCTGCCCAAAATTTTTCTGGGTGGCTCAAACTCCATTTGTTGGATAATTGATTATGTTATGGTTCTTTTTTTGTGTAACCATTTTATTGGTTGGCTACTTTATTTATGGCAAAGTCATCGAAAAAATTTTCGTCATCAATCCTAATAAAAACACACCAGCCTATACGATGGCAGATGGTGTGGATTATGTACCTATGTCTAAGGGTAAGATTTGGCTCATTCAGCTTTTAAATATCGCTGGCACAGGCCCAATTTTTGGTCCTATTTTGGGGGCATTGTATGGACCTGTCGCCATGCTCTGGATTGTCATTGGTTGTATATTTGCTGGGGCGGTACATGATTATATGTGCGGTATGCTATCGGTGCGTAATAGTGGCGCAAGTATGCCCTACTTAACTGGCAAATATTTAGGTATCATTCCTAAGCATTTTATCAACCTGCTTGCTGTTGTATTGCTTATTTTGGTTGGTGTGGTATTTGTTGCAAGCCCAGCACAACTGCTTAGCTCTATCACGATAGATATATTTGGCACTGCCGCCACAGGTACAATTTCTGTGGATAATGCTGAAAGTATGGCTGCCGTTACTGGCACATCAAGCAATACCGTCTTTGGTATGACCAAAGAAACCATTATCGTTGTTTGGACAGCCATTATTTTTATTTATTATATTATCGCCACCTTATTACCCATTGATAAAATCATCGGACGCGTCTATCCTATTTTTGGTGGGCTTTTATTATTCATGTCGCTTGGCATGACTTATGGCTTGGTTATGAATGAGCTTGGTAGTACTCAAAGCTATTTTTATAGCAGTATGGGCGGTTTGTCATTTGATGCTTTTTTTCAAAACTTACAACCTAAGGGTGATTTACCCATTTGGCCGCTGCTATTTTTGACCATCACCTGTGGTGCATTATCAGGATTTCATGCCACACAAACGCCATTGATGGCTCGCTGTGCGATGAATGAATCTGAAGGTCGATTTATTTTTTATGGTGCGATGATTGCTGAAGGTATTATCGCATTGATTTGGTGTACGGTTGGTTTATCTTTTTATCCTGATTTGGTCAGTTTACAAGAAGCCATTAGTGTCGGTTCGCCATCAAAAGTTGTTTACGACAGCTCAATTGCTTATCTTGGTGCTATCGGTGGTGTGTTCGCTGTGCTTGGTGTGGTGATTTTACCCATCACCTCAGGCGACACTTCTTTTCGTGCTGCTCGCTTAATCATTGCTGAATTTTTAAATGTTGAGCAACGCACACTCTTAAAACGACTTGGGATTGCCATACCGCTATTTGTGATTGGTTTTATTATCTCAAAAGTTGATTTCCAAATTTTATGGCGTTATTTTAGTTGGGCAAATCAGTCTGTTGCTGTGGTCATGTTGTGGACAGCGGCAGGTTATTTATACCGCTATCGCAAACTGCACTGGGTTTGTACCATTCCTGCCATCTTTATGAGTGCTGCATGTTATACTTTCTTGGCTTATAATAAGATCGGTTTTGGGCTAGATTACCAGCTATCGGTATATATCGGTTTTGGCTTAACCATCTTAACAACAGCCGCATTTTTCTTATTTGTTAAGCGTGAGCGTGTGGCTGGTGACCCAGATGCTTTGGTGTTTGAACCCAAAGTTTAGGCTGGCAGTCAGTCTTAATGGATTTATATTAAAAAACCTTTGGTTGCCCAAAGGTTTTTTAGCGAAAGCTGATTTTTAAATGATCAAATATATCAATTTTCATCCATCATAAAACCACCCAAAATTACTATCTTGGGTGGTTTTGGTGAATTTATCCATGTAATCAACGCTTTGGCTCATTAAAAGACATACTCTAAGCTGACCTTAAAGTTACGACCAGGCGCTAAGAAACGATTAATCCCCTTGTCATTTTTCTTATCAATCATGTTACTGGTACCAAATGGTCGAATTGAGCGTGCCGAATCCCAAGCCATATATTTTTTATTGGTCAGATTATACGCACCCAGTTGCAGCGTCAGGTTTTTGGTAGGTTTATAATAACCTGTTAAATCAACCGTCGTATAGCCGCCACTTCTCCATCTAAGCGTACTATCGTTTGCTTGCTCCTCTTTCCAAAATAGATTGTAGGTATCTTCAGCCTTTTTGGCACTGACACGGGTAATGTATAAATTTCCACCAAATTTTTCATGCTTAGCATCATAACCAATGCCAAAAACCGAGGTATCAGGCTGAATGGCATTCATCGGAATATTACCATCAGCACGACCTTTTTGGCGTGTCATCTTATAGCTGAGCTGTGTTCCATTTATGGCAGGTACCAGCTCGCCCAATTTTAGTACAGAATTAATCTCAATGCCTTCTGCTTTGGCATTTTGCCAATTCATGCTTTGATAAACTGACCATTTTCTAGAACTTTTTCTTTCAATGTCCTCCAAACCACGGAAAACAAAATCAATAAAATCGGTATATTTGGTTTCAAAAATACTGCCAGAGATAAAGCCATATTGACCATGCACTGTCACTGCCAGCTCTTTGGTTTTGGCAATTTCAGGCTTTAAATCCACATTAGGTTTAATGGTAATATCAGGATGCTGAAAGGTAAAATAAATCTCATCAATTGTTGGCATTCTAAAGCCTTTAGAATACTTGACCTGTAAATTGATATTTTTGGTCACATCAAACGCAGGCGAGATACTGTATGAATGCTGTGAATGGGTTTTGGGTTGCCCAATATAAGCAATATTTTCTGCAGGGTTTTGGGCAAGCTTGGTTTCATAAGCCTCTTTTTTGGCATGATAATCCGCCAAATCGGTTCTAAATTTTGGGTCATTTCTACCACTGTATTTTGAGCTCCACCATTTTGGTTCTTCGCCAACATCATTGCTTGGTAGTGGAATAAATAGACCTTTGACCAAATCATCTGGAATTTTGGCAGTTTGTCCAGCTATATAATTTGGCTGATATTTGATGCGGTTATAGCGATATCCCAATCCCAAACGAACCCGATCACCAATTAAGACAGAGTCATTTAAGTAAACCGAGCCATCTTTGGTTTTTACAGGAATTAAAAATGAAATAAAGTAGTGTGTCTTGGGCATAACAGGCCATTAAATGTTGATGAATTATCACAGGTGCGAAGCTTTTCACTAAAATCCCAGCCTAAGGTTTTATCACTCCACCAAGTCGATGACCAGGCATTGTATCCAGATTTATTGACCATGGATTTTTCGGTTGTTTCATAGCTTGCACCATAAAGTCATGTGATGAGATACACTACCTTTATCCAGCCACTTTTTAAAGTCAAGATTCATCTGCTTGGTATTGGTATTTAAATCACGATCAGAATATAAATTTTCTAAATACCCTTGGCTTGACGGAAATGGCATCAGTATCTTATGAGAATATTGAGAAGTCGTTGCGTAAGTTTTATTGGTATTAGGATCAGTTTTTCTGCGATCCAAGTTTACCTGAGTGGTACGAACAAATCTGCCATAGTTTGCTTCATAAGCATCAACTGGGCTATCACAGTCAAAGACATCGCAATCAAACCAATACTGATCAACACGCCTGCTATCAAAATCTGAATACACTTTACCATTCGCATGAAGCACAGCTTTACCGTTTTCACCTGCAGCAACCGTAAAAGGATTGCCATTTTTATCCACAACTTTACCATCTTTAAGCTGTAATCCTAATGGGTTGCTCAGTACTTGACAATGCTCACCATCACAATAATCATCTGTGCGTGCTTTTGTGTTAATATCTTGTTTGGTTAGTTTTATAGAAGCTTCATCTTATAAAAAATTCATAAAAAAGATTGCAATTGATGATGGTTATGCTATGCTATGACCATCTGATTTGTCCAGCCAACTATTAACACGGTGTTAACACGCTGGTTTTATCATCATCAAATCAGGTAACAAAAGGAAAATTGTAAGCAGGGATTAGCTTCACACATGACATCATATCGTATTGATGATACGCCTACCCTGCTCCTTTGACAAGGAGTGATCTATGTCACAACATGAACATCATCATACCAGTGGATATTGGGCAGCCAATGTCCGAATCATTACTATTTGTTTAATTATTTGGGCACTTGTTTCCCATGGCTTTGCCATTTGGCTTAGACCAATGCTGTCAGGCATCCAATTCGGTGGTGCTGACTTGGGTTTTTGGTTCGGTCAGCAAGGTTCAATTTTGTGTTTTATTCTTTTAATCTTTTTTTATTCATGGCGAATGAACAAGCTTGAAGAACGCTTTGGGATCAAGGAGGACTAACCCATGAGTCAATTTTGGATTAATATCATTTTTGTTAGTTTGTCATTTGCTCTTTATTTTGGTATTGCGATTTGGGCTCATGCTGGCTCTACCAAAGAATTTTATGTGGCAGGCGGTGGTGTACACCCTGTTGTTAATGGTATGGCAACGGCTGCTGACTGGATGAGTGCAGCATCATTCATCTCAATGGCGGGTATGCTTGCCATGGGTGGTTATGCTGCCTCTGCCTATCTGATGGGCTGGACTGGTGGCTTTGTTCTGTTGGCTTTATTGCTTGCACCATATTTGCGTAAGTTTGGTAAATTTACCGTTCCTGACTTTATTGGCGATCGTTTTTATAGTAAAACAGCTCGCTTAGTTGCGGTTGTCTGCTTGATTTTGGCATGTACGACATATGTTATTGGTCAAATGACAGGTGCAGGCGTTGCTTTTTCTCGCTTCCTAGAAGTTGATAGCAACACAGGTCTTATCATTGCTGCGATTGTTGTTTTGTTTTATGCAGTTCTTGGGGGCATGAAAGGCATCACTTATACCCAAGTTGCTCAGTACTGTGTACTGATGGTTGCTTATATCATTCCTGCCATCTTCATTTCTTTGAACTTAACTGGTAACCCAATTCCCCAGCTGGGTATGTTTGGCAATGATGTCAGTACAGGTATGCCAATTCTACAAAAGCTTGATATGCTGGTTGCTGACCTTGGCTTTGCTCAGTATACCGCTGATGTGCCAAATAAGCTTAATATGTTCTTATTGACCATGTCTTTGATGATTGGTACTGCTGGTTTGCCACATGTTATCATCCGCTTTTTTACCGTGCCTAAAGTATCAGATGCACGCATCTCGGCAGGCTGGACATTGATCTTTATTGCACTGTTATACACCACAGCACCTGCAGTAGGTTCTATGGCACGTCTAAATATTATCAATACTGTTTACCCACAAGGGCTTAATCAGCCAGCATTGGCATACGAAGCACGCCCAGAGTGGATGAAAAACTGGGAAACGACTGGTCTTTTGAAATATGAGGACAAAAATAATGACGGCCTAATTCAATACTATAATGACAAAAATGAAGAATATGCAACAACCGTTACTGCCGAGAAAGGTTGGCAAGGTAATGAGCTGACTGCCAATAATGATATCTTAGTACTTGCTAATCCTGAAATTGCAAATCTACCAAGTTGGGTCATTGGTTTGATTGCAGCAGGTGGTTTGGCAGCGGCATTATCCACAGCAGCAGGTCTTTTATTAGCAATCTCATCAGCCATCTCACATGACCTTATTAAGAAAACCATCAAACCTGATATCAACGACAAAGGTGAACTTATGGCGGCACGCATCTCAATGACGATTGCGATCGTGGTTGCAACCTATTTAGGCATGAATCCACCAGGATTTACTGCACAGGTTGTTGCTGTCGCCTTTGGTATTGCTGCATCAAGCTTATTCCCAGCACTGATGATGGGTATTTTCTCAAAACGCATCAACTCAACAGGTGCAACTGCTGGCATGATTGCAGGCTTGAGTGCAACATGTATCTATGTATTTTTATACATGGGCTGGTTCTTCATTCCAGGCACCAATAGTTTTGAAAATGTGGAAGCCAACTGGATCTTAGGCGTCTCGCCACTGTCATTTGGAGCCATTGGTGCTGTAATTAACTTCATTGTTGCGATCGCTGTATCTGCCATGGGCAATCCACCGCCAAAAGAAGTTCAAGATTTGGTTGAAAGTGTTCGTTATCCAAAAGGTGCAGGCGGTGCAATCAACCACTAACCTACCCTCTTATAAAAAATCGCTCAGAATTCTGGGCGATTTTTTAATAAGTTTAAATAGTTTTTTTGGTGACATCCATAAGATTGTGATAATTTTTATGGCATTTTATGCTGTAGTTATCTATAATATTTATTCATAATATTTTACTACACAAAATTACATTTTTTATACACATATAAAGGATAAACCAATCATGATGTTTTGGGAAATCTTGGCGACCATCTTTAGCGGTTTTTTATTGGCAGGTCTTGTTATGCCAATCCGATTATTTTATAAGCGTGCACCAAAATGGATCGTACCTGTTGCAGCAGGATTGGGAATGATTGGCTTTCAGGTATATACCGAATATGCTTGGGCAAATGATGCCATTGCCAAGCTTCCTGACCAAAGCATCGTCGTTGCCAAAGTAGAAAAAAGCACTTGGTTTCGCCCTTGGTCGTATGTCAAACCACAGGTTTTTCAATTTGTGGTATTAGATAAGGGCAACACTCGGATAGATTTTAATAATCCAGCCATTAAACACAGTACGCTGTATTTTTTTGAACGCCGTGCAGCAGTGCATCCACTTGGCATTTCTGTTGATTGCACTCATCCTAATTTGGCATTTAATGACACCACCAATCAAAATATTATCGACGCCCTTTGTCCATAGCTTCACCCAATCAAAAAGATGCTTATCACAAGCATCTTTTTGATATTAATATCAGCTCACCAGATCAATACTCTATATTAAAATTCTACATTAAAAAAACCGCTCACTGGATTTTTTGGTAAACTGTATAGCACACTCATTGACAAGCTTAGCAATATACTCATAATGCCAAGCTAAGTTGGCATCAATTAACTCATCCGCCTTGCCATTATCCATTGCTACACGAATGCTGGCATCCAGTGGTAATTGACCAAGTAAAGGGACATCATAAGCTTTTGCCATTTCATCACCGCCACCTGTCCCAAAAATCGCTTCGGTATGACCACAATGCGTACAGGTATGTAGTGCCATATTTTCAATAATACCAAGCACCCTAATATCAGTTTTATGAAACATCTCTACGCCTTTTTTGGCATCAAGCAGTGCGATATGCTGTGGTGTTGTCACGATAATCGCCCCTGTTAAAGGAATACGCTGTGCCAAAGTTAGCTGAATATCCCCTGTACCTGGTGGCATATCAATCAGCAAATAATCCAGCTGTGGCCAGTTGGTTTGATTATAAAGCTGCATTAATGCGCCTGTTGCTTTGATGCCACGCCATGCAATTGGTGTATTTTCAGCGTCAATCAAATTACCAATTGAAAGCACTGCCATCCCATTTGCATCAATTGGGATAAACTGGTCATTTTCTACGATCGGCTTTTTGGTTGCCACGCCCAACATGGTTGGAATGGAAGGTCCATAAATATCTGCATCCAAAATACCGACACGCTTACCCATCTTTTGAAGTGCCAACGCCAGATTTACCGTTGTTGTGGATTTACCAACGCCACCTTTACCTGAAGCCACAGCGATGATATGGGTGATGCGTGGATGGGCGTTCAGTTGTGACTGCTTAGTTGCTGCCTTAGTGGGTGGCTTATCATCATGCTGAGCGGAGATGGCATCGGTTTTTTTGGTGGGATGATGGGTTTTGATAAGATTGGGCTGTGTGGTGTGGTCGTGAGTATTGTCCGAGCCATTATCCTTTGAGCTGACCGTAACATTGATATTAACCTCTTTAATACCAATAGGATACAGCTTTTGTTGTAATTTATGATACTGTTTTTCAAGCTCAGCGGTATCATCAGACTCAAAAATTCGCATTTGTAATTGCAATATTTTATCATCAACAATATCCATTTTCTCAATATATTGCCTAAACGGCTGTCCATAGAGCATCATCTCATCAATGACTGCTTGCATGGGGTCAGTTGTTGGCTTTTTCTTTTTAAATAATTCAAACATATCTCACCACCAGATGACTTTGATTGATTAACTCACACTTTGATAGACATAACTATCATCATTAGATATTTTAGCACAGTTACGGTGCGTCATAAAGGCAATCAGTCGCTAGAGAATATGATCAAAGTTTGCTAAAATACGCAATTTATTATTGACAATCTCATCAGCCATGACACAACAAACCCAACCTGTCTTACTTAGCGACTATGACTACCATTTGCCTGACGACCTAATCGCTCGGTATCCTTTAAATGAGCGTACCAGCTCACGCCTATTGCATGTCTCAAAAAACAGCTGTCAAGATTTACGATTTACCGATTTACCAAACTTATTAAAAAGTGGGGATTTATTGGTACTCAATGACACCAAAGTCATCAAAGCTCGCCTGCATGGTCAAAAACAAACAGGGGGAGCGGTTGAGGTTTTGATTGAACGCATATTGCCCGATGAAATCAACAACAATCTTTATAAAGCCTTGTGCCATGTACGCTCAAGCCGCTCACCAAAAGTCGGGCAAACTCTAAATTTAGCCAATAATCAGATGCAAGCTACCGTTATCGGTCGCCAAGACAATTTATTTATTCTAGGCTTTAGGTCGCCCATTTTGGCTGATTTGGATAACTATGGTCAAATGCCCATTCCGCCCTATTTTGAGCGAAAGGCTGATGAAACAGATGATGAGCGTTATCAAACTGTCTTTCATAATCCCACCAAATCCGCCAGTGTTGCTGCACCAACAGCCAGCCTACACTTTGATGACGCATTATTGACACAGCTTAGAAAAAAAGGCGTTCAAATTGCTTTTGTTACTCTGCATGTTGGTTCTGGTACATTTACGCCAGTCAAAGTCGACAATCTAGCCGATCATGTCATGCATGCTGAATACGCTCATCTTCCTGCGTCTACTGCTACTCTTATCAATAACACCAAATCTGCAGGTGGCCGCATCATTGCCGTTGGCACAACCGTTACTCGTACGCTTGAAACGGCACACCGTCATCGTATTCATGGTGAATTGGTTGAATTTTTGGGAGATACCCAAATTTTTATTTATCCACCTTATGAATTTGGTGTGGTAGATTGCTTGATTACGAATTTTCACTTACCAAAATCAACGCTTTTAATGTTAGTCTCAGCATTTGCTGGCACTCAAACCATTCAAGAAGCTTACAATCATGCCATCAAAAACAAATACCGTTTCTTTAGCTATGGCGATGCGATGTTTTTGGAAAAAGCCCAGTAACATGAGCTTACAACCAATTTGGCTCACCTTAGTTGATACAAAAATCATGCCTGATTGATGGCTTATTAAACATTTACTATTTAAAAACCTTAGAGAAATTTATGAAATTTACCTTACATCATACCGATGGCGGCAACAATCATGCTCGCCGTGGCACTGTCAGCTTAGCACATGGCAATGTCCAAACACCTGCATTTATGCCTGTCGGCACTTATGGTACAGTCAAAGGCATGTTGCCCCGTGATATCCATGGTATCGGTGCAGATATTATCCTTGGAAATACCTTTCATCTTTGGCTACGCCCTGGCATGGAAGTGATTCGTCATTTTGGTGGTCTGCATCATTTTATTGGCTGGGATAAGCCCATCTTAACTGATTCAGGCGGTTTTCAGGTGTTTAGCCTTGGTGCAATGCGTAAAATCAGCGAAGAAGGTGTGGCATTTCGCTCACCTGTTGATGGTGCTAAAGTCTTTTTATCACCTGAAACCTCCATGCAAATTCAAAATGACCTAAACTCTGATATTATCATGCAATTTGATGAATGCACACCTTACCCCGCCACACACGATGACGCCAAAAAATCACTTGAGCTGTCTTTACGCTGGGGGCAGCGTTGCCTTGATGAGCATCATCGCCTGGGAAATAAAAATGCATTATTTGGTATCATTCAAGGCAGTATGTATAAAGATTTGCGTATGCAATCTTTACAAGGTTTGCTAAAGATGCCTTTTGATGGTTATGCCATTGGTGGTCTGTCTGTTGGTGAACCCAAAGAAGAGATGATAAAAGTACTTGATTATCTACCATGTGCCATGCCAAATGATAAGCCTCGCTATCTGATGGGCGTGGGCAAGCCTGCTGATATTGTTGAAGCGGTACGCCGTGGTGTTGATATGTTTGATTGTGTTATGCCAACACGCAATGCCAGAAATGGCCATTATTTTGTGACAGGTAATCATGACAATAAAGGTGTGATTCGCATTAAAAATAGCCAATACCGTACCGATGACACACCACTTGATGAGCATTGCGACTGTTATACTTGCCAAAACTTCAGCCGTGCCTATCTTTATCATCTGCATAAATGTAAAGAAATGTTATCAGCTCAGTTGGCAACCATTCATAATTTACGCTATTATCAACGCTTGATGGTTGATATCCGTCAAGCGATCGAACACCATGCCTTTGATGAATTTGTAGTGCAATTTTACGCTCGCTGGGGTATGGCAGTACCACCATTTAACTCATAATTATTTCATGATGAGTTAAAATATCAATTAGCATCTTTTTATCATTTAAGTTTCAAGATTAACTTTAAGACACCGCACCATGTCCCTTAAACACAACCAAACCCACAACACCACTTTTACCAAATTTTTAAAGTCCAACAGCTTTTGGTCTAAGGGCTTTTGGTCTAACCGCCATCACCGCACCAAAGATTTAAAAGGGTTAGATGCTTATCTGTTTATGGCAATTGTGGCGATATTTTTGACCACAACTGCCAATGTGACATTTTTTCAACAAGTCATGTCAGTATACCCATTGGCAAATTACGCACTTTTTATCGCTTCATTGGCGGTGGTCTTAACAGGCGTTTTGTTGCTCTTATTGGTGTTGCTTGGCTATCGGCATACCTTAAAGACGGTGGCAATTTGTTTTATTTTAATCGCTACTTTTGCTGGTCATTTTACCGACACCTATGGCACTGTCTACGACACCACCATGCTACAAAATGCCTTACAAACTGACACGGCAGAAACCAAAGATTTATTAAGCATGAAGCTTTTAATCCGTGTTGTGTTGTTGGCTGGTTTGCCCATCTGTTGGATTATTGGGCAGCCATTGTCATTTGGCACACTCAAAGCAAGTTTAATGAAGCGGCTGGTTACCTATCTTGTGGCTTTGGCATTGGTTGGCTTGCCCATTTTGGCATTTAGCAGTCAATACGCCAGTTTTTTTAGGGAACATAAACCGTTGCGATTTTTTACCAATCCTGTAACGGTGATGTATTCAGCAGGCAAACTTGCCAATATGAGTTATAAAAACGCCACCAAACCCACCGAAACCATCATGCACGCCAATGATGCCATACAAAAAACCACCGCTTCCACTCGCAAGCCCAGATTGGTGGTGATGGTGGTGGGTGAGACGGCCCGTGCTGACCATGCGTCTTTTAATGGTTATCAGCGAGCCACTTTTCCCCACATGGACAAACTCATTGGCTTAGGGCAAGTGCATAATTTTGGTAATGTCACTTCTTGTGGCACATCAACGGCATATTCTGTCCCATGTATGTTCAGTTATTTGGGAGCAGAAAAATACGATGTTGATACCGCCGATTACCATGAAAATGTCATTGACACCTTAGACCGCTTGGGTGTGGCGATATTGTGGCGAGATAATAACTCTGATTCAAAAGGCGTGATGAATCGCCTGCCTGCCAAACAGTATCAAGACTACAAAAACAGCCCTCTTCAAGGTGGCAATAACACCATTTGCCACACCAACCCTTATGATGAATGCCGTGATGTGGGCATGTTGGTGGATTTAGATGACCATGTCAAGGCTCATGCCAATCAAGACATATTAATAGTGTTGCATCAAATGGGCAACCATGGCCCTGCTTATTATAAACGCTATGACGATGAATTTGCTCAGTTTTTGCCTGTTTGTACAAGTAGCGAGTTGGCAGAATGTGAGCGACAAACGGTCATTAATGCTTATGACAATGCGTTATTGGCGACTGATGACTTTTTAAAACAAACCATCGATTGGTTGGCAGCACAAACACACGCTGACACCGCCATGTTATATTTAAGCGACCATGGTGAAAGCTTAGGAGAAAAAGGCGTTTATTTACATGGCATGCCTAAGGCGTTTGCCCCAAAAGAACAACTGAGCATTCCTGCGTTACTTTGGTTGGGAGCAGACACTCCATTTGCAGTGGCAAATTCGCCAACGGCTGGCTTTAGCCACGATGCCATCACCCCGACACTGCTCAACTTATTTGATGTCAGCACACAAGCCACGGCAGATAAAACAGCATTTGTTAATCCTTTGGATTGATAAGCTTTCCAATGGAGCTTTCCAATAGCTAGGTAGAATCATCAAATGTCAATTTTACGCCCTGTGTCTCCCATCAGCCCCATCAACCAAGCCCTGCTTGCATTGGCAGTCATCGTGATGACTGCTGTGTTTATTGAGCATGGTTCGGTCGATGTTACCATCAGTTCATGGTTTTATGTGGAGCAAGGCCGCTGGTTATTAAGCAAAGACCAATTTGTCTTTTCCATGCTGTTTTATAAATTACCCAAATGGTTGTTGATTGTGTTTGGGGCGTATCTGCTGACTACTTTAGTATGGCGTCAATTCATTACCGATACAAAATTCATTGCTGATACCAATACCATGGCTGATAAAACAGACAACTCAGCAAAATCGCTGTTTGGGCGGAGAGATGCCCCCATTTATGCGCCTTTGGCTAACTTTGGGCAATCTGATATTTTATATGTGTTTGCTGTTTTGGCATTAACACCGCTGTTGGTGGCAACATTAAAATCGCTGACGCATGTGCCTTGCCCCCATGAACTGCTCATTTTTGCTGGTGATAAGCCTTATTTGTCTTTATGGCAAGACATACTAAGCCAACAGCGTGCAAAATGCTTCCCTGCGGCTCATGCCAGCTCTGGCTTTGGTTTATATGGTTTGGCGTTTGTGCCTGCGTTACAACACAAACGCTGGCGTTATGTGATTTTGGTCAGTGCCATCGGCTGGACAATGGGGCTTTATAAAATGATGATAGGCGATCATTTTTTTAGCCATACTTTGGCATCGATGGCATTGGCTTGGTTTGTGGCAAGCGGTTTATCAGCGGGGTTTTTTACCAAAAAGCATGACATTGATTTTTAGTCAAGTCTCTAAGATGAATCAGTTCGCCGTCCTAGAGCTACCCAAATATTTGCTCATATTCTGCGTCATCAAACCCAATCACCGACTTCATACCGCCCAAAATAATCGGACGCTTAATCATACTTTGATTTGTTTTGACAATTTCATACATCGCCGACACATCATCGCCATTTAATATGGCTTTAGCATCATCATCAAGCTTTCGATAGGTCATACCTTGTTTATTAATAACCTTATCGCCAAAGATTGCCACAAATTTGCCAAACTTATCCAAAGTCAGTTGCTCATTTTTATAATCAAAAAATTCATATGTTTTGCCAAGCTCGTTTAGTTTATCAAAAGCCTTTTTCATTGTATTACAATTTTTGATGCCATAAATGGTGATTGCCATCGGTTTGTCTCCTTGATGAAGTTTTTTATTTAAAGTGATCAAAGTATAGCAAAGTATCAGTAAATTTGGGTATAATAGCTAAGTTTATTTCTTAACTTTCCACTTTTTTGGATAGCAATATGAGCCAAATTTCTTTAGAAGATTATAATTTTTCTGCCATCGAAAAACAACTACAAACCCAATGGGAAAGCGACAAACGCTACCACACCAATAACGAAACAACGGATAAACCCACTCGCTACATGCTCTCGATGTTCCCTTACCCAAGCGGCAAGCTACACATGGGACATGTACGCAACTATGCCATCACCGATGTGCTTAGTCGCTATTATCGCCAAAAAGGCTACGAAGTCATGCAGCCAATGGGGTGGGATGCTTTTGGTCTACCTGCCGAAAATGCCGCCATCGCTAATGCGGTTGCACCTGCCAAATGGACCTTTGACAATATTGCTAATATGCGTGAACAGCTCAAGGCATTAGGACTTTCGATTGATTGGTCTCGTGAATTTGCAACATGCACACCTGAATATTACCGCTGGGAACAGTGGCTATTTCTACAATTGTATAAAAAAGGCTTGGTATATAAAAAACTTGCCACCGTCAATTGGGACCCTGTGGATAATACCGTTCTTGCCAATGAGCAAGTGGTCGATGGTCGTGGCTGGCGTTCAGGTGCGATTGTTGAAAAGCGTGATATCCCGATGTACTACTTTAAGATCACTGATTATGCCGATGAGCTGTTAGATGACCTAAAAACCTTGGAGGGGCATTGGCCAAAGCAAGTACTCTCTATGCAGCAAAATTGGATCGGTCGCAGCCAAGGCATGGAGTTGGATTTTACTTATTCAATCGATGACCATGATGCTGTTTTGCGTGTCTTTACCACACGCCCTGATACCATCATGGGGGTCAGTTACTTAGCGGTCGCAGCCGAACATCCGCTTGCTCAGCATGCCGCCAAACAAAACCCAGCTATCGCTGAATTCTGTGCAGAATGTAAACAAGGCTCGGTCGCTGAAGCTGACATTGCCAAAGCTGAAAAAGTCGGTATCAATACAGGCTTGACCGCAAAGCATCCCATCACAGGTACCGATGTGCCAGTATGGGTAGCAAACTATGTACTGATGAGCTATGGCTCTGGTGCTGTCATGGCAGTACCTGCACATGATGAGCGTGATTTTGAATTTGCCAATAAGTACAATCTGCCAATTCCACAAGTCATTGATTTTAAGAACAAACCAAGTAACTATAGCACCAATCAATGGCAAGACTGGTACAGTGATAAGACAGGGTTTTGTATCAATTCAGGCATTTTGGACGGCTTGTCTTATCATGACGCAGTCACCAAAGTCAATGAAATCATCACCGAAAAAGGCTTAGGTCAAACCACCACTCAGTATCGCCTGCGTGACTGGGGCGTGAGTCGTCAGCGTTATTGGGGCTGCCCAATTCCGATGGTAAACTGCGAATACTGTGGTACAGTGCCTGTCGATGAAGCTGATTTGCCTGTGGTGCTGCCCACCGATGTTATCCCTGATGGGCGTGGCAACCCACTCAAAAATATGCCCGAATTTCTACAGACCACTTGCCCAAAGTGCGGTCAGCCAGCCGAGCGTGAAACCGATACTTTTGATACATTTGTAGAATCAAGCTGGTACGCTCAGCGTTTTGTATCACCACACGATGACAGCCAAATGATTGAGCGTACTGCTGCCGATAAATGGCTGCCTGTCGACCAATATGTCGGTGGTGTTGAACATGCGGTACTACATTTACTTTATGCAAGATTTTTTCATAAAGTGATGCGTGATGAAGGCTTGGTAAGTAAAGATGAGCCTTTTGCCAATCTGTTGGCTCAAGGGATGGTTTTGGCAGGTACTTATTATCGCTCAAACAGTGATGGTAGTACAACTTACTATTTCCCGCATGAAATTGACTTTGTCATGAATGGTACCGAAATCGAAGGCGCTACCTTAAAAGCCGATGGCAAGCCTGTCACCATTGGCAAAATTGAAAAAATGAGTAAGTCCAAAAATAATGGTGTCGACCCTCAAGAGATTATTGAGCAATATGGTGCAGATACTGTGCGTCTTTATACACTATTTACCGCACCAGCCGACCAAACACTTGAATGGTCAGACAGTGCCTTAAAAGGTCCACATAATTTTATCAAAAAAGTATGGCGTACCGTTGGTGAGCATTTGTCAGCCATTCAAAATCACCAATCAAATGATCTAACAATTAATAAAGACACGCTTTCAAAAGATGCCAAAAATCTACGCCGAAAAACTCATGAAACCATCGCTAAAATAGATGTCAGCTTAGGCGAGCATTTGGCACTTAATACGCCTGTGTCTAGCCTCATGGAGCTTTGTAATGAAATTGCAAGCTTTAAACCAACTGATAATAATGACATTGCTGCACGCCATGAAGCTATCGTTGCGTTATTGACATTGCTATCTTTATATGCTCCACATGTTGGCGAATATTTGTTAGAAGCACTAAAAATCGATGCACGCACCCAAGCTTTCCCAGTCTTGGATAAATCAGCCTTAATCAACGATACCATCACCATGGTGGTGCAGGTTAATGGTAAAGTGCGTGGTAAGATGGAGGTTGCCTCTGGTACAGATCAGGCCGAGCTTATCCGTGAAGCCAAGAATATTGAAGGTGTGTCGAAGTATCTCATTGGTGACATTAAAAAAGAGATTGTCGTACCCAATAAACTCATCAGCTTTGTTGTGGCGGGTGCTTGATGCAAATAAAATCTATGATTCAAGCAGGTGCAATGGTATTAACTTTACTATCATTGACCGCCTGCGGATTTGGTCTACGAGGTATCAGTGAGACAGGCATTCAGTTAGTGCCGACTTATAGTCATGTAAATATCATCACCGAAAATAATGCTGTGAGCTATGCACTCAAACACAAACTTGAAACACAGATGGCTCAGCTTGGTGTGGTGAGCGACACCAATGCCGCCCATCAGATCCAAGTCAGTAATTTACGCTATCGTGAATATAAACTGCTCGGTGTGTTATCCGAAATTCGCTTGGTGCTAACTGCTGATATTATCTATCAGATGAACGGTCAGACCATTCGTAGAGTGGTGCAAGCTGAGCGTAGCTATCAGTACAATGAAGCTGGTGTATCAACCAAAGATCAGCAAGGCGAAATTGTTAAAGTATGGCTACAAGACAGCCTAGCACATCGCATCGCTGAACAGTACTATGCGCTTGGCAGTCAGATACATACGCCTTAGCCATGCAAAAACGATTTTTGGCAGTTACCGAATCCCTCAAAAATCCCACAATGACGCTGAGCGGTTTATGGCTTTTGCATTCTGATGAGCCACTGATGATTCAATGGCTCATTGATGCATGCCGTCCAATTTGGCAAGCCAATCATCAAGTGATGAAACGCATTGATCTTACCTCCCCCAAAAGCTGGCACGAGGTTACCCAAGAACTTATATCGCTATCGCTGTTTGAAGAATCTACCGCCATCATTCTAAGCGGTAAGCATAAGCCTGATGATGCCATCTTAAGCCAATTGATAGATTTTGCTCATGATGCTAAAGCAGGTACTAGCACACATCATCTGATTTGGCTGCTACCCAAACAAGATAAAAAATCTCAAAATACCAAAGCATTTAAGCTGTTTGATCAGCATGGGCTGATTATCCATGGCACTATCCAAAATGAATCTGAGCGGCGTGCCCTTTTAGTGGCCAAGGCTCAAGATTTTAAGCTTTCGCTCACCGCTAATGCGTGGCAGATGCTGATGGGCCATACCCAGCATGATTTATTAACCGCTTATCAGACGCTATGGCGTCTGTCCTATGCTCACACTCTGCCTAGTCAGTCACAGCTTTCGGTAATTGATGTGCCTGATCTTAGCACACTTTTATCCGAAGGTGGCGTGTTCAGCGTTTTTGATTTATCCGATGCACTCATCCAAAGACAGCCCAATCAATGCCTAAAAATCATTAATTATCTTTATCAGACAGATACCGCACCCAGCATTATTTTATGGGCAATCTCAAAAGACATTCATCTGATTGCCGCCCTAAGAAATGGCCAAGATCCCCAAAAACTTGGTATTTGGCGTAATAAAGTTTTGAATTATCAAAATCTTGCAAATAACATCTCTGATGGCATGATATCGCATTGGCTTACTCAGGTTTATGAAATTGACAAAGCCATCAAGGGCTTAAGCCAAGATAATGCTTGGCGATTAATCAGACAATTGGTTTTATCTATTTGTGGGATTGATATACAGGGTTTACACTCACATCATGAGCGGTAAAAAAATTTTGATTAATTTGAATTTTTTTGAAATTTTTTAAAATAAATGCTTGCAATAAAAAAAATTTTGGGTATAATATGCACCACATTAGCGATATGGAATACCGTATCCGACTAGAAAAAAAATATGGGTCGTTAGCTCAGTTGGTAGAGCAGTTGAC
>NZ_KV796846.1:0-220 GCF_001809255.1 Moraxella sp. HMSC061H09
AAATGGGTGTTCTTTAGTGGTTTTAAAGGTTTCTGTGGAGTTGTTGCTGTGTTTGACAACAACTTCATAGATTTCTTGATTGGGTGTGACTTTGGTGGCAATGACAGGACGGTAGTCATATTCTGTGCCAAACTCTTGTCTTGACCAAATTAAATCACCATGTTCAATGGTTTCAATGGGTTTTAGACCATGGATGGTGTGAATGAGTGTGCCTGCGGTG
>NZ_KV796847.1:0-323 GCF_001809255.1 Moraxella sp. HMSC061H09
TAAATGGTGTTGTAAATTTAGGAAAGCCTAGAGCTAGTGGTAGGGTTCAGATGAGTGGTGGTTCATCTAGAAATAACAGCAATACCCAAAATAATTCATCTTCAGGAGGGTTGATAACAAGCTCTCATGCATCAATAAGAAAGTTACAAGGTCGAAATGTTGGTGTTGCTCAAAACGACTTACAAAGAGCTAGACAATCTGATATTTTTATACAATCTGATGGCAGGTATGTTGTTAGAGGGAAAAATGGTCGTGAGCATATAATTGAACCCCATGGAGAAGTTGTTACAACCATAAATAATCGATCAAATAGTTCGCATTTA
>NZ_KV796848.1:0-1041 GCF_001809255.1 Moraxella sp. HMSC061H09
TTTGGCATTTAGACTACCTGCTTGATTTACCCCAAAGCCCTTATTGGTACCAACCAAGCTAATGCTGCCAGCTGTCATTCCACCTAGGGACTTGATGTCAATGGCAGTCGTGGGTTTTGTTGTATTGGTAGTCGTTTGATTACTGGTGATGGGCGTAACTTGTCCTACATCACTGATCTGGTTGGTTCCGGTAACGGTGGTAATGGCATATTCTGCCTGTACTTGAGCGTTAATGTTGGCGGTCTTGCTGTACAGATTTACCAAGTCGGCGTTTTTGTTTGGTCCACCAAGACCAATATTATTAGTCGTTGTTTGAGTGGCCACATTCGCACTCTTTGGTGTTTGGATGACAATGGCACCCTTGTTGACAGTGTGGTGAATATGTCCTTGCTTGTTGATTGCTTGACCTGTCGATAAGGTTGCTTCATGCACATTAATAAAGCCAGCACCAGTAACTGTAATGCCTGATGGATTGGCAATCACCAAATTGGCTTTTTGTCCAGCAACTTCGATGGAGCCTGCCAATTGGCTTGCCTTGCTGCTACGAACCTCATTGACAATGGTGTGTGCCTCACCTTGCTTTAAAAAAGGATTGGCAGCTACTGCACCAACCAATTGGGTGCTTGCTCCTGTACGAGCATTATTTAGAACAATACCTTGATTGGGTACATCAAATTGTGTGTACTTATTATGAGATATTCCCTGAACTGGGGTTTGAATTTGAACAAGGGCAACGGTTTGCTGACGGTCGTTTTTGGCGGCAGCAATGATGGGTCTTTGAAAGACAGGTGCTTGACTGTCAGAAATAACATTGGCAAATGCAGAACCGCTACAGCCAAGCCAACAAGCGATGGTTAATGGCGCAAGCTTTGTCATCAAAGAGATGGAAAGCCAAGTTGGCTTTTTACCAAGACCACCACCCAAATTGCCTGATTTTCCCTGTGCTTTCGTTATTTCAGAAACAACAACCAATCTTCCTAGGTTCTTATTAAAAATAACACGGTAGCAAAAGCGATTCATGGTGGACTGTCCTTGTTGTTT
>NZ_KV796849.1:0-106489 GCF_001809255.1 Moraxella sp. HMSC061H09
CGGGTTCGAGCCCCGTCCGCTGCGCCATTTTTAGTGTAGCTTTTATGAGCTTTTCACTTTCTCCCCAAGTCTCCCCTGGCTTGGGGATTTTTTCTTTGATGGCAAATATCGGTCGGTATGGTCAGCACACCCAATACCACCTACACCAAGCCAAATTCAGATGCCCAATAAAGGCAGTTGTGCTAAACTATGATGATTTTTACCAGCTATTTTAATTCGCCAGTATCATTCGAGCCAAACAACTATGTCAAGCCCAATCGTATTTCATCCAAAAACAGTTCACCCAAAAACCAACAACCAAAACACACCACTGCCCAGCGAACCTGCCTATCATCACAAGGCAAACCATAACCAAAACCGCAGTATCGACCAAAGCGGTGCAGTGGCGACATCCACATTAAATGACACTCCAAAAATTGGCTTTGTATCACTCGGCTGCCCTAAGGCGTTGGTGGACAGTGAACGCATCATCACAGAGCTGACTTATGAGGGTTATCAAGTTGCCAATGATTATGATGGTGCAGATTTGGTCGTGGTGAATACCTGTGGATTTATTGAGTCAGCGGTACAAGAATCTTTGGATGCCATTGGTGAAGCGATTAATAAAAATGGCAAAGTGATTGTTACAGGTTGTTTGGGTAAAGACGCCGAAAAAATTCGCACCATGCACCCTGCCGTTTTGGCGGTTACAGGTGCTCATGCTTATGAAGAGGTCATTTCTGCGGTCAATCATCATGTACCAAAACCGATCAAATCAAAAGAATACGACCCAAAAATTGATTTGATTAATGATGCAGGCATCAAACTTACGCCCAAACACTATGCCTATGTAAAAATTTCTGAAGGGTGTAATCATCGCTGCACTTTTTGCATTATCCCATCGCTGCGTGGCGATTTGGTCAGTCGTCCAATAGACAGCGTCATGAAAGAAGCGGTTGCACTTAAAAAATCAGGCGTCAAAGAACTTTTGGTCATCTCTCAAGATACCTCAGCTTATGGCGTGGATTTAAAATATAAAACTGTATTTTGGGAAGGTTGGCCGCTTAAGTCTAAATTTTATGATATGTGTGAGGCGATGTCAAAATTAGGCATTTGGGTACGACTGCACTATGTTTATCCTTACCCACATGTGGATGCAGTCGTTCAAATTATGGCGGACAGCATGACAGCTTCTGCTGGCATGGGAGGTTTATTGCCCTATTTGGACATTCCATTTCAGCATGCCAGTCCCAATGTACTAAAAGCCATGAAGCGTCCAGCGATGAGCGAAAATACTTTAGAGCGTATTCAAGCATGGCGTGCCATTTGCCCTGATATCGTCATACGCTCAACTTTTGTGGTAGGCTTTCCTGGTGAAACCGACGAAGATTTTGAGTATCTGCTTGACTGGCTGACCAAGGCTCGCTTGGATCGTGTTGGCTGCTTTACTTATTCAGAGATTGAAGGTGCGGTGGCAAACGATTTACCCAATCCTGTGCCTGAATCAGTCAAACAATCTCGTTATGAACGCTTGATGGCATTACAACAAAAAATCAGTGCCGAAAAACTTGCCGAAAAAGTCGGTAAGACATTGGTTGTTTTGGTTGATGAGATTGATACAGAAGAAAATATTGCCATTTGCCGAAGCTATGCTGATGCACCCGAAATTGATGGTCATGTCTATGTGGACAATATTGATGCAACAGTCAAAGCAGGTGATATGCTGACAGTCGTGATTGATGAAGCAAGTGACTATGATTTGTTTGCAAGCTTTGGTTAGGTCAGGTTTTGCAATAATCAGCATTGGTTGACAATCAAAATTGGTTAACAATTCATTGATCAGATTTATCCTCTTTTTACCTGATTATAAAGATTGTGATTTTTTAGGCTTATCAAATCCCTAAAAATTTGCTAAAATTTATCTTTTTAACTTTCTTTGATTGTGTGATTGAATCCATCAAAGGCTTGGATAATTATCTAAGTTACCCAAGCCTTTTGATACAATCACTTTACTTTTTAGTATTTTTATTGTTTTAGTAAAGGTGCATTATGGCAGGTCATAGTAAATGGGCAAATATCAAACATCGCAAAGCCAAGCAGGATGCTGCAAAGGGTAAAATTTTTACCAAAATTATCCGTGAAATCGTTTCAGCCGCCAAATCAGGTGATCCAGACCCTGCCAATAACCCTCGCCTGCGTGCCGTTCTAGAAAAAGCAAACGCCGCCAACATGACCAAAGATGTCATCAAGCGTGCGATTGAGCGTGGTGCTGGGGGTGGTGATAATGACAATATGGAAGAGATTACCTATGAAGGTTATGGTATTGGTGGCGTAGCGGTCATTGTTGAAACCATGACTGATAATGTCAATCGTACTGTCGGCGAGGTGCGTCACGCCTTTAGTAAAAATGGCGGCAATCTGGGTACTTCAGGTTCGGTTGCGTATTTATTTAGTAAGCGTGGCGAAATCATCTTTCATGATTTAAGCCTAGAAGATAGCATCATGGAGATTGCCTTAGAAGCTGGTGCAGAGGATATCGAAAACGATGGCGAAAGCCTTTTGGTTATCACCTCGCCTGCAGATTTTGGTACTGTTGTTGATGCACTGATTGCTGCTGGATTGACGCCAAATAGCATGGAGGTTACCATGTCGCCCAGTACGACAGCGGACATTGATAATATTGATGATGCTCAAAAAGTTCTTAAAATGATTGACATGCTTGAGGATTTGGACGATGTTCAAGAGGTTTATACCAATGTCAATTTTAGCGAAGCGGTCATGGCAAGCCTTGATGCTTAAATGATGTTAGATTTGGTTACTGCTGCGTGTTTTTAATTGGTCATATGACCAATAAGGCAGTAACCAAGTCAATGATCCACTTAATACATCTTGATCTTAAGGTTAAATCGTTTTATGAGCCATTAAATTTCTAGTGATAAAAAATTAAAAACAACGGTAGAATAAAGGAATACTCATGCTTACCCCCTATGTCCGTGCCATCTTACAAGCCACTGTTTATGATGTTGCCATTCATACCCCCCTTGAACCTGCCACCAAACTTTCCAAAAAATTTGATAACCACATTCGTCTAAAACGAGAAGATTTACAGCCTGTTTTTAGTTTTAAGTTACGAGGTGCTTATAATAAAATCAGCCAATTATCCGACGCTCAAAAACAAAAAGGCATCATTTGTGCATCAGCAGGTAACCATGCCCAAGGTGTGGCATATTCTGCCAACCGTTTGGGTATTAATAATTTAATTATCATGCCAACCACGACGCCTGATATCAAAGTTCAGGCAGTCAAATCCTTTGGTGGTACGGTGTATTTGCATGGTGATAGCTTCGATGAAGCCAACCGCTTTGCGATGCATAAAGCTGAAACCGACGGCATGACTTATATCGCACCTTATGATGATGAACTGGTGATT
Organism: Moraxella sp. HMSC061H09; assembly: GCF_001809255.1. NCBI lineage: Bacteria > Pseudomonadati > Pseudomonadota > Gammaproteobacteria > Moraxellales > Moraxellaceae > Moraxella > Moraxella sp. HMSC061H09. The sequence continues at coordinate 3,410 of NZ_KV796849.1, forward strand.
GCAGGACAAGGAACTATTGGGCTTGAGCTGACACAGCAGTGGCGTAATATTGATTATGTATTTATTGCTTGTGGTGGCGGCGGTCTGTTGGCGGGCGTAGCAGCTTTTTTAGGAGAAGTTGCACCACATATTAAGGTGGTTGCTGTTGAGCCTGAAGGTGCAGCTTGCCTAAAAGCCGCCCTAGCATCCAATAAGCGTGTCCGCCTACCGCAGGTATCTTTATTTGCTGATGGCGTAGCAGTTGCCCAAATTGGCGAGCTGCCTTATCAAATTGCCAAATTATCAAAATCTGATGGCTCAGGTACTGTGATTGAGCCTGAAGTGGTCACTTGTACTAACGATGAAATCTGTGCAGCCATCAAAGATATTTTTGAAGAAAATCGCTCCATTGTTGAGACGGCAGGTGCTTTATCGGTAGCAGGTATGAAAAAATTTATCCAAACGCACAACCTAAGTGGCAAAAACTGCGTTGCCATCATCTCGGGTGCAAACATGAACTTTGACCGCTTGCGTTATATTGCTGAGCGAACCGAAATCGGTGAACAAAAAGAAGCAATTTTTGCGGTACAATTGCCTGAAAAAACTGGTGCATTTTTGGATTTTTGTCGTGTACTACAAGGTCGAAATATCACTGAATTTAATTATCGTATGGACGCCACTAACCCCAATACTGCCCATGTTTTTGTTGGTATCGGACTAAAAGAAGGTCAAAAAGAACGCATCTTAATTAGCGATACTTTGGTAAAAAACGGCTATACAGCTTATGACTTAACCGATGATGAGGCGGCCAAAACACACATTCGTTACTTAATTGGGGGGCATGCCAATCTAGAAGATGAGCGATTATTTAGAGTGATTTTTCCTGAACGGCCCGGTGCACTACTCAATTTTTTAGAAAAATTGGGTCAAGATTTCAATATTACCCTATTTCATTATCGAAATCATGGTGCTGCCGAAGGACGAATTTTGGTAGGATTACAGGCCAGCCATAGTAATAGCCGCCAAATTCTAGATGCACTTACTGATATTGGCTACGAATGTCAAGGTTTGACAGAAGATGTGGGCTATCAGCTATTTTTGAAGTAATATTATGAATATTATTAATGCAATTTTTAATATTGTCACAGATTTTTCTTATGAACTGACCCGTGATTTACATGGACTCAATCGTGCCAATCAAATGGGTGGAGCATTAGAAAAATGGGTAAAAGATATTTTTGCTAAGTTATATTGATGGATTTAATATTCAAGATGTTTATATCAAAAATCCCAACAATCCAGCTCAATTAAAATCAGCCAAGTTAATTAGTTTTAGTGTATGAATATTATCAGTTTATTTAGTGGTTGTGGCGGTCTTGATTTGGGATTTAAAAAAGCAGGATTTAACATTGCTGTTGCTAACGAATATGATAAAACTATTTGGGCAACCTTTAAAGCCAACCATCATAATACCAAGTTGATTGAAGGCGATATTCGCCATATCTTAGAAGAGGATTTCCCAAACGATATTGATAGCATTATTGGTGGACCGCCTTGTCAATCGTGGTCAGAAGCGGGTGCTTTGCGTGGTATTAACGACGCTCGTGGTCAGTTATTTTATGATTATATTCGTATTTTAAAAAACAAACAACCAAAGTTTTTTTGGCAGAAAATGTTAGCGGTATGCTTGCTAATAGACATTCAGACGCTGTTAAAAGTATTTTAAACATGTTTGATGATTGCGGTTATGATGTTACTGTGAATATGGTGAATGCCAAAAACTATGGTGTTGCTCAAGAAAGAAAGCGTTTTTTTATATTGGGTTTCGTAAAGATTTAGCCATTAACTTTAACTTCCCAATTGGTTCAACTGCAGAAGACGATAACAAAATTACGCTCAAAGATGTTATTTGGGATTTACAACAAACAGCTGTTGCAGCGTTAGATAAAAATCAAACCAATCCCAAAGCCATTAATAATAATGAATATTTCATTGGCAGTTTTTCACCCATTTATATGAGCCGAAATCATGTCAAGGCATGGCACGAACAAGGCTTTACGGTACAGGCATCAGGTCGTCAGTGCCAATTACACCCACAAGCGCCCAAAATGCAAAAACATGGCACCAACGATTTTCGTTTTGTTATTGGCAAAGAGCATCTATACAGAAGAATGACCGTCCGAGAAGTGGCAAGAATACAAGGCTTTCCAGATGACTTTAAATTCATTTATCAAAATGTCAATGACGGTTATAAAATGATTGATAATGCTGTACCGGTAAATTTGGCTTATGAAATTGCCATCGCCATCCATGATTGCCTACAAAACCATCAAGCCACCAACCACCTATAAAATTAAATAAAGTGATAAATTTTATGAATCAAACGAAGCTTACTAAGGTGCGTGCTGATAAATGGCTATGGGCAGCACGATTTTTTCGCACCAGAAGCCTTGCCAAAGAAGCCATCGAAGCAGGCAAAGTACATATGAACGGTGCTAAAATCAAAGTCAGCAAAGAGCTACAAGTCGGCGATACACTCACCATTCGCCAAGGGCATGCGACACGCCTTGAAGAAAAAACAATCATCATCAAAGCCCTATCTGAAAATCGGGGTAATGCTACCCTTGCAGCGACATTGTATGAAGAAACTGATGCAAGCAAAACTCAGCGTGCTTTTATGGCTGAACAAAGAAAACTGCTTAATTTGGCGCGTCCAGACAGCCGGCCTGATAAAAAGCAGCGTCGAGAATTAAATAAATTTAAACACCATTGGTAGCTACTATGACCATACCACGATCGATTCTTTTTGTTTGTTTGGGTAATATCTGCCGAAGTCCATCCGCTGAAGCTGTCATGCGTGCCAAACTGACCAATTTTTTGCCTGATGTTTATTTGGATTCAGCAGGTACAGCGGGCTATCACATTGGCAATCCACCCGATCCACGCGCCATCGCCACTGGTGAGTCACTTGGTTTTGAGTTAAGTCGGCTTCGTGCACGCCAAGTTTCTTTGGAAGATTTTTATGAATTTGAGCTCATTTTTGCGATGGATGACACCAATTTATCAGACTTACAAACTCTTAAAACTACTGCCATGATGCATGCTAATGGTCGAGATATGGCAAAGCTTAGCTTATTTGATCCAGAAGGTCGGTCGGTTGCTGACCCTTATTATGGCGATGAGCAAGATTTTGAGCAAATGTACACCCATCTTCAGCAAATTGCCGATCGGTATATCACGGTATGGCAGCTTGATCATCAAGATTCACTGGCTGCGGATTGACTTATCAAACCTGCTACCGCTATAATGCAACCCATTGCCCATCAATTGACATATTCCATGCTTGACACTTACCAAAATTATGACCTGTCTTCGATGAATACTATGGCACTGTCGTCTGTTGCAGATACAGCGATCGTCATTCATGATGCAGCCGCTTTGCCAACACTTAAGCTAAATAACACTTGGTTTGTGCTATCAGGTGGCAGTAATGTTTTATTGCCAAGCAGACTGCATACCACCGTGCTTTTACCTCGCATGATGGGTAGGCGTGTGCTGTTTGAAGATGACCAAGAAATCATCTTAGAGGTGCAAGCAGGTGAAAATTTTCATGATTTAGTAACCGATTGCGTGCATAAAGGCTGGTTTGGACTTGAAAATCTTGCCTTAATTCCAGGGCTTGTCGGTGCTGCACCTGTGCAAAATATTGGTGCTTATGGTGTACAACTTGACGATGTGTTGGTCAGCGTACAGGTTTATGAATGGGCGAGCAAGCAGTTTAAACAGTTGTCTAAACAAGCATGCCAATTTGGCTACCGTCATAGCATTTTTAAAGATGAGCCAAATCGCTACTTCATTTGTGCGGTGACACTGCGATTACATAAAAACCCAACACGCATTCTAAGTAGCTATGGCGATTTGCACACATATGCAAAACAGCTGGCAAATCATCAAGGCAGGACTGCCGTTACCACGACAGATGTGTATCATGCAGTTATTGCCATCCGCCAAAGCAAACTACCCGACCCAAAAGTTTTGGCCAACTGTGGCTCTTTTTTTCAAAATCCAATCATCTCAACAGAACATTATCAAAAACTGTGCGTGGATTATCCTAATTTGCCATGCTATCTTATTACCAAAACTTTGGTTAAAGTACCTGCAGGATGGCTGATTGACCAAGCAGGACTTAAAGGTCAAGGTGTGCCGCCGATATTAACCCACGCCAAACAAGCACTTGTTTTAACCAATCATATGCCGTTTATTGCCACCCAAGAGGATATCAAAGCCACAGCTGATGTTATCATCGCTGCAGTTAAACAAAAATTTGACATCACCTTAGTGCGTGAACCTGCCTGGATTAATGCTGATGGCAGCTACAACTAACAGATCAAAAAAACGCACTTCCACCATGAGATGTGTGGTATTAAAATCCTTAAAATTTATTGCAGTGGGTAGTACTGTGATACTGATTGGCATAGCGAGTGCCTTAACGCCTATATTTGCCAATCTTGGTGTTGGTCTACTTAATCTGTATTCTGCCCTCACCTTAGCTACCGTTCAAGATGATGCCACAAGTATCGTTGTGCTTGGCGGTGGATTAACCAAAAACTCAGCTGGTACAATCAGCCTAAACCACTTTACCCAAAGCCGTGCAAATGCCGCCATTCATCTGCACAAGCTGTATCCTTTGAGCATTATTACCAGTGGTGCCGAATCCCCATGGCTACGCGACTATTTGATTGAGCATATTGGCAGGACAAAGGTGGTGATTATCAACGAAAACGCCAGTATGAATACTTGCGAAAATGCCGTTTTTACTGCCAAATTACTCAGCCATCATGAGCTATCAACGACAGTTTATTTGGTGACAGATCGCTATCATATGGCTCGGGCGCGCCGTCAATTTGCCAAGGCTGGCATCCATACTATACCCGCCCCTGCACCCCTTGCCATTCGCTCCAGCTGGCAAAACCCTAAAGATAATCTGATCCATACACGCCGTACGATCTATGAACTGGTAGCACTGGCACGAGATATTATCACCCCCCAAACAAATTGTCGTACAACCGATGAAATTAGTATCGAGGAGATTGGTACCCCTCGCCGTCAGCCGAAATTATTTTAATAACTTCTTAGTTTCGCCTTTATAGAAAGGTTTGAGCTTCCATAATCGCCCCATTGGCAATTGGTGTTTAAATATAACAAAATTATGCCAATTTTTATAAAAAATCCTTGCATTTACAAAAAATTCGTCTATAATACGACGCATTGGAAGCTTGGCAGAGCGGTTGAATGCACCGGTCTTGAAAACCGGCGTGGGTTCATAGCCCACCGAGAGTTCGAATCTCTCAGCTTCCGCCATTTTTTATTAATACACCGCTTATGGAAGCTTGGCAGAGCGGTTGAATGCACCGGTCTTGAAAACCGGCGTGGGTTCATAGCCCACCGAGAGTTCGAATCTCTCAGCTTCCGCCATTATTAAAAACCGCCTATCTTAGAGATTGGGCGGTTTTTTTGATTTTGAGTATTTTAGCTTATTTAACTTAATGAAACATACAAAAGCTTGCTTGGCATCATTTGCCAATTAATCAAGATTTTTTATAGAAAATTTGCTAAAATCACGGCTTATTTAATCAGAATTTTTTTTATTTTTATAATTTATCCATAGGCAATCGATGAATATTCAAGCAATTTTAAACGATGAAATTAAAAAGGCAATGATCGCAGCTGGTGCAGGCAGCGAGGTTGAGGCTTTAGTGCGTCAATCCAATAAAATACAATTTGGGGATTATCAAGCCAATGGCATCATGGGTGCTGCCAAAAAACTGGGTATAAATCCACGAGAGTTTGCCCAAACGGTGCTTGATCATTTAAGCATTGATGATATCGCCGAAAAACTTGAGATTGCAGGCCCTGGATTTATTAATATCTTCTTAAAAAATGAGTGGATATCTAAACATGCCAATCAAGCCAATATCAGTCGCACTTTGGGCGTAAATGCCGCCCAAAATGATACCGTGGTGGTTGACTACTCCTCCCCAAATGTCGCCAAAGAAATGCATGTCGGTCACCTGCGTTCAACCATCATCGGTGATAGCGTCGTACGCACGCTTGAATTTTTAGGTAATACCGTTATCCGTGCTAACCATGTGGGTGATTGGGGTACGCAGTTTGGCATGCTCATCGCTTATCTTGAAAAGGTACAAAATGACGATGTCAAGGATTTGGATTTATCTGATTTAGAAGCATTTTATCGTGCAGCAAAACACGCCTATGACAGCGATGAAGCGTTTGCCAAAAAGTCTCGTAATTATGTGGTAAAACTCCAAAGCGGTGATGAGTATTGCTTAACAATGTGGCGAAAACTTGTAGATATCACCATGGCACAATGTCAGCACACTTATGACCGCCTAAATGTTACCTTAACGCGTGATGATACCATGGGTGAAAGCCTATATAATCCAATGCTGCCCAGCATTGTTCAAACACTCAAAGACAAAGGTTTGGCGGTCGAAGATGATGGTGCTGTGGTGGTTTTTTTGGATGAATTTACAAATAAAGCAGGCGACCCAATGGGCGTCATCATCCAAAAAAAGGATGGCGGCTATCTTTACACAACCACCGACATCGCTGCAGCAGCTTACCGCTATCATACACTTCATGCTGACCGTGTCATTTTGTTTACCGATGCACGCCAAACCCTACATGCACAGCAAGCATGGCTCATCACACGCAAGGCAGGATTTGTACCTGATGAATTTGTCATGGAGCATTTTACCTTTGGTATGATGCTTGGCAAGGATGGTAAACCTTTTAAAACACGCACAGGTGGCACGGTTAAGCTTGCCGATTTGCTTGATGAAGCAATCGAGCGTGCAACCACCCTAATCGAGCAAAAAAATCCCGATCTTAGTGCTGAAGAAAAGCGTGCTGTCGTTGAAGCGGTTGCCATTGGTGCGGTTAAATATTCCGACCTTTCCAAAAATCGTAATACTGATTATGTGTTTGATTGGGATAATATGCTGTCATTTGAGGGCAATACTGCACCCTATATGCAATATGCCTATACACGCATTCGCTCGATTTTTGCGCGTGCAGGGCTTGATATGGCAGATATTGGCGGTGAGATTGTGATTCATGAAGATAAAGAGCGAGCCTTGGCGGTCAAATTACTTCAATTTGAAGAAGTGCTATTATTGGTTGCCAAAGACGGTATGCCACATCTATTGTGTCAATACCTATTTGAATTGGCGGGTATTTTCTCAAGTTTTTATGAAGCCTGCCCAATCCTAAGCTCTGATGATAAGACAAAGACCTCTCGCCTACGACTTGCAGCACTGACCGCCAAAACTCTAAAACAAGGCCTGCAATTACTTGGTATTAAGACCGTAGAAAAAATGTAAATTACCTTTTTTCATCCCCTAATTTTCATCCCCTAATATCTTTAGGGGATGATTTTAGTATCAGCCATCTTATTTCTTATTGCTCATGACCAGCATGATGGGATTTTTATTAGGCATTAGCATCAAAATTGGCTATTTTTATGATACAAGCCACGATTTAACCAAATACAAGTTACAAATATAAGCCAAGCTGAGAGCGTACTGGTGGTTTTTACCAATAATTTTCTACGGCAATGTGACCAACGCCACGACGATTCATGCTAAGCCCCTGTGCTTTGAGTGCTTCTTTGGTGTCCTCAACCATTTGTGGATTACCGCACAGCATGACATGCGATTGAGTGTCGAGTGCTACCCCTGCTGTCTTGGCAAGCTCACCATTATTAATTAAGCTTGGAATACGCTCAGATAAGCAGCCAGCGACTTTTTCACGCGTTACGATTGGCACATAATAAAAACGAGCAGGATTATCCACCAACCCCCCAAAGCTTGTTGCCAATGAATGAATTTTGTCTTGATACGCTAATTCACTTTGAGTTCGTGCACTGTATACAAGCACGATGTCATCATAGTACTCCCAAGCATACAAATCCTGTAGAATAGATAAAAATGGTGCAAGCCCTGTGCCAGTTGCTAATAACCATAATGTTTTTGGCGTTGGTTCTTGGTAGCGTGATAGCGTCAAAAACCCAAACGGTATTGTATTAAGATACAACTGATCACCTGCTTGTAAGTATTGAAGCTGTGATGTAAACTCCCCATCAGCCACCACCACCGAAAAAAACTCAAGTGTCTCATCATACGGAGACGATACTACAGAATACGCACGAAAAATTGGACTTACACTCTCAGATTTAGGCGTATCTTGATGCTTATCTTGATAATAAATCAGCTCATCTGCACATAATCCCAGCCGAACAAATTGCCCCGCCTCAAACCGAAAACCCTTAGGTCTGGTTGTCGTAAAACTAAATAAATTGGGCGACCAAACTGTCTTTGATAGCACCGTCAATGTCACTGCTTTGTCATCACTCATGATGTTCTCTTTGTCATTATCATCTTAATCACCAATGTCATCTTAACAGACATTGGACTTTTATTGTGTATTTTGACTGATAATTTGGCTTTAGTCAAATCATCAGTCACGCATCAAATCCAAAAAACTGCCTTGATTGCCTTTAAAATTATCACTTGAAATATTAATAAATATTCTTATATAATAAATATAAATTAAATTAAATACTATCAATTTTTTTCATACAAGTTTTATCACAACCAAAAGGAACATTATTATGGCTTTTAAAGACATGACAGGACAAAAAGTCCCAAGCACTGTATTTCATACACGCCAAGGTGATCAGTGGGTTGATGTTAGCACTGATGAACTTTTTAGTGGCAAAAAAGTCGTGGTTTTTTCATTGCCGGGTGCCTTTACGCCGACTTGTTCATCAACGCATCTGCCTCGTTATAATGAATTGGCGGATGAATTTAAAAAACTGGGCATTGATGATATTTTGTGCGTATCGGTGAATGATACCTTTGTGATGAATGCTTGGGCAGACGACCAAGAAAGTGACAAGATCACTTTAATCCCAGATGGTAATGGTGAGTTTACCGAAGGTATGAATCGTTTGGTTAGCAAAGAAGATTTGGGCTTTGGTAAGCGTTCATGGCGTTATTCGATGCTTGTTGATGATGGCATGATTGTCAAAATCTTTGATGAGCCTGAAAAAGATGGCGATCCGTTTGAGGTTTCTGATGCTGATACCATGATCAAATTTTTAAATCCAGATTGGGAAGATAAGCCGTCTGTAACCATTATTACCAAGCCTGGTTGTGATTTTTGTGCCAAGGCTAAAGAGGCTTTAAAATCTCATGGTGTTGCATATGAAGAAGTTGTACTTGGCCGAGATGCCAGCATGACAAGTGTTCGTGCCATCACTGGCCATGAGACAGTGCCACAAGTCTTTGTTGGTGGCAAACGCATCGGCGGTTCAGAAGAACTTGAAACTTATTTGGCAAGTGATGCTTGTGCCGTTTAATTTTCTGACGATGCGATAAAAAGGGCTTATGATTAAGCTCTTTTTTTATTGTCAAGGTTTAACTTGATATGACCAAGATTGGCATAAATGTAAATCAGCACTCATTTGGGTGCTGATTTACTGATAAATCGTAATCTTTATTACAACATCACTGCTCGGGCAGCCATTTGCATCATTGCTTCTGGTAGTACGCCAAAGATAACGATAAGTGCAGTGATAATCATCGCCATGACTCCGCCTGCCTTAACGCCCCAATGTTGATGTGCATCAAACTCAAGATTGACTTTGGGTTTTTGGTACAGATTGACCAAAATACGCAAATAATAATACAAACCGATGGCACTACCCAAAATAATCATACCAGCCGCCAAGAAGTGCATGCCTTGTACAGCCGCAAAGAATATGGTAAATTTGGTAACAAATCCTGCCGTCAGAGGAATACCTGCCAATGATAGTAGCATCACAGTCAGTACCGCCGTTAGAACGGGACGACGCCAAAATAACCCTTGATAAAAACGCAGGTCATCAGCTTCGCCACTGATAGAAGTGCGTCCACGCTCACGATATGGGCTTGACATCAGTGTGATCACCCCAAACGCTCCAATAGATGTCAGTGCATAAACTGCCATATACATACTCACCAAAGGCAAGCTACCTGCACCGATTGATAAAAGTGCTGTCAATGCATAGCCAATATGTGCAATCGAAGAATAAGCAAGCATACGCTTAATGTTATTTTGGTGGATTGCAAGCAAGTTACCCATTAAAATAGACAAAACAATGACAACAATCAAAATCGTCTCAAAAGCTGGCATGGCAGTAAACATACTACCCACAAAGAATCTAAGTGCAAGTGCCATCATTGCCACTTTACTCACACTTGCTAAAAAAGCAGCGATTGGTGCTGGTGCACCTTCATAGACATCTGACACCCATGAATGAAATGGTGCTGCTGATAATTTAAATGCTGCAGCTGCCAACATCATGACCACCCCAGCCACACTTAAGCCTGACAAATTACCAATCAAAAGATTTCTTGCCAAATCTTTGAATAATAAAGTACCTGCATCAGCAAAAATCAACGCCATGCCCATCAGCAAGGTGGCAGAGGCGGTGGCGGACATGATAAGGTATTTTAAACCCGACTCAAGTGATCGAGAACGCAAGAAGGTGTATGCTAACATACCATACATCGGTACAGACAACAGCTCAAGCGACATAAAAAATGCCGCCAAATGCGCTGCACCTGTCATTAGCATTGCCCCTAGCGTAGAGATTAGCATAATCAAATACAGTTCATCTTTATGATCTTGTAAGGTCTCAAAATAGCCGTATGCTAATGTACAGCAAGCCAATGCTGCAATCAAAATCACACCCATATTGAAAATTGCAAAACCATCAAAGATAAACAATTCGCCAAAAGATACGCCTGCAGGCACTAAGCCTAAGGCTTGGGAAATAACTGCCAGCAACGCCATATTTAGACCTACGACGCTGAGTGTTGCCGCCCAAAAATGAGAACGCTTGACAGCAATGGTAATCATTACGATGAGCGCAGTGAGTGCCACGATCACAGCAGGCAGTATTGATAAAATAGATTCAAAAATCATCGGATTCATGATTATTCCCCCTGCTTGGTTTGGTGATCGTGATGATGGCCATCAGAGCCTTTGTGATGATGTATACCAGCGTCATATCCTTGACCATGCAGCTGATGGTGATGGGCATGCATATAGTCACCCATATTCCCTTCAATCAATCGAATGCCATGCATTGGCTCATCTGCCATGATGACATCATGTGCATAAGCACTGGCAATCCACTGCATTGACCCTTCAGACTTATCCATAACAGGCTGAGGGTACAAGCCAAGCCATACCAAACCGATTGCCAAAGAAAGTAGCAATACCAATTCTCGTTTACCCAAATCTTTTAGCGTACCGTGATTTTGCTTCACCAATTCAAGCGTGGTATTTTGACCAAATAACGCATGATAAATTATCATCAAAGAATACAGTCCTGCCATCACAAGGCTTACTGTGGCAAGTGTGACAAAGATCGGATGTATGGCAAAAGCACCAATCAAAATCAAAATCTCACCAATAAAGTTACCCGTACCAGGTATGCCCAACAATGCCGCACAAAAGAACATCATAAATGGAGCAAGGCGGCGAAACTGTCCCCACATGCCACCCATTACCGTCATATCACGAGTGTGCAAACGCTCATAAATTTGACCTGCCATAATAAACAGTGCTGCACTTGATAGACCATGAGCGAGCATTTGCACCATCAAACCTTGTAACGATACAAGTGTGCCAGCATAAATGGCAAGCACGACAAAACCCATATGCGACACACTGGTATAAGCGAGCAGTCGCTTGATATCGGTTTGGGCAAATGCCAAAAATGCCCCATAAAATACGCCAATCATGCCCAAAGTTATCGCCACTGGGGCAAATTGTGCCGAGGCATTTGGAAATAATGGAATGACAAAACGCAACAAGCCAAATGCCGCCGTCTTAATCAAAATCCCCGCCAAATCTACCGAACCTGCCGTTGGTGCTTGGGCGTGGGCATCAGGCAGCCAACCATGCAAGGGAAATATTGGCAGCTTAACTGCAAAACCAATAAAAAAGCAAAGCATGATGGCATATTCCCAATCACCAAGATTTACCCCTAAGAGATCATGATAATCAAAACTTAAAACACCTGTTTGGCTAAACTGAATAATGACTAATAATAAAATGCCAATTAACATGATCAAGCCTGAGGCTTGTGTATAAATAAAGAACTTGGTTGCTGCGTATTCTTTGCTCTTACCCCCTGTGGCATTATGTCCCCAAAGTGCAATCAAAAAATAAATCGGCAACAGCATCAATTCCCAAAAAAAGAAAAACAAAAACAAATCAATGGCTAAAAATACGCCGATCACGCCGCCTAGTGACCACAGCAGATTAAGATGAAAAAATCCCACACGGCGCTGAATTTCGCCCCATGAGCAGCCCACCGCCATAATACCCAAAAATGCCGTCAACGCAATCATCAGTAAAGACAAGCCATCCATCGCTAAATGAAATTTAATGCCAAAACTTGGAATCCATGGCAGGATAAACTGTGCCGCCCAAGGCAATGTCTCACCGCTGACCGCTGTATCTGTTACCAGTAGCGTATTAAAATTCCCTTGTTGCCAAAGCACTAAGGTCAAAATAAAAGTAATGACCATGCCAATCAGTGCAATCCAGCGTGGCAGGCGATCGCTGATTTTTTCAATTAACCAGCATAAAAAGCCTGCAATCAATGGAATTGCGATCAATGCTGGTAGTATCCAATTTTGTTCTAATGCCATGTTACACCACCATCATCAATGCTAAGATTAAAATAACCGCCAGACCTACACCAAAACTGATGGCATGAGTATGCAAAAGCCCAGTTTGGGTTTTTGTTGTTAATTTATTACCCCATGAAGCACCTATGGCTAAGATATTTATTAGGCGGTCTATTGGGTCAGATTTTAATGCCTTTGTGATGCCCAAAAAGGGTTTAACAAAAATAATGTCATACAACGCATCAAAGCCCAATCCATGGTAACACCAATAAACACATGCTGTGCCAAAGGTAGAATTTGTCCATTTTGTCAAAATTTTGCCTTTATTTATGACATATAAAAAGTAGGCAAACACCAAGCCACAGACAGTAAAGCTAACAGCGATAATTTCAGCGGTATGCTTAGCATCTGTTAGAGTACTGCCCACACTCATCGGTAAAACATTTGCCAAGGGGGGATGGATTAATGCTCCAATTCCTGTTGACAATAGCAGTAACACCACCAAAGGCAAAGCGTAACTTATGCCCTTTAAAGACTCGCCATGCGTTTTTTGCTCTCCAAAGAACACAAGATAAATCAAACGGAAAGTATAAACAGCCGTCAAAAACGCCCCAAACACGCCTGCCCAAAACAGACTCATGTGTCCTGTGGCATAAGTCTCCCATAAAATGGCTTCTTTGGAATAAAAGCCAACCGTTACAAAAGGCAAGGCAACCAACGCCCCACCACCTACCAAAAATGACCAAAACACAAGGGGAATTTTATGACGCAGACCACCCATTTTAAAAATGTTTTGCTCGTGGTGTGTTGAGACAATCACCGCCCCAGATGCCAAGAATAATAACGCCTTAAAAAATGCGTGCGTCATCAAGTGAAAAATCGCCACCTGCCACGCTCCAACCCCTAAGGCAATGAACATATACCCTAATTGACTCATGGTTGAATACGCCAAAATACGCTTAATGTCGGTTTGTGCCAACGCACAAAAACTTGCCACCAGCATGGACAATGCACCAACACCGCCCACCCAATACAGGAGCATCTGGGGGGTCAGCACAAATAAAGGGTGCATGCGGGCAATCAAATACACCCCTGCGGTTACCATGGTGGCTGCATGGATAAGAGCGGAAACAGGCGTAGGGCCTGCCATCGCATCTGCAAGCCAGGTATGCAGTGGAATTTGTGCTGATTTACCAAACGCACCGCCGATAAGCATTGCCGCGATGAGTAGTAGCATGGGGTCATTAACAGCAAACATGGCATCTGCTTTGGCATTGATGGCGGTCATATCAAGCGTACCAAATACAACAAACAGTAAAAACAGCCCAATCGCCAAAAACACATCACCCACACGAGTGACGGTAAATGCCTTTATCGCCGCCCGCCCGTTGGCTCGGTTTTGATAATAAAAGCCAATTAACAAATATGAGCAAATGCCCACACCCTCCCAGCCCAAATACATGAGCAAAAGGTTATCAGCAAGCACAAGCATGAGCATGCTTGCCACAAATAAATTCAGATAACTAAAAAAACGGGCAAATCCTGCCTCACCTTTCATATACCAACTGGCAAACAGATGAATCAAAAAGCCCACGCCTGTAATCACGCCCATCATGGTAACAGACAATCCATCAAGATACAGCCCAAATTTGGGAGTAAAATCGCCCACCGACAGCCATGTCCAAAGTGGCACAGACATCGCCTGTTGCCCTTTTGTCAAAAACCCAAAAATACTGACAAAGGCACACACAGCCGACAGCCCCATCGCCCCCACCCCAATGATGGTAGCAGGTTTTTCGCCAATTCTGCCTTGCCCCATGGTCAATATCAAAAATCCAATTAAAGGGAAAATAAAGGTCAATGCTAACAAATTCATACCACCCTACCCCTTTAATTCACTGGCGTGATTGACATCAAGACTTCTAAAACGATGATAAAATTGCAAAATCATGGCAAGCCCAATCGCCGCCTCTGCTGCTGCCAGCGTCAAAATAAACACAAACATAACCTGCCCATCTGCCTTGCCCCACATGTTACCCCCCACTACAAAGGCAAGGGCAGCTGAGTTCATCATAATCTCCAAACTCATGAGCATGAACAACACATTGCGTCTTGCCATGACGCCAGCCAGTCCAATAACAAACAAAATGGCCGCCAAAATCAGCCCATGATGAGCAGGCACGCCCATATCAGATGCCAATTTGGCGACTTCATGGGCAAAGGGGGTATTTAGAGTATCTACATTATAATTTTGCATCGGCTCTCTCCTGTTGCTCTTTGTCTTGATTTGCCCATGTATTAGAGGTGACATCAGGGCATGTTTGGCTGTGGCTGATGTTTTCATCATCAAGTGCTTTTTTACCCAAATGATATGCCGCAACCAATGCCCCCAAAAGCAAAAATGCCGCCACCTCCACAAGCAACACATACCCTGTAAATAAGCGTACACCCACATCTTTGGCAGAGATGGTATCGCTTTGTAGCTGTATGGATTGGTCTGTGCCATAGCCAATAAAACCAATCAGCACCGCCCCAACAATCATCATCAGACACACAGGCATCGCCCACGCATTGGCGGTAAGCCATGTTTTTTCTTCTGTGGTATCTGTGCCTAGATTTAGCATCATGATGACAAACACAAATAACACCAAAATCGCCCCAGCATAGACAATGATTTCAAGAATGCCTGCAAAGGGAGCACCAAAAAAAAAGAAAATACCCGCCACAGCTAATAATGATACAATCATGGATAAAATGGCATGCACAGCATTGGCGTGCGTTACCACCCTTAGGCTTGCCCAAATTGCCACCAGCGATAAGACATAAAAACCCACCACACTGCCATTTGCCAAAAACGCCTTTAACACATCAATCATGGCAACAAACTCCGCACGTTAACAGGCTCTGCTTCACGCTCGTGCGACCCTTTGGGTTTATCGTCCGTTGCCATGCCTGTTACTCTATAATAGTTGTATTCTGGGTATTTACCCACACCACTGATGAGCAAATGTTCTTTTTCATACACCAGATTTTGGCGGTCATATTCACCAAGCTCAAAATCAGGGGTGAGCTGAATGGCGGTGGTTGGGCATGCCTCTTCACACATGCCACAAAACACACAGCGACTAAAATTGATGCGAAAAAACTCAGGATACCAACGCCCATCTTCTCGCTCTGCCTTTTGTAGGCTAATACAACCCACAGGGCAAGCCACCGCACACAAGTTACACGCCACACAGCGTTCATCACCATCAGGGTCTCGGGTCAGCACAATGCGACCACGAAAACGGGGCGGTACAGGCACGGGCTGTTCAGGGTATAAAATCGTGTCTCTGGGTCTTAGGGCGTGGCTGTTGACCATCCACATGGAGCGTACAATGGTAAACATGCCCACCGCCGTATTTTTTAAAGTTGCAAACATTTAATTCACCATCAAAATCACAAAAGCAGTCGCCAAAAGGTTTAGCAGTGTTATGGGCAAGCACACTTTCCAGCCAAAATTCATCACCTGATCGTATCTGGGACGCATAAGCGAACCACGAATTAGCACAAATAAAGTCATAAAAAACAAAGTCTTAATCAAAAACCAAAACACTGGGGGAATAAAGGGCAAATCCAGATTAAATGGGGCAAGCCAACCCCCAAAAAATAAACAGGTCATGAGTGCTGAGATGACAACCACATTGACGTATTCACCGATAAAAAACATGCCAAATTTCATGCCAGAGTATTCCACATGATAGCCCTCTGCCAGCTCTTGTTCCGCTTCTGGCTGGTCAAAAGGATGGCGGTGGGTAACTGCCACCCCTGCCACACAAAAGGTTAAAAACCCCAAAAATTGTGGAATGACATTCCAAACATCTGCCTGAGCTAAGACAATCTCACGCAGGTTAAATGACCCTGTCATCGCCACCACGCCCATGAGCGATAAGCCCAAAAAGACCTCATAGCTTATCGTCTGAGCCGCTGAACGCAGACCGCCAAGCAAAGCAAATTTATTGGCAGAAGCCCAGCCGCCAAACATCACCGCATACACCGCCAAACCTGCCATGGCAAAGAAAAATAAAATGCCAATGTTCCAATCCGCTGCCCCCAATGTGGGCGATAAGGGAATGATGGCAAAAGATGCCAAAGCACCAAACATGGCAATGGCAGGAGCTAGGGTAAATAGGCGTTTGTCGGCAAAGTTGGGTGTCCAATCTTCTTTAAAAAAGATTTTGAGCATGTCCGCCACCAGTTGTAGCGAGCCTTGCCAGCCAACACGATTTGGGCCATAACGGTCTTGCCACAACGCCAACATACGCCGTTCATACACAATCATCAAGGCCGCTGTCATGACAAGCCCCAAAAAAATAATCAGCGTTTGGACAGTCATAAAAACAAACGACCACCACTCAAACGACCAAGCACCAAGCCATGATGGCACATCAGGAATCACACGAATACTCATTTATGCCCCCACTTTATTCATCGCAAACGGTGCGTTATTAAACCCTGCCTTTGGTGTAAAGATATTCTCACGCTTGATACTTGCCAATCTCTGCATGCTCTTTTGATGGTCAGGCACATAGACAGGCGTGTCCTTATCTGCTTTTTTGACAGTCGTTGGTATACCGACCATAAGCGGTACAGCACCATCAGGATAACCAATACAGCCGTCTGCCAAATAATCCACCACCTCCACAGGCAAGGTAATCTCTGCCCCATGCTGGCTTAGGGTTAATTTATCGCCCACCTTAACCATCCAACGCTCTGCATCATCATGGTTTATCATCCACATGGCAGGTTTGATTTGGCTTGCTACCACAGGGCTACGGCTTATCATGCGTGAGCTTGTAAATAGGTTATGTACAGGCACAATCACCGCACGACCATAAAAAATGCTTGTAGCAACATTTGCATTATCAATATCAACACGCCCAAACACCATTTGCGTCTTTGGCAGTGTTTCAAACAGACGAATGCCCACATCGCCACCTTTTAATCGCCCACCGACTTTATTTTGGTATTTGTTCCATGCTTGTGGGGAGTTCCAGCCTGCTGACCACGCAAAAGGGATAAGGCTTGGATTGGTTTTATCGCCCACATAACCCTCCATTGAAAAAGTCAAACCACTGTCTAAGTCCTTAGGTTGCATGGGTTCGTGAATAGAAATAGGTGAGCGTAACACCGTCCGCCCCGAATAACGGCGTGGCTCACGGGCAACTTTTAGCCCTGTAATGCGATAATCTGACTCTGGGGCAGCATCTTTGATTTGAGCAAGGTGTGGATACTCTACAACCAGCTCATCAATGACATCATCAAGATGGCGCCAGATGGGTTCACCCATCTTGTTTGTCATGGCATTGTCAAGTGCATGTAGCCAACGCCAACTGTCTTTTAGCTCGCTGGTTGGTTCATAATATTTTTTATCATAGCTTGCAAAAAACCGCCCTGCTCGCCCCTCAGCAGAGACAAGCGTGCCATCACTTTCAGCAAATGATGCACTTGATAACACAAAATCAGCTTTATCATGCCATTCATAAGACTGATGGTCTAGTACGATGAGTGTCTTTTGTGTTAATTTGTCAAATTGGCTTGGGGTCAGATTTGACAAATCATGTTCTAACACGACCACCGCCTCAAATGCTTGTGCCAAAACCTCCTCCATCGCCTGCCCACCCAATAAATTCACACCCACGCTATTGGCCTCTGGCATGGCAACATACACGCCTGTTTTATCAGCATACAGAGTATTTGTCTTTAATAGGCGAGATGACAGCTCTTTTTCAAAGTCATTGGGGTCTCGCTCTGTGGTGTGCGTACCGTCCGTTTTGGCATCTTTATCAGGGTCAATGAACTGACGGGCGACCTCATCACGGATTTTGGCGTTTTGTACTTCTATAAATTCACGCTCCACATGGGCGATTTTGGCACGCTTGGCGGTCAAGGTTTGGGCAATATAGCCTGCGGCCTGAACGATTGCTTTTGATGTCAAACTTGTGCCTGTAACAACAAGCGGACGATTTGCCATAATCAAATCATAAGCGATATGATGCGCCAAAAATTGCATCGCCATGTCATCATCAATCACCAAATCCGTCTGTTTTTCTTTGGCAAAAATGGCGTTCTCACTTTTGCCAATCTCATCTAGCGTATCAGCATATGCCTTGATGACATCGCCCACCATAAAGCCCAATTTGGCAATGTCATCTGGTGTGGCAACAGCGGACACTTTGGCAATGTCGGATAGCTTAGTATCTGCCACACACGCCACATAAATCGGACTGTACGCACTTTGTCCGATACGCTTGACAGGTTCAGCAAGCCAATGCTCGGTTTTTAGGGCACTTGCCATTTGGCGGGATTTATTCTTAGCCGCTTGGCGTACTGACAAGGCAACACGGCTTGCCGTTTGGGTAATGTCCTCCCCTAAAATAAACACACTATCTGCCGTCTCAATCTGTGCCAATGATGCCTGATGCACCGCTTCATGGCGTAATAATACCACACCCAATTCCACCACATCTTTGACGGCCGCTCGCTCGCCTGTGCTAAAATTGTTTGCTCCAACCAGTCTTTTTAGGGCAAAATTACTCTCCAAACTGGCTCTGGCTGACCCTATGCCAATCACATTTTTACCTTTTAGCAAGTCCGCCACACCATCCACAGCAAGGTCTGCACTGGTTTTGACAAATTGTCCATTCACCTTTTTAAGGGGATGGGTAGGTCTATCCGCTCGGTTAACATAGCCATAACCAAAACGCCCACGGTCGCATAAAAAGTAGCCATTGACATCGTGATTATAGCGGTTTTCAATACGCCGAAGCTCACCATAACGCTCACCTGCTGAAATGTTACAGCCTGCCGAACAGCCATGGCAAATGCTTGGGGCATATTGCATGTCCCATTTACGATTGTAACGCTCAGAATGGGTTTTATCCGTAAACACCCCTGTGGGACAAATTTCGGTTAAATTACCGCTAAACTCACTGTCAAACTGCCCATCTTCTGGGCGACCAAAATAAACACGGTTATTAGACGCATACACGCCCAAATCATCGCCACCTGCATAATCTTGATAAAATCGCACACAGCGATAGCAGGCGATACAGCGGTTCATCTCATGAGCGATAAAAGGCCCAAGCTCTTGATTGTGGTGAGTGCGTTTGGTAAAGCGGTAACGGCGACGATGATGACCTGACATATAAGTCATGTCTTGCAAATGACAATGACCACCCTCTTCACAAGTGGGGCAGTCATGGGGGTGATTGGTCATCAAGTATTCCACAATGCTTTTGCGAAATGCCTTGGCTTCATCATCATCAACAGAGATGTACATGTCATCGCTGGGGGCAACCATACAGCTCATCACCAACCGCCCTTTGCCTGCTTGATAATCCTCGGCGTTATTATACTGTTTGACGGCACACTGACGACAAGAACCGACCGAACCTAAGGCAGGGTGATAACAAAAATAAGGCACATCAATGCCAAGCGACAGGCAGGCTGAGAGCAGATTATCCGAGCCGTCCACATCATAAGTTTTGCCATCTATATGAATGACTGCCATGTTACACCCCCACCTTGTTTTGTTGTGGTTTTGAGTTGTTCACTTTTTGCTCAAATTCATGACGGAAATATTTTAACGCACTCATGAGTGGCTCCATCGCCCCTGGGGCATGAGCACAAAAGGTTTTGCCAAGCCACAAATCTCGTGTCAGCTCGGAGAGTTTGTCAATGTCGTCCGCTTGGGCTTGTCCGTTATCCATGGCATCAAGGATTTTAACGCCCCACGGTAAGCCATCACGGCAAGGGGTACACCAGCCACAACTTTCACGCTGAAAAAACTGTTGTAGATTTTTTGACAAACTCACCATGTCTTGGCTTTCGTCCACCACCATCATCAAGCAAGTACCCAAACGACTACCCGCTTTCATGATGGGGTCAAAGTCCATCACCAAATCCAAATGCTCATCACTTGCGGTCAAAAAGTCGGTACTCGCCCCACCTGGTAGCCACGCCTTTAAGCTAAGCCCCTCTTGCATACCCCCTGCCAGCTCTATTAACTCTCTTGCGGTATGACCAAATGGCAACTCCCAAAGCCCTGCATCTTTGACACGCCCTGACACGCCCATGATTTTGGTGCCAGGGGTGGTGGATTTGCCCTTGGCTTTTGGCAAATTCAAATACCAATCCACCCCATTTAACAAAATGGCAGGCATGTTGTTTAGTGTCTCAACATTATTCACCACCGTTGGGCGACCCCACGCCCCTGAGACTTGGGGAAATGGCGGTTTGGTGCGTGGGTTGGCACGCCTGCCCTCTAAGCAATTAATGAGTGCCGTCTCTTCACCACAAATATATCGCCCCGCCCCTGTGTGAATATGCAAAGTAAAGTTAAACTCCGTCCCCAAAATCCCATCACCCAGCAAGTGATTGGCAACACACTCATTAATGGCGTTTTTTAAGCGCTTGGCAGCTAGGACATATTCACCACGGATAAAGACATAACCCACGCTCGCCCCAATGGCATAGGCACTGATGAGCATGCCCTCAATGAGCTGAAAAGGCAGACGCTCCATCAATAAGCGGTCTTTGAATGTGCCAGGTTCCATCTCATCGGCATTACAAATCAAATAACGCACGCCCCCATCAGGCGGGGTCATGAATGTCCATTTTAGCCCTGCGTTAAACCCTGCCCCACCACGCCCACGCACATTGGCGGTTTTTATCATCTCGCCGACCTCTTTGGGTGATTTGGTCAAGGCGTTTTTTAAGCCAACAAAACCGTCCAAGGCTTCATAATCTGCCAGTGTCAGCAGTGCATCATGATGATACAGTCGCCATGTCAAAGGGTGCGTAAGTGACGTTGGTGCTTGCCCGTCCGTCAGTCCCACGCCCCAAATTGGCGTTTTTTGGCGGTTAAGCTGGCTTGGGGCAAGTCCATTTTTACGAGCGTCAATCTGTTCGCTGACATTTGGCTTATTCATACATATTGCTCCAATAATAGACCGACCTCGGACGGCAGCACAGGGCCATAAGTGTCCTCATCAATCAGCACACTTGCCCCTTTATCACAATTTCCCAAACAACAAATTGGCAACAGGGTAAACCTGCCATCAGCTGTGGTTTGCCCAAACTCAATGCCCAGCTGTGCCTTAAACTCAGCCAAAAGCGTCTCATAACCTGTCAAATAGCAAGCAATGCTATCACAAACCAAAATCACATGTCGCCCAACAGGCAAGCGATAAATGCGATTAAAAAATGTTGCCACCCCCTCAACATCTGCCACACTGATGCCAAGCATGTTGGCAATGGCGACCACTTGGGCATCATTGACCCAGCCGTTACGCTTTTGCACAAGTTTCAAAGCATCAAGCACCGCCGCACGGGCTTGTGGATAATGATGAATGTGATGATGAATGCCATCAATTTCTTGGGGCGTTAAAATGGCGTGAATGTCCACTTTGGGGGTTTTGTCGGTAACAATTTTCATGGTAACCTTTTGTATTTAAAATTCTAAAACATTGTGCCAATGATTTAATAACGATATTTAATATCAATATTTAATAACGACATTTAATAACGAGTTAAGGCATTTAATAATGAATTAAAGTTTAATTAAACCTGAATGCCCAATTTTTAGAGCCAATACCAATAAAACAATAAAAATTAACATTTTAAAAAAATTTGGGCTAATCTTAGCTCTTAACCAAATGCCAACATACAATCCAATAACAGACAATATGGACAGTAAAAATATTAAACCGTATTCACTCTTATTTAATAACAAATACTGGTCTTTTAGCATATATATTTGAACAATTTTCGCCAAAAGATAGCATAGATTACTTGCTTTTGCGATGCGATTTTTATTCTCTGTTTCACTCAGCAAAAATATTAACAATATGGGGGACATGGCATTGGTTGAACCGCCGATGATGCCTGCCAAAAACCCAAACAGAACCATATTTTTATTATTGGCAACCACTTGAATATTTTTTGCTTTTGCACATACATTTAAAATGCCATTGACAGAATAATACAATGTAATGACTGCCATCAGTAAAAACAGCCAAGACGCTGGAAGTATCAAAAGCAGCTTTACCCCCAAAATGCTGCCAACGACGCTACCGATAGCAAGCAATTTATAGGTTTTTAAATAATAAACAATCTCTTGGTAAAACCCTTTTTTGTTATTGCTACATAGAACCAACAAGCTCATTAACAGGCTTGGTAATGCCACCAAGGCAACAACCTTAGACAATGGCATGATAAAAGCCAATGCGGTTGTACCAAGCATCGGAAATCCCATGCCTGTAATTCCGTGCAGTATGGCGGCAGCAATAAAAACAATGGATTGTATTATTTCTTGCATGACCGTCCTGTATAAATGCCTATTTAATAGCTCTTAGACTGATTGTTAAATCACCATCAATCTTTGGAAAAAAGGCAGTTACCTATCACAATCTGCCATCACAATATCAATGCTTGCCAAATAAATAATCGCATCAGACACCAAAGAGCCGTTAATCACGCTGGGCATCTGCTGCAAATGGGCAAAGGTTGGCGTGCGAATACGTGTGCGATAGCTCATGGTGGATTTATCGGATATGACATAATAGCTGTTAAGCCCTTCGGTTTTTTATATAAAACCCATTTTGAGATTAATATATAAAATATATCTTGAATATATATAAAATATATCTTGACATGAGTTGACTTTTATTCTAGTCTAATTATTAAAGGAATATTCAACCAATCAAACATATAGCCACACCATAAAATTTGATTATTCTACATCAAAATACCACAACAGACAAGGAGGTGAGTAGTATGATTTCTACCGTTCGCAACTAAAAAATTTGGAGAGACTCTTGTTTTTGAGAATCATTATTCTTTGATCTCATTCAACAAAGAAAACTCTAAATATACTTAATATTATTTTTAACAATAATTAAACATAAACAAACCTAAAATAGGATAATTATGGGAAAGTGTATCACTTATTCTTAATGAATTCTTACAAACACAAACAATAAATAAACGAATAGGCATACACTTTAATACACTAAAAGTTGAGGAACAAATTTTTTCTATTAATAAGGATTGTTTATGTCAGCAATCATTGCCATACCAAAAACATTAAAAACCATCATTTTTTATGGTGTTGCCTTTGGTAGCTTTCGTATGCTCATTGGTGGCATATCCACCCTATATCTTTTGAGCAAAAATATTGATTTAATTGACTTAGGCTTATTAAAATCATTTCAATTTGGGTTAATGATGATAATTGATTTACCCTTATCTTACATTGCCGATAGATATAGCCGAAAACTATCTACCATACTTGGAATTTTATTTGGGTCATTTTGGTTGTTGACTACCGCTTTTGCCTCAGAAATTTGGCAATTTTATGTTGCAGAAGCATTTAATGCCATCTCCTTATCATTATTTGGTGGTGCTTATATATCTTATTTAATAGATATAAAAAACAAACAATACCCAGATCTAGATAATAAAACTTTACTCTCTTATGACAATAAATACAACAGCCTAGGTATGGCAATTTGTGCTTTTGTAGGCGCCAGTTTTTTAGAACCAGCATCAAATATCATATGGATTATTGCAGGCACATTATTATTTATAGTCAGTATGGGTGCTTTTTTACAACTACCCAGTGATATCTACCAAAGTACGCATAATAATATAAGTGATTTAAAGATTAATACACCCAACTTCTCAGAAAATTTGGGTCGTTTAATCTCAATACTCAAAACAAAACAAGAGATATGTTATGGGCTAATAGTGCTATCTATCTTGCTAATATATTTTCAAACTATATTACAACTATGGCAACCAGTTATTAAAAACTTTAATACAGGCAATTTGGGATGGATTTATGGCATGTTTTTTTCCATCGTCTCTCTTGCTCAGCTTTTGTCAAGTTATGCCATTAATAGTAACATTAAAAACAAATACACATATATTCTGATTTGTCTATTTTTATCACTACTGCTCATGCTATCTGCAATCACACTGTTTCAGCACTCGACAAAAGGGGTTGTATTAATAGTCATCTCTTTATTTATTATGTTTTTTGGCATTAAGTTTTTAATGATTGAAGCTTCAGCTAAATTTCATGACATTATACCCAACAACTATCGTTCACTGCTTGATGGCATGGCATTTTTTATCAGTCGTACCATATTACTGATTATTTTTCCTGCAATTACCTATCTTATACAAAAAATGGGCTTTATTGCTTTACCACTAATTTTTAGCATATTAATCACTTTATATATGTTCATTGGTCATCAATTTAAGACAAATATTAATAATAATACCAGTGTTTAATAAATGGGTTTTTTAATTATCACCTATCACAATCTGCCATCACAATATCAATGCTTGCCAAATAAATAATCGCATCAGACACCAAAGAGCCGTTAATCACGCTGGGCATCTGCTGCAAATGGGCAAAGGTTGGCGTGCGAATACGTGTGCGATAGCTCATGGTGGATTTATCGGATATGACATAATAGCTGTTAAGCCCCTTAACCCCCTCTACCATGCACGCCGACTCTCCTGCTGGCATGACAGGCCCCCATGATACTGATACAAAGTGGTTAATCAGCGTTTCAATGTCTTGTAAGGTACGCTCTTTTGGCGGTGGCACAGCCAGTGGATGCTCAGCCTTATATGCCCCAGATGGCATGTTATTTAGGCATTGCTCAATGATGCGTAGACTTTGGCGAATCTCTTCAATTTTAACCAAACAGCGGTCATAGGCATCACCGTTATAAAACACGGGAACATCAAACTCAAAGTTTTCATAACCCAAATACGGTCTTGCTTTACGCAAATCAAACTCAATGCCCGTCGCCCTTAGTCCTGCCCCTGTTACGCCCCACGCCAGAGCATGTTTGGCATCATATTGGGCGACATTTTGCGTGCGTCCTTTTAGCACACTATTGGTCATGGTTGCCTTGACATATTCATCTATCCGTTTTGGCATCCAGTCCAAAAACTCACGCACCAACCGCTGCCAGCCATTTGGCAAATCGTGAGCCGTACCGCCTATCCGAAACCACGCAGGGTGCATGCGATAGCCTGTTACCGCTTCTATGACATCATACGCCTTTTGACGGTCAGCAAACATATAAAACACAGGGGTCATGCCACCAGCGTCTTGGATAAATGTACCCCAATAAAGCAGGTTATTGGTAATCCTAAAAAACTCACTCATCATGATGCGAATGATATTGGCACGCTCAGGGGTGATAATGCCTGCCAGTTTCTCCACCGCCATGATATAAGGCAACTCATTCATCACCCCACCCAAATAATCAATGCGGTCGGTATAAGGAATGAACGAATGCCAAGTCTGACGCTCCGCCATCTTCTCCGCCCCACGGTGGTGATAGCCAATGTCAGGGATACAATCCACAATCTCCTCACCATCAAGCTGCAACACCAAACGAAACGCCCCATGAGCAGATGGGTGGTTTGGCCCGATGTTTAAAAACATAAAATCCTCATCGCGCCCAGAGCGTTTCATGCCCCACTCTTCTGGTACAAAGCGTAAGTTCTCTTGCTCAAACTCTTGTTTGGCGGTGTTTAAAAAATAGGGCGTAAATTCGGTGGCTCGTGCGTGATATTCTTTGCGTAATGGGTGTCCTTCCCAATATTTGGGCAATAAAATGCGTGTCAGGTGCGGATGCCCATCAAACACCACCCCAAACATGTCCCACACCTCACGCTCATACCAGTTGGCATTGGGATAAATCTTGGTCGCAGATGGGACATGCTCACCTTCTTTTAAAGCAACCTTAATGCGAATGTCTGAATTTCGCTCCAAGCTCATCAGATGATAAAACACCGTAAAATCACTGTCAGGCAAACCATGGCGGTACTGACGCAAACGCTCATCAATGGCGGACAAATCCACAAGCATGACAAAGGGCTTGGGCAATGTGCGTAAAAACAGCAAAACATCAAGCAGCTCATCACAAGCCACCCAAATGGTTGGTATGGCGTCTGCCGTAGATTGTGTGATATAAGTATGGTTGTTTGCGGTCAATTCTTCCAACACGCCAAAATCATGAGTGTGATTTATGCTCATTCGTATTTACCAATTTTTTAAAAGTATAAAAATTTACGCATTTTTGAAATTTTTATTTACTCAGCCATATTTAGGTGATGAGGGTAAACTTAAGCAGCTTAAAACGCATCATCTTGGCTACGCAAGTTGACCGTAGCAATGCGGTCAGCCATCTTGCGGTCTCGTTCGGGTGTCATGATAGGTTGGATAACGCCTTGTTCATTCAGATGAATGCCCAGCGGACGGCGTTCTTTTTGAATGCTCTCTTGTAATAGCATGATGGCTTGAATGAGTGCCTCAGGTCTGGGCGGACACCCCGGAACATACACATCCACAGGCAAGATTTTATCCACCCCCTGCACCACCGAATAAATGTCGTACATACCGCCAGAATTGGCACACGCCCCCATGGAGATGACCCACTTGGGTTCTAACATTTGTTCATACAGCCTGAGAATCACAGGTGCCATTTTGACAAAACAAGTCCCCGCCACTATCATCACATCAGCTTGGCGAGGGGAGGCACGAATGACCTCCGCCCCAAAACGAGACAAATCATGCACGCCTGTCAAGGTCGTGGCGTACTCCACATAACAACAGCTTGTGCCAAAGTTAAAGGGCCATAAGGAGTTTTTGCGACCCCAGTTAGCAAGATTGTGTGTCAAATCGGACAATCTGCCCAAAAAAACATTTTTATCCACCTCGGCTTGGGTGATATCATCAATGATTTCACGGCTTTGTTGTGGGTATTGCTTGGTATTTTGGTTTGGTTTGGTGAGAGTATATTTCATCGTCTTAATCTTGCTGGTTAATAAACTGGCGTTATTTTAGATTTGGTTTTGGATTTATCCAAATGACTGTTTTAGGGTTACAAATCAGATTTTAACTTTTGATTTATCATCGCCATCTGCTCCACTGTCTTAATGATCAGAATTGTTTTTTATTTTCTTGATACCAAAAATCAAACAAATAATCACCCCGCCCATGAATGCAAAATTATCAGAAACAATCGCTGCCATCACAAAACTCATGGCAAGCATGGCAAATATCCAATCAATTTTATACCCTTTTATTATCATAAGCCTTCCTTATCACTTAAAAATCACCCATACCAACAAACACTGTCAATCAATTGGCGGTGCTATTATGAATTAAAATCTTGGGTGGTTACCCGACCTGTGGTATTAATGTGGTCAATGTTTGCCATTTGTTCGCTGTCCTTGTCAAGCACCGCTTGTAAGCCTTTACGCCCTGCAAAAATCCGCCCTGATGACTGAGCAGGGACTTTTCCTGTGGGGTCGGTATGCAGTTCATCAATGCCATGAAAAGCGGTAATGGCGGTCAAATCAAAGTCGGCAGGACGGCTTAGGATGCGTGGTTTTTTCTGACGCTTATCGGCAGGTGCCCAGTTCATCGCACCAAGGTGCATCTCATAGACAAGCCCCACAAATAAAATGGCAATAAAGACAAAAGCACTGGCAAACCCTGCCCAGCCTACTTCACGCACACTCACCGCATAGGCATACAAGTACAAGGCCTCTAAGTCAAATATCACAAAGAAAATCGCCACAAGGTAAAATTTGGCAGACAAACGAATGCGAGCCGTCCCTGCTGAAACCACGCCTGCTTCAAAGTTTTCTTGTTTTTGAGAACCGCTTGAACGCCCACCCAATAGGCGTGGCACGACAAGCATAAAGACGACAAGCCCTAAACTGGCAAGTAAATAGACAATGGCTGACCATTCGGCTGGCATAATCACCCCATGTGATCTCAATTTTATAAAATGGGGATATTATAACACACTTTACAAAATTACATCATTTTAGCAATGAATTTATCCCAAGAAATCATTTCAAATGATTATGGTGAGATTTTTTCAACAAATGGTATACCAAAATCTATCCAAACATATTTAAGTTGTATTATCAACTAAACCAATTGCGTATCAAAGCCTGCCTCTTCAATTGCTTCAACGATTGCTGGAACATCGCAGTCTGACTCATCATATGCCACCACCGCCAAGCCATCTTCTAGACTGACAGAGATTGCCTCAACGCCAACCACCGCTTGTAAGGCTTTTTGGACGCTACTGACACAGCCACCACAAGTCATACCTTCAATCTTAATCTTAATTTGTTTCATAGCGTATCCTTTTATTGTAAAAAATTACTGATTAATCACATCTACACCATTTGGCGGCGTGAAATTAAACTGCGTTGCTGGCAATTTTTTATTTAAAGCAATATTACTAAATTGAATGGTTGTGGTCTGACCAATAGAATCTTGAAGTACCATCATCACGGGACGGCCGCCATTAAAGCTTAATGATAGGCTACCAAAATTAGCATTACTGGATTTGGGTGTTAAAATAAAGTAGTTTTTATTCGCATCAGGTTGGCTGACATTAAAATGGCGATCAATTTGGCTTGGATCGCCTGACAATAATAATGCGGGTACTTCTCCGATTTGACTGCCAACCGATTGCCGAGTTGCTTGTTGCAAATCTTTATCATAAATCCACATGGTATTACCATTAGCGACAATCAACTGTTCGGCAGGCGATTTGGTTTCCCAACGGAACTGATTTTGACGCTGAACGCCCATCATGCCTGTAAAATTGGTTTTTTTATTGCCTGCTTGTGTAGTTTGGCTAAAGTTTGCCGTCATCGAGCGAATGCCTGATAGTTGGCTGTTTAAATTTTTGGTAGCCTGTGATTGAGAAGCAGCGGCAGCATGGGCAACTGTTGTCAAAGCGACAGGCATCATAACAGATGCCATAATAGCACCACTGATAACGGCGTTTACTACGGCGGTTTTTAGGGTTGAAGTTAACATAAATTTCCCTTGATATTCTTGATATAATGCTATGTGATATATTTGATAGCATCTATTTTTATTTTGCCAAATCACTGTATGACAATCTACATAAAAAATGCAAATAAACTGATTAAATGGTTGCGATATGTAGCAATTTTGATAAGGTTGTAAAGGTTGCCAAAATGCGTCATTGGCTGATTCGGTTTTAGGTATGGATAAAATACCAAACACCAATCATCACAAATCAACCAATCGCCCATAAGCTGGCACTACGGCAAAAGACGCATAATTTGCCACTCATCACCTTGTTTGGTGTATGCCATACGATCATGCATACGCCCAAGACGACCTTGCCAAAATTCGGCATGGTCGATGATTAGCTCATAACCGCCCCAAAAACTTGGATAAGGCACATTTTGAGTATGCTGCCGCTCTAGTGCCAAGAATTTTTCCTCCATTGTTTGGCGATTATCAACAACGCCGCTTTGTGGTTGGCTCACCCAAGCACCCAGCTGGCTTTCTCGTGGACGCTTGGCAAAATAAGCTGCTGATTTTTCGGCCGAAACTTTAACCATTTGCCCACTTAAACGAACCTGACGCTCAAGACTGTGCCAAAAAAATAACACTTCAGCATTAGGATTGTCAGCAATATCCTGACCTTTGGCACTGTCATAATTGGTATAAAATACCACACCTTGCTCGGTGAGCTCACGCATCAACACAATACGAACGCTGGGACGATTATCACCGCCACAAGTTGCCAAGCTCATCGCATACGGTTCAGGCAATTTGGCAGCGACCGCCTCATCAAACCAAGCACGAAACAAAGTCAATGGATTGCTTGGCAATCCTGTATCAGCCAAACTGTATTTTTCATAGGATTGTCGATAATCGGTTAAATCCATTCAAATCTCCTCATTGTCATCACAAATCACCCAAACTTGCCAAAATAGTTATTTACCACACCCGTATCTCATAGAGCTTATGGGCTATAGTACTGACAAGTTACATACTTATTGTATACTAATGATATACTTGACATTTTACCAGTTACTTTTATGTCAATTCACTTAAGCCAAAACACGCCGAACTTCTGCCGCTAATTTTTGGGCAACCTCTTGGCATACCGCCTGATTTTGATGCTCAACCATCACACGGATGACAGGTTCGGTACCTGATTGACGAATCAGCAACCGACCTTGGTCAGACAGCTGTTCTTCTGCGTTTTTAAAGATAGTATTTAGCTCATCATTATCATAAGGGTTGCTCATTTGAGTTAAGCGTACATTAATGAGCGTTTGGGGAAAAGGCGTATAATCCAAAACCAACTCTCTTAAAGATTTGCCTGTTTCTGCTATGCAGCTTAGCACCTGCAAGCCTGCCACAATCGCATCTCCAGTACGGCTTTTATCCAAGCATAAAATATGACCCGATGGCTCGCCGCCGATACTCCAGCCTCGCTCTTGGAGTGCTTGCATAACATAACGATCGCCAACCTGAGCTCGGTAAAATCCAATCCCTTGATTAGCCAACGCCAGCTCAAGTGCGACATTACTCATCAGCGTTCCTACCACGCCTACAGGCTTAAGGTGTTTGGCAAGAATGTATAAAATCCCATCACCATCAATAATGTTTCCTTGATTGTCTGCCATAATAATGCGATCGCCATCACCATCTAGGGCAATGCCAACATCTGCACCATACTCACGCACTGCCGCCTGAATAATATTAGGATGAGTTGAACCACAGTTGTCATTGATATTAATGCCATTTGGTGTGTTATGAATTGCAATGACTTGTGCACCTAATTCTTGAAGTACTCTGGGAGCAACACTATAGCCTGCACCATTGGCACAATCAATCACAATTTTAAGATTGGATAAATTTAGATGATACGGAAAACTTCCCTTGCAATACTCAATATATCTACCATTGGCATCGGCGATACGGTGATTTTTACCAATAGCGTCAGCTTTAATGCCCTCTAGGCGAGCCAAACTGGCATTTGTATCATCAACCAAAGCGGTTAATTGATCATTGATGGAATTTTGCATCTCATCAGAGATTTTTTTGCCCTCATGATTAAAAAATTTTACGCCGTTATCTTGATATGGATTATGCGATGCTGAAATGACCACGCCCATATCCGCATGAAAGCTTTTCACCAAATGAGCAATTGCAGGCGTCGGCAGTGGTCCAAGCATATGCACATCAACGCCTGCTGCGTTAAATCCTGCCTGCAATGCCGCCTCGATGACATAGCCTGACAATCGGGTATCTTTGCCAATCAAGACGCTTGGGCGTTTATTGAGCGATTGACGCATTAAAACCTGACCTGCACCAAAACCTAAGCGTAATAAAAAATCAGGTGTGATTGGAAAAACTCCAAATTGTCCACGAATACCATCGGTGCCAAAATAACTCATCATTCATCCTTCTTAAAATACAAAATTGGTGTGATTAACTTAAGTACAGTTAATATTGATGACTTCATGTGAGAGCTAAACTTAGGGATAAATGACAGCAATATCCCAAAATTGATGATTTATCATGAAAATTATAGCATATTTTAAGACAATAAATGACTAAGAAACACCAAACCTTGGTGGATTTGTTGCGGCTTGTGTGTTAAATACTGGAAAATTTACCTAAAGTCATGTATGCTTGATTAATACAAACCATAACTATAACTAACTGGCGATGAATCATAGTAATAAAAACACTCAATCAGGATGATCTTATGACACTCACTCAAATTCATCAGCTAAATAAGCTGCCCAAACCCAAAAAAACTGGCAAGCCACTGTTACATTTTGTACATGCCAATGGTATTCCTACACCAACATATCAAGTCATGCTAGATAGGCTTGCCAGATATTTTACCATCGTGTCAATCAATGAATTAGGCACACACCCCAACTATCCTGTTGATCATCACTGGCAAAGTATGACCCATCAAGTCGGTGATAGCATTGATGATGCCTGCCGTGAGCATGGCGTGTCAACACTGGTGGCAGTTGGACATTCTTTGGGTGCCATGACGACCTTACAGACATTGATTGCTAACCCAAAACCCATCAGCCAAGCAGTTTTATTAGACCCTTCTTTGCTGACAGCTCGTTCTGCTTTTTTATATCATGTAACTAAGACGATGGATAAATACATAGGGCGTATTCCAAAATTTCAATACCATTTGATTGATCAATTAACGCCCGCCCAAAAATCCAAATACCGCAAAGATGTCTTTGATAGCCGTGATGACGCATATCAAGCCCTAAGGCATAAGGCTTTGTTTGCATCATTTGATGAACGCAGTTTTCAAAATTATATCAAATACGGTTTTAAGCCAACGGCGGATGGCAAATATACGCTAAGTATTCCCAAATCTGTAGAGAGTGCAATTTTTCGCACCATGCCATCACTATATTGGCTAAAATCCATCTCACCTGCCAAGCCAGTCGCTTTAATTGCAGGTCAAGACAGCGATTTTACCAAAATTGGCTCTTATGATGATGCCCACAAAAAATTTGATATACCTGTTTATTATGTTCTAGGGTCGCATATGTTTCCGCTTGAGTATCCTGAACAAACCGCTGATGATATCCTAAATACACTCATTGAACAATTACAGCTTGAATGTCACTAACGCCCAAATCCATCGCCTTATTACCCAAATACCCAGCAATCATCGCACTGTTTCTGATGATTGCGATGATTGCAAGTATGTTTGTTCTTCAATATACTTGGTTGTTATTGCTTAGCGGTATTAATGACCTGCTCAATCCATCTTTTATTGCCAAAAATACGCTGATAATCATGTCATTGATATTAACCGCTGTCAGCTTGGTATGGATTATTGTGATTTGGCAATATCTGCGTATCAAAACTATGGGTCATACGACCAAAACAACCATCTTAATATGGCAATGTTATTTTGGCTTTCATGCCATGAATTCAAAGGCGTTTTTTAAAGCTTTGGCGATTTTATTGGTTGGTATCATCTTATCAAGTGGGTTCGTTGCCATACTCAGCGATTGGCTAAAACCCATGCCATCAATTGATGTCAAAAGTTTGGTTGATGGCAGCACGCCCATGTGGTTATTTGCACTGTTGGTGCTGATTTGTGCCCCAATCTATGAAGAGCTGATTTGTCGTGGGCTATTTTGGCGATTGGGTGAGGATATTTTTAGCCCCTTTTTCACCCAAGAGCGACACACAAATATCGCTGTTAGTTTATTATCCAGCGGTATTTTTTCTTTTTTGCACTTTCAATACAATTATATTGACCTTGTGATGATGGCGACATTGTCATTAATACTTTGCTATACACGGCTGTCTACACAATCAATTTTTGCACCGATGCTACTTCACAGTATCAATAATAGCTTAGTGCTGCTTTTGATGATTTTTTCATAAGCCAATCTGTCAGCGATGAACTTATTGACCATTTTGGGATAAAACTCGATCGCCTGACTGATAAATCTCATCGACCGTCAAAACAGACTTACCGCTTAGATCTTGACGCCAGCGTCTCGCGCCTGCCATGCCTTGAAATAACCCCAAATAATGGCGTGTCAATACCGCAAGATTCACACCTTCATCAGCACGCTTTTTTAGATAGCTGATTAAATTTTCAAAAATTTGGCGATGACTGGGCGGCTGACTGCCCCATAAAAGATGACACTCCGCCATCAGATACGGATTATGATAAAATGCTCGCCCAATCATCACGCCATCGACCTTTGCCAACTGCGTCTTAATATCATCCAAATGGCTAATGCCACCGTTAATCTCGATGGTCAAATCAGGGAAATCTTGTTTCAGCCGATAAACCTCTTCATATCGTAATGGCGGAATTTCTCGGTTTTGTTTGGGTGATAATCCTTGAAGCCAAGCAATGCGAGCATGGGTAATAAAATGCGTGCAACCTGCCTCTGCCACCGTCTGCACAAAATCACGCATAAATTCATAGCTATCACAGTCATCAATACCAATGCGATGCTTAACGGTAATCGGTTTGTCGGTTTCATTTTTCATGGCACGCACCATATCAGCCACGATCTGCGGTTCTGCCATTAAACATGCACCGATTTTATTGTGCTGCACCCTATCTGAGGGGCAACCAACATTGATATTATATTCACAATATCCAAAACCAAGTGCTTCGGTTACACGAACCGCTTTAGCCATCTCGTCTGGATTTGAGCCACCCAACTGCAACACAACAGGCGACTCGGTTGGATGACACCGAAGATGATGCTTGGCATCACCTTTTAAGATGGCGCTGGTGCTAATCATTTCAGTATAAAGATGGATATTTGGGTTAAAAAGCCTTGCAAATGCCCGAAAATCCATGGTGGTATAATCAATCATTGGGGCAAGGCTTAAGCGTTTATTTGTCATCATAAGCGTGAGATAATAGGTTTATATTGATTGACCAAAGTGATAAAATTGCGACTGGTGATGTGGCCAATTTCTTCGGCAGATTTTTGATAAATCTTTGCCAAAGCTTCTGCCACATATGGCACAAAGGTTGGTTCATTATCACGGCCACGCTTAGGAACAGGTGCCAAATATGGGCTATCGGTCTCAATAAGCACCCTATCTAAAGGCAATTTGGCAGCGACCTCTCTTAGGTCTTGTGATTTATTAAAGCTTAAAATGCCCGAAAATGAAATATACAGCCCCATATCCAATGCACGCTTGGCAAAGGCATAATCTTCGGTAAAGCAATGAATAATGCCATGTTCGCACCGCTCAGCTGTCAGCACCTCTAAAGTATCCTGATAAGCGCTGCGAGTATGTACAATAATGGGCTTTTTAGCGGTCTTTGCTGCGTCAATGTGTGCAGCAAAACTGTGTTTTTGGGCAGATGATTTATCCTTATCCCAATAATAATCCAGCCCCGTCTCACCAAATGCCCAAACTTTTTCATGATCACGCTTTAGCAGTTCGTCAGGACTGATGGCAGCCAGCGTATGTTCATCTTGGCAAGGATGGACACCGACACTCATACCAATATCAGGCATGGTATCTGCTGACATCTCAACCCAAGCGTGAATATCGTCATATTCAGACAACTGGCACATGATTGCCATGGTACGCCTCACGCCTGCTTGGTACATGGCTTTGAGCAGATTTTCAGGTCTGTTATCATAATGGTCAAGCTTTAGATAAGTCAAATGTGCATGACTGTCTGTATACATGATTTGCCCTTGATAAGTATTGGTTAATCACTTTGGTAACCTAAGTGATGCTAATTGGGGCGTATTTTATCATGTCTTGGGGGTTTTTTCATGCTTTGGGGTTGTTTGGTCATGATTTTGATGCACTGTAATGGATTGTGATGGTAAAGCATGTTCAATATGATAACTTTCTAAAAATTTTAATATCTCCAAAATCAGTACCGATTGTTTGGCATAAAAATCTTGAGCACCATCAGCATCAATATAAGCACGCATCTCAATGACATAACACTCTTGACGCAACTGCTTAATCCAAACTTGATTCCATTCATGGTTGGTCAGCCGATGCATTGCCAAAAATTCTTGTAAATTGGTTATCATTCGCTCAATTTCCGCCAAATCAGCGGTACGCTTGATAAATAAATCATGCAAAAAATAAAACATATCCCTTGCAGTAAAGTTTTCAATCTGTAGCGATGAAAATTCGCCATTTGGCACAGTCACAATTGTGCGGTTTAAGGTGCGGATACGAGTTGAGCGAATGCCAATATCAATCACCGTGCCTTCATAAGTACCAAATTTACAATAATCCCCCACATACACAGGGCGGTCGGCAACCACCACAACCGAACCGATGAGATTTTCAAGCGTTTTTTGGGCACCAAAAGCCAGTGCCAAACCGCCCACCCCCAGTGCGGCGATGCCTGTGGTTAAATCAAACCCAAGATTGCCAAAAATTAAAATAACCGCCAAAATAATCATCAAGGCTTTGGCAACTTTTCTTAATAAATTTAAAATAGAAACCTGTTCAGGGCGACCTCGTTTTAATGAATTTGCCTCAGCACGGCGAAAAATACCATCAAGCAGACGAAGCATCAGCCAAGCGGTCGCACCCCAAGCGACAATATCCTTAATCCGACCAAATGAACTTCGCAATGTCAAAGGCACGCCAACACTGATCATAATTATCGGTAAGATTAATGATAAAACCACCAAAGACAACGGCATAATCACACTGGGCATAATGCGAAAAGGCTTTTTGGTGAGTGTGGTATAAAGCCCCTTACTCACCCAATACAAAATCCATACCGCCAAATTAATCGCCAAATATAAAACCGTCACAAGCAGCACCAATGCTGAAAGCTCAAGCCAATATTTGGTTTGAGCGTGTGTGGTATCATCAGACAGCCCAAGCCGTTCTGAAAGCGTTTGGGCGTGTGTGGTCATCTTGGGCAATGATGACAAGGTCTGTGATGACACTTGCCAAAATACCATGTCATCATCAGTCACACGGCGATTGAGCAAAATGTCAATATGCTCATTCATCAGATGAAGCTCGCCAACTTTATCAATATCACTTGGCAAATTATCCGACAAATCGCCTTCGCTGGCATGACTGATTTGTAAATCTGGATACAGCTTGCCACCTGCATCTAGTGCAACCACCAAATGCTCAACAATCTCACGATTGGGCGTTTGGGTTTTTGCCAAATAACGGCCGTCCAAATAGTTGGCAGCCAGCTCATAGTCTTCTGCTGCAATTGCACGCAATAGCCCCTGAACTGCCCCTCGTGGCGTTTCACGACCAAAGCTATCTACCATGGTTTTGGTTGGATTTTCTTGAGATGTTGGCAACAACTTGGCAGTAGCATGGCTTGGCGTTGTTATTATCATTAACAGAACCATCACCACGCCTGACAGCACCATACCGATTTTTTTGACCATCTTTTGCACAATCACTCACCATAGCTTCATTGACAGACTTAGCTTTTTACTAACCATAACGCATTATAAGTTAAATAATCATGAAAAACCATGACCAAAATAACCCTGACTTTCATTAAATATCATTTAATCATTTATTATGTTAATTTTAATGATTAATGTGATAACACCACCAAATGACAAGCAATAATAATGGCAGATAATGAACACTCATCATCTGCCATCGTTGCTATCAGTCATTGGCATGGCTTGGGCGTATCATCTTAATCATTCATATTTGATTAAGCATCCACCCCATCAGCCGAACCAAGCATTGTGTTTAAATTACTGCTTAACTTCTTGTTTTTTTGTGCCAAAGACCACAGAGACTTTACCATCATCACCGTTGTTTTTGTGTACAAATGACCCGCCCATCTCGGTTGCATTTGGACCATAAAAGCCCCCTGTAACCTCGGCATCTTTGATGACGATGGATTTGCCTGTACTGCTAGAATCTATCTTGTAGCCCCCTGCGTTCGCTTCGGCGGTGCTGGCTTTGCCTGTCCAGCCATTGCCTGCGATTTCACCTTTGATGTTAAAGACAGGATCTGTGCGGTCTTTGGTGGTCAGTTTGCCTTTAACTGTTTTGTTTTTAAAGTCAATGTCAAAATCAGCAACATCTTGGGCCTCATTAAAGCTTTTTGATGAGTCCTTTCCTGTGATGTATCCTACCCAGTTCCCCAAATATTTGGCTGTGCCTGTGGTTGGTACGGCTTTATCGCCTGTGGTAGCGGTGCGTTCGCCTTGTAAAAAGACGCTATGGCTATCACCGACACTGAGCTCACCAAATTTTAGGTATTCAAAGTTTTTGCCATAGCCATAGGTTTTGACGCTAACTTTATCATTCACCATCAAAGTCTCGCCCGCTTCGTTTGTGGCAGACTTTGGCTTGTCTTTGGTGAATTCATTGACATCTTTGGTGGCATCAGTAGGCACCAAATCAATGACGGTAGAACCCAAGACCAACTTTTTGGCATTGCCAAAGTTATCCAGTTCTTTTTTACTATTGGCGGTAAAGGCAGGATTGGTCGTACCAGGTTTATTAAATGTCCCAAGTGCATAGGCATCTAAGATGGCTTCGGTTTTCTCTACTTCACTCTCTTGTTTAGCACCAAAGACACCAAAGAGTTTGTTGTCATCGGTTAGGAATTTACCTGCCAGCTCCTCGCCTTTTGGTCCATAAAAACCACCTTCTAGCCTATCTTTGGCATCGCTGGTAAAGGGGTGTTTGGTTTCGCTGTCTTTTTCTTTATCGCTTGCGATGGCACTGCCACGGAAGCGGTTACCGTGGATATTAGCCTTAATATCGTAGCGTTCGGTTTTCGTAACCTTGCCCTTATGGCCGTCTTGTAGGTTACTAAACAGCTTACCTGTTAGGCTCTTTTTACTAAAATCTACCGTAAATTCACTGCTATGACCATATTCACCGTTATAACCATTTGGTTTGTTTTTCTCATCAGTTAATAAAGATGGGTATTCATGGTAAGACATTGCACTATAGCGATTACCAGCTTGTCCTCCAAAACTGCTAAATGATTGTCCTTTTTTGGCATCGGTCATAAAATCCCAAGTGCCTTTATACTTAACCTCAGATACAGGCAATTGTTTAGCAGTTTGTTCACCTTGATAAAATAAAGCACCATCAAAACCAGTTTTAGCTATTTTCTTTGGAATGATATTAGAATAACCTGAGCGATAAATATAACCAGAACGCACATACTTCAAATCACGAGTGCGTGCTTTATTCTGCTTATCATGTGAATCATTAATATTTTTTTCATAAATGGGTTTAGCAAGTTCTGTTAGACGGTCATCAAGAACTTTTTTAATATAAGCTTTTAGTGTCGCTTCATCAAATTTTTCTTCTTTAGGGCGTTGTTTATTCTCTCTTATGATTTGATCTTCAATGTTTTGCTTCTCTTGGTTGTAAGCAGTTTGTACTTCTTTGCTATTTTTGATGTTTTGCCAAATAGAGTTGTCAAATGGCTTATGCTCCAAGCCACCTTCAAGTTTTACAACATCACCTGTACTGATTTGGGCATGTTCTTCCTGCTGTTCTCCTGGTATCCAGTTACGAAGCTTTAATTCCATTGCATAACCCATGGCAGGTTCTTGAATGGATGAAACTTGTTCTTTGTTATTGGGCGTTGTTGG
Source organism: Moraxella sp. HMSC061H09 (assembly GCF_001809255.1). NCBI lineage: Bacteria > Pseudomonadati > Pseudomonadota > Gammaproteobacteria > Moraxellales > Moraxellaceae > Moraxella > Moraxella sp. HMSC061H09. Next base: position 43,165 of record NZ_KV796849.1, read on the forward strand.
CACATCTTGATATTTTGGTTCTAGTGTGTTGGCACTGCCTGTACCAGAGTTTGCATTACCTGAATTACCTGCATTGCCTGTACCAGAGTTTGCACCGCCAGCATTGCCTACATTATCAGTACTGCCAGTACCGCCTGTATTTCCTGTACCGCCAGCATTACCTGCATTGCCTGCATTTGGGATGGGCGTAGGAGCAGGTGGATTTGAACCACCACTGCCACCACAAGCGGTTAATAAGACGGCAGAGATTGCCACACACAGTGTGGTTAAAGGAATGTGTTTCATAAAATAATCCTCTGATGGGTTGATGGTATTATCTAAAAAAGTCTGTTAATGCCTATTTTGGCATGTTGACAATGTGCATTTGGCGTATTTGTTTGGGCATTGATGATAAATGCATTTGTGATGGACAAAATACGGCAAATTTACATTGATAAATAATAACATAAACAATAACAATTATCATTAAATTTGTAATCTTTTTTTCTTGATTTTTTCTTGATATTGTCTATGATGGTACATTTTTTTACAAAAACAAAAGTAGGGCATGCTTATCCCATCAAAAAATGCGACTAAACTCAACAAACATTTGATTTTTGTGATAATTTGCCTTGATGTCATTGCTTTTATTGATGTTTGTGCTGATGGTCAGCCGTGGCGTGATGCCCCATTTGTGAATGTCTCTGTGCCAAAGCGATAAAGACGCTTGCATCTGTTTATCATGGCGAATTTGTCCACCGCTGGTTAGGTTTGCCCCTTGGTAATGGCGTTTGTTGATGCTGATTTGGGCACGGCTTGAAAGACCACCCGCCCATTCTTGCCCCCACGCTGTGCGTATGCCACGACGCTCATAGCTGTCAGATGGGTCTTGTGGCACTTTTTCATCATAAAAGTCCGCCCCCAAAAGATAATAGCGTGTGGCATTTGGGTAATAAATCAATGAGGTGCTGTATAAAGTGTTATTACTGTCAGCCCTAGGCGTCCGATGGTTGGTTAGGCGTGATATGTCTATGGCGTTTAGGCTTTGAAATTTTGGGTTGATTCTATAATCAACCGACATGCGTATGCCGATGGTGTCGGTATAACGCTCATGCCCATAAAATCTTTTTTCACCATAGGTCTCAATGCTAAGGTCTTTTTTGGCATCAGCAAAGCCCAAATTTGCCCCCAGTCTGCCCCAATGGTCGTTGTATTTTTTGTGATTTTGATGATGTTTGCCATAGATTTGGGCGTTCGCTCCCACATATGCCCCTTTGGGCAAAGACCACTTTTTATCCGCCCCCAATTGGTAGCTTAGGGTGATGGCGTCAATGGGTTTGTCAAAAGTCCATTGACCTTGCGTGGTGTTTTTGGGGGTTTGATTGATGTTGTCTTCTTTGGCCAGATTCATGCCTACTTGCCATGTCCATGAATCTCGTTGTTTTAACGCTTGTCTGTACTGCCCAACAACCTGCCGCACCTCCTCTGGCAAGTTGTCAGCATGTAATTTATTAAACTGGTCAAGGGCGGCTTCATTTTGTTTGTCCATAAATAATGCCCTTGCCAGATGAAAACGCACCACATTATATTCAGGCATGATGGCGATGATGCGACGCAGCTCATCAATGGCTTTTTTGGCGTTGCCCTTATCCAAAGCAGCCAAGGCATTGGCATACCCAAGTAAAATGCCATTTTGATGGTCTTTGGGCAGTTTTTGATAAATGGGCAATAATGCGTGAACGCCTGCCATATGATTGGTCATGACAGCAGAATTTAGGGCGTGATTGAGCAAATCAGGGTTATCAAGCAGTAACGCCTCATCGGCGATGAGCGTATCTTCGGCAGGATTTGGTGTTTGTGCCAGTATTGGTTCTATTTTTGGTGTTAATGCATCATGGGACAATAACTCAGGCTGAGCATGGTTAATGATGGGTTCAAGGGTGGCTATTTCTTGATTGATTGGCTCTTGATTGTCGGTGCGACCATCATCGGCATGGCTGATATGAGCGATTAGAAAAGTCAAGCCAGCCATAAAAAATCTTATGGGTGTTTTGGTGGGGGTGAATGTGGTATAAACAGGCGTGATTGTCATGACAGCTCCTATCAAAAAAGCGAGCATATTTTACCATTTTTTATGGTATTTAAAAATACAAATATGAATGATTATTAATTAATTTACAAAATTAGTCGCTTAATTGGCATCTTATTAACACAACCTGATGATAAATAAGATGCCATTGATGGTTTTTACTCATTATTTGATACAGTATAACGCTTTATTCATATTATCATTAGCCATAAGGTTACAAATTAGCCATCAGTTTACAATTGATAATAATGACCGACAATTGTTTTACAAATCATCTATGAAACACTACAGACATCTGGGGAAATATGCGTAAAATATGAAGCCTGTTTACCGTCTATGATTGATATAATTTGTGATTGTTTGATTGATAAAATTTATACTAACATCAAACAAACATTACGATTAAAAAAATAGGTCAATAAAATGATGATCATAATAGACCATCATAGAACAAGCAGAGCATTGTGCCTATTTGCCATTGGGCAAAAGGCATTTAACCCACTTGTGATTAATGGTTATCACGACACAGTTATTTATAACGATTGTTTATAACGATAAACATGAATTACAATGATAATAATTAGGAAACTACTATGAAAAATTTAACCAATAAACTGTTGGCTGGCGTACTAAGTGCTGCTGTTTTGTTGCCTGCCGTTGGTATCTCTACCACCGCAGTTGCTAACGACCGTATTAAAGCACAAGCTTATGGCGACAGCAACTTTGCCCAAAATCGTCAAAAAGCCATTCAAATGCTTGCTGCTCGTGGCTATCAAGTCGGCGATATAGAAGTTGATGACTTTTTAGGCAAGCCTGTCTTTGAAGTAGAAGCCTATAAAAACGGTGCTGAGTATGACATCGTTCTTGAATACCCATCACTTAAAATCATCAAAGAGCAGCGTGATTACTAATAAATTAATCGCTAATAAATTAATGACTAATCTGAGTGATGACCGCTAAGAGCATACTCAGCGATGATAAAATAAAGCCCTCATGGTAATGGGGGCTTTATTCATTGGTTGATTGGGATTTGGCATGCCAAAATCACATCAAAGCCACTGGTTAAAACTTCATTTCAAGTGCCAATTGGTAATTGCGTCCAGGAGCGGCATAGCGACCATAATGCTTATCTTGGCTCAGTCCTGTATGCTGATTGACCGCCCCTTCTGCTGTTTGGCGTAAAGCCTCCCAAGTGGTGTAATAGGTATTAAATACATTGTACACGCCAGCACGCAAGGTAAAATTATCTTTTATGTTTACATAACCTGACAAATCAAGTGTTTGCCACGGCGTGGATTTTGCTTTGGTGGCTTGTTTTGTTTGAATGTTGCCATTACCTAAGTTCTTATCTGCCAAAAGCTCGCTTGGATTTTTGGCATCAGAATGGGTAAATATGGCGTTTGCTCCCCATTTTTGGCTTGGGGCATCATAGCCAAGCCCCACCACATAACGAGATGGCTGAATGGCATCAAACAGTATGTTTGTTCCTGCCAAAGTTGGGTTTAAGGTTTTTCCTTTAACATCAACTTTGTTATAAGCCAGTGTTGAGTATAATCCATAGGGAAGGCGACTATTGACAGCGTTTAGGTCAAGTCTGCCAAGAATGTTAATGCCTGTCAAATCAGCATCTTGTCCATTATGAAAGCCCAAATCACCTTTACCACGCTGTTTGCCTGCATTATCACCTTTGGTTAGGGTTCTAATCTCTTCACTTTTACCAACAATCAAATCGGTATAGCGATTTTTAAAATAACTAACCTCAAGACTGCCTAAGTGGTTATGTAAAGTCGCTCCGATTTCTTGGTTAAAGGATTTTTCAGGTTTTAGCTTGGTTTGATGGACAGTCTGCTGACAAATGTAATAAAGACCCTTACAGCCATGTTGCGTGCCTTTACCGATGGTTACGCCAAAGCGTTCGCCATACATTTCAGAAAAACTTGGCATGCGAAAGCCTTGCGAGCTTCTATAAGCGATGTCCAGCCAATTGGTGGGCTTGACGACCACGCCAAAATTCCAAGACAGCTGGTTGCTGGCACTGTTGTCTACCAAAGGCACATCAGATTTGTGTTTGATTCTGTCATAGCGAGCACCCAGCCCCAAATCAACATATTTATTGATGGTCATGTTGTCTTTTAAAGCGATGAAATAATTATCACCGCTGATGTGGCGAGTGGTTGAGCAATCAGCATAGCTGTTGGTCTCGCTATATTTACATTTGTCATCTTTGACCACAGTCGCTTGATTTGGCTCATAGATATTATCCGTGCCTTTATTGGCATTTTGTTGGCTATTTTTATTGGTCCAATCCGCCCATTCGTTGCGTAAATCTTTATAAGCTTTAAAGCCAAGTTCGTCTATCTTGTTGTATTTTTCTTGCCCCAAACTTTGTTTGATTTTCTCAAAGGGTTTTAGGGTGCTGTTGGGGTTTTGTTTATCATATTGGTCAATGATGGCTTGATAATCAATCTTATCGGTATTGGTTTTTTGGTTGTATTGCTCTATGCCTTTTTTGATGGCAAAATTTTGATAAGTGCTGTTTTTGGCGTTACAAGCCTGTGGATGGTCATGACCATAACCATAAGCATCAAGGCAAATGGGTTTGTTGTTTGAACCTAAAATGGGCTTAAACTTATCTGGCAAAGGGTTACTTGGTGGGGTGTAATCAAGTTTTTGATAAGACTGATGGGTTGCCAAACGATAATCTTCACGGCTCAGGCTTGAATTGAATTTATCATAGCCAACTTGCAGGTTGATGTGATGATGCGTACTGCCCAACGCCATTTTTTTGTTAAAGACGGCTTTGATTAAATTGTGCTGTTCTTTGTAGGCATTGTTATCCACCTCTTTTACCGAAAAAGGTTTATTGACATCAGGCGTACAATTTTTGTCAATGTGCGGATAGGTTGAACAGTGCGTGTTGGTCAGCTGGCTGCGTAGCGTAATGTCTTGCTTATCATAAGACACACGCACATCATCAAACCATTTATTTTCACCTTTGCTGTCATAAACATATTCAAGCCCTAGGCGGTCTTTTTGGTGTTTTTCATCATAAAATACGCCATGAGCATAGTTGATGCCATAACCTGAATTTGCCCCAATGGCATCACGAATGCGTTCACCAAGGTTATTGCCTTGATAATAGCCATTGGCTTGGCCATGGTTGCTGAGCCTTGATTTTTCAATGTCATGAACCGTCAGATAAGCAGGCACGGTTTTATCTTGCATGGCGTAGTTTTGTTTGGTGATTTCATACACACCACCGACATAGTGCTTATCGTTTAGCTGATAACCTGGGCGAAGCAGTAAGGATTTGCTGTCTTGGGTGAGTGGGTTTGGGATAAGGCGGTTAGGACCTGTATAATCTTTGACATTGACCTTATCACGTACATTGGTTGGCTTAGCTTGGAGTTTGGTTTGACCGCCAGCAGCACACGCCTCATAATTACCATTGGCACATTCATTTGCTATTAAAAATTTTGGGTTATTTGGGTCAGTGGTTGCCACCGCTCTATCAAAACTTTGGCTGCCCTGATAGGCATCATCATGTGCCTTGTATTCTTGACCACGGCGGTCGGTGTAGATGATAAGACCGCTAAAAGAACCTGCCTTGCCTGCTGCTGCCACAGAATTAACCCATGCGTTATTTTTACTGGCATAGGCGGTTTTGGTCTGCACGCCCCAATCTTTACCATCTTTGATGATGTCATCGGCGGTTTTGGTAACAAATGCCACAGAGCCAGATAATGCCCCAGAGCCGTATTCACTTGAATTTGCACCTTTACTAATCTCAACGGAGCGGACATTTTCGTATTCTATTTCGTTGATTGCCCCACCTGCGGCATAATTTTTGCCTGCCACAGGGCCTTGTAGGGCATAGTGCTGGGCTTGATTGATGCCATCAACCAATACCGCCACACGATTTTTATCCATACCACGAATAGAATAGCCTGAGCTTGCCCCACGACCTTGCTCAACCACAGCAATGCCAGGGTCATAGCGTGTTAAGTCTCGAATGTTTAGCACTTGTTCTTTATTGATGGTCTCGGCAGTTTTGACCACCTTACCAAGCCCTGTAACTTCGTTGGCTTTACGGGCGTTTTTCTTCGCTGTTACAACAGTTTCATCCAAGACAACAACAAGGTTTGTCTTATCTGTTGCCTCCGCCTTATCGGCCGTTGTGTTTGCCAGTGCCACCTGCGTGATGTTAAGCAGACCCAAAGACAAGGCACTAAGTTTTAATACTTGTTTGGATTTTTTGGATTTTTTGGATTGATTCATCAATGACCACCTGTTGGCTTTTGTACTTGGATACATCAATACACCCCCAACCAATCACAAGGCAGGCATCAAATTGAAGATGCCAAAAACCATCTGTTTATGAGCGTGTATCGTTTTTAAGAACTTAATTGTTTACCAAAATAACCATTTGCTTGCTAAAACCACCCAACCAAAGTGATTAATTTTTGATTTTAGTGTATAGTTTGTAAAAATAAGTAAAATTATAATACAAATACAAGTGATAATACAAACCATTTTGTATCAATTTTATCTACCATAGTGAGATAAAAACCCAAAGCCAACCATTTTTTACTCTATTTTTAAAATAAAGTAAAAGCATTGTTAAAAAATTATAATTAATTAAGGATAGCCAACAAACTTACCCAACGATCCATTTAACTTTCTACCCAAATTTATCATAATAACTGTTATAATAAGCCATCAAGACACATTTGCTTTTTATGCTTAAAATGTCTTTTATTGATTGTTAGCGATGGTTTGGTCATTCAACCTTTTAGCATCAATTATCTCAAATTAATCAAAATTATTGTTAAAAATACTTTAAAATAGCTTAGGAATAAAGATATGCCTACCTCAATCAATCCAAGTACCACCCAAAACTTCACCGATTATAAAGTCGCTGATATCCGTTTAGCCGATTATGGTCGCCGTGAGATTGCCTTGGCAGAAGCTGAGATGCCAGCCCTGATGGGGTTAAGAAAACGCTATCAAGACCAGCAACCACTTAAGGGCGCTAAAATCCTAGGCTGTATCCACATGACCATTCAAACAGCGGTGCTGATTGAGACTTTGGTTGCCTTGGGTGCCCAAGTCCGCTGGACATCATGCAATATTTTTAGCACCCAAGACCACGCCGCCGCTGCCATGGCGGCCGCTGGTATCCCTGTGTTTGCATGGAAAGGGGAAACCGAAGAAGAATACGAGTGGTGTTTACGCCAACAAATTCATGATGGCAGTGGCTCTCAAAATCAGGGCAAACTTTGGGATGCCAACCTCATCTTAGATGATGGTGGCGATTTGACTGCCCTTATCCACAATGACTATCCACAGATGCTCAAGGGCATTCATGGCATCAGTGAAGAGACCACCACAGGCGTGCATCGTCTGCTGGACATGCTGAATAAAGGCACACTCAAAGTCCCTGCCATCAATGTCAATGATGCCATCACCAAATCCAAAAACGACAACAAATACGGCTGTCGCCACAGTCTGAACGATGCCATCAAGCGTGCCACCGACATGCTACTGGCTGGTCGCCGTGCCTTAGTCATCGGCTATGGTGATGTGGGCAAAGGCTCAGCCCAAAGCCTGCGTCAAGAAGGCATGATTGTGCGAGTCAGCGAAATTGACCCCATCTGTGCCATGCAAGCGTGTATGGACGGTTATGAATTGGTTTCGCCTTTTATCAATGGTGAGCCAAGTCAAGGCGTGAACACTACGCTCTTACAAGACACCGACCTTATCGTGACCACCACAGGCAATTATCATGTCTGCAACAGCGACATGTTAACCGCCCTGAAATCTGGGGCGGTGGTCTGTAATATCGGACACTTTGATACCGAGATTGACACCAACTTTATGCGTGATAACTGGCGATGGGTTGAAGTCAAACCACAAGTGCATCAAGTCTACCGCTCTGATGATGAGCGTGATTATTTGCTGGTGTTGTCTGAAGGTCGGTTGGTAAATTTGGGCAATGCCACAGGGCATCCCTCTAGGGTAATGGACGGCTCTTTTGCCAATCAAGTGCTAGCACAGATGTATCTGTATCAACAAAAATTTGCCAATTTGCCAGTGGACAAAAAAGCAGACAGCCTGTATGTCAAAGTCCTGCCTAAAAAGCTTGATGAAGAAGTCGCTGCCGCCATGGTGGCAGGATTTAATGGGGTCATCACCAAGCTCACCCAAACCCAAGCGGACTACATCGGTGTGCCGATAGATGGCCCGTTTAAAGCAGAAGATTATAAGTATTAATCAGTATTATATGATAAATTCATCAGACAAAAGCGGTAAATCTATTACCGCTTTTGTTATGTCATCAGGATATGTTTACTCATAATTACCTTGACAGATTAAGACCAAATCACCCACATCTCACCAAAAGCCCCAATAATCTATGATATAATTGGCATAGTCGTATCATTTAAGTAATGACATCCAAATCACAAGATGATAAAATCAGCTTTGATGACTGATTTTAAGGTTCATCACATCAAAAGCGTCTTATCAATCAACAATCCAACAAGGAGCTTTTATGACAAAGCCACGCTTACGATCACATATCTTTGCCATCAGTTTTGGTATATTTGCTAGCCTAACTATGCTCTCTGCTTGCGGTAAACCCAGCAAAATTCATACACCATCCATAACGCACCAAAATATGTTACCTAGCAACACCTTGGCACAATTATCCGCCCTGCCCCAGCTTACCCAAGGTTTGGGCGACACAGGCAAAAGCGTCATTGACCCAAATAAGCCAACTTTGGTGAAGTTTTGGGCAAGCTGGTGCCCTTTGTGTTTAGCCACCTTACAAGAAACGCATGATTGGCGTGATGACCCTAATTTGGCAGGCTTTAACATCATTACCGTTGCCAGCCCCACTCACTTAAACGAAAAAAATACCCAAGATTTTACCGACTGGTATCAAGTGCTACAAGCAGATTATCCAAATCTGCCCGTGCTCATTGACAGTAGCGGCCAACTCATTAAAGAACTTGGTGTACAGGTCTACCCCAGCTGGGCAATCTTGGACAAAAATGGGCAACTTGTGTATCTTAATAAAGGCAATCTTAGCTTTGAGCAAGTGTCTTATTTGGCAAAAAATCCACAAGAGCTAGACCAGCTTAAAACCCAAGGTGGTCAGACCGCCATGCCCACTAAAAATAAAGATGGTGTATATTATAACGATCAAGGCCAGCCTTTAAATACCAAAACCATCCATCTGGCGGGCGGCTGTTTTTGGGGTGTAGAAGCTTACTTTGAGCGTATCGATGGCGTGGTAGATGCTGTCAGTGGTTATGCCAATGGCAATGAAACAATCGCCAATCCAAGCTATGAGCAAGTCATTGCAGGCTCAGGACACGCCGAGACCGTCAAAGTGGTTTATGATGCCGATAAGGTGGATTTGGACACTCTATTACAATATTATTTTAGGATTGTTGACCCAACCAGCGTCAATAAACAAGGTCATGACCGTGGCATACAGTATCGCACAGGCGTTTATTATACCGATCCAAGCGACAAAGCGATTATTGAGAATGCTTTAAATGAATTACAACAAAAATATAAAGCACCCATTGTCGTCGAAAATCTACCTCTAAGGCATTTTTCCCCTGCTGAAGAGTATCACCAAGATTATCTCACCAAAAACCCAAATGGCTACTGTCATGTGGATCTAAGTCTTGCCAATGATAAAATCACGAGTAAAGCTCCCACCCTACCAAAGGCAAGCACCGTTCAAGAGGCCCTTGACCCAAGACGCTACCAAGCTTTTACTAAAGATAATTTAAAACAAAGCTTAACCAAGGCTCAATATGATATCACCCAAAACGCAGGCACGGAGCGGGCATTTAGCCATGCCTACGACCATCTGTTTGATGATGGGCTGTATGTAGACATTGTCAGCGGTGAGCCACTGTTTTTATCTACCGATAAATACAACTCAGGCTGTGGCTGGCCAAGCTTTACCAAGCCGATTGATCCACAAGTCATCAGCGAGCATACCGACACAAGCTATAATATGATACGCACCGAGGTACGCTCACGCATTGCCAATTCACATTTGGGGCATGTGTTCCCTGATGGTCCAAAGGCACGGGGCGGACTGCGTTACTGCATCAATGGCGATGCATTAAAATTCATCCCCAAAGCGGACATGGAAAAACAAGGCTACGGGGCGTTATTGCCACTCATTAAGCCTGCCCAACCTTAATTATTAATTAATATAAAAAATGGCACAGTTTAGGCTTGTGCCATTTTTTTTACTTAAAATGACGCCAAATCATTCAAAAAGCTGCGATAATTTTATTCAAATTGATTAAATCTTGCTATAATAGTAAGATTTAGACATCTTTGAGAATACCGCATAGCACAGTTTTTTATCATTCTGATCGCTAGGTATATTTACTGATTGCTTGGCAAAAAGCATGCCTGCCTTATATTAATCATATCACTCACACCAAGCCCAATACGACATTGGTCGCTGATTTGGGTTTAATTTAAGTCATTTAACCGGTCAAATATGCCAAGATTTTTTGTTGATACACCGCTCACCACCAACCTGATTGGACAAATCATCGCCCTGCCTGATCATGTCACACATCATTGGTGCAAGGTGCTGCGCGCTTCGGTTGGTGATTGTGCCTTTTTATTTGATGGGATGGGCGGTGAGTACACAGTAACGCTGACACATATTCATAAAAAATCTGCCAGCGTCAAGATTGACGCCTATCACCCCATCAACCGTACACCGCCGTTTCGTGCCAGTATCGGCTTGGTGATGAGCCGTGGTGATCGTATGGATTATGCCATACAAAAAGCCACCGAAATGGGCGTTCATTGTATTCATCTATTGACCAGCGACCGTTGCCAAGCCCACCTCAAATACGACAGAGATTTTAAGAAACTCACACATTGGCAAAGTGTTGCCGTCGCTGCTTGTGAGCAGTGCGGTATGAATATCATTCCAAACATTATCGCACCCATCTTACTTGATGAATGGGTGGCCAATTGTCAAGATGAACTGAAACTGGTACTTGCACTTAGTGAAAATAACCCTACTTTTAACAAACTTGTACCAAAAAATATCAGCCTGTTGATCGGTGCCGAAGGCGGCTTAAGCCCAAGAGAGATTGATTTGGCGATTCATCATGGTTTTGTGCCATGGCGGATTGGCGAGCGTGTGCTTCGTACAGAAACTGCGCCCGTGGTCGCCTTGAGTGCATTGACACTTTTGGCCGAACTTAACCACTCACCACTTAATTAGCCGTATAACGCCTGCCACAGTCGCACGGCTTGTGCCATCGGCTTAACATCATGTACACGCACAATATGCACGCCTTGCTGTAGTGCGATAAAATGTGCAAGCGTCCCCAAATTATCTCTCTCAATCGGTTGATGATTTTTAAGATATTCAAGTTCGCTATTGGTTAAAACCTCACCCAAAAATCGCTTGCGGGATACACCAAACAACATAGGCATCTGAAAATGCTGAATGATTTGCTGTAAATTTTGCATAATTTGAATGTGATGTTCATAATTTTTTGAAAATCCCATACCAATATCAATGATAATTTTTTCTTGCCTAATGCCTGCGTCCATCGCCTTATCAATTCTTATTTGAAGCTCAGTGATGACATCAGCAAGCACATCGTTATAACTTGTCAACTCATTCATCGTCTGAGTCATGGTATCAGGCGTACCACGGCTGTGCATGATGACCACAGGACACTCAAGATCAGCCACCATATCACAAGCGCCCTCTCGGCTTAGACCACGCACATCATTGACAATGTCGGCACCTGCACCAATTGCCTGAAGCATCACCGCAGGGTCACTGGTATCCACAGACAGCCACAAATCTTCACCAAAATTTTCACGAATAGCGGCGATGATGGGTATCACACGCTCAAGCTCTTCATCAGTACTAACCTTTGGGGCATAGGGGCGTGTGGATTCTCCACCAATATCAATGATATCAACACCATAGGCGATCATCTGCTCGGCGTGAACCAAAGCAGCATCCAAATGGTTAAAACGCCCCCCATCTGAAAATGAATCTGGTGTCATATTAAGTACGCCCATCACCTTTGGCACATCAAAAGTCATGACTTTATTACGGTGGCGAATGGATTTGGTCATAGAATAAGACATAAAATACACTCAAGCTTTCAAATACCTTATCATACCATAACTTGATTTTTTGGGTAGGTAATCCCCATTAAAGCATTTTACATATTAATTTTAAGGATTCGTATTGCAATATTTTGACAGACACGAAGGCGGAGAAAATGCCATTTTGGTTCACTTAGACATTCATCAAATCACCGATCCTGATGACCTAGAAGAATTTCGCTTGTTAGTACATTCAGCAGGTGCAAACGAAATAGAAATCATCACAGGCAGTCGCAGTAAGCCACATGCCAAATACTTTGTTGGTACAGGCAAAGCCGAAGAAATCGCTGAAGCAGTCAAGCGTTTTCGTGATACCAATGACGATAATACAGATGATGTTATTGTGATTTTTAATCACACACTCACGCCAAGTCAGGAGCGAAACTTAGAATCATTGATCAAATGCCGTGTGCTTGACCGCACGGGGCTGATTTTGGATATCTTTGCACAGCGTGCACGCACGCATGAAGGTAAGTTACAAGTTGAGCTTGCACAGCTCAATCACCTTGCCACACGCCTTGTGCGTGGCTGGACGCATCTAGAACGCCAAAAAGGTGGTATTGGCCTGCGTGGTCCTGGTGAAACTCAGTTAGAAACGGATCGCCGATTGCTCCAGATTCGGGTGACACAGCTCAAAGCCAAGCTTGATAAGGTCAAACAAACCCGTAAACAAGGTCGTGCTAAACGCCAAAAATCAGACATTCCAACCATATCATTGGTCGGCTATACCAATGCAGGCAAATCAACGCTATTTAACCGCTTAACTGACGATAATATCTATGCTGCCGATCAACTTTTTGCGACCCTTGACCCAACACTACGGCGTGTCAAATGGCCAGGTGTCGGTAATGTGGTACTGGCAGATACGGTAGGATTTGTACGCCATTTGCCACATGAGCTGGTAGAAAGCTTTCATGCGACACTAGAGGAGACGCTTGAGGCGGATTTGTTGCTGCATGTGATTGATGCCGCCAGCGAGGATATGCACGCTCAAATCGAGGCGGTCAATGATGTGCTTGAGCAAATACAGGCAGATGCGCCGATTTTATTGGTATTTAATAAAATTGACAAAAGTGGTGAACCTGCCAAAATACATTATCAAGACCATGGCGTGCCACATCGGGTCTATGTGTCTGCCAAAGAAAATTTGGGCATAAACCAGCTGATGTTAGCAGTCCAAGAACTTTTATCAGGACAGCTAAACCATTATACGCTGACCTTACCTCACCATGCAGGCGCCCTAAAAAATACCTTGCACGAGCTTGGCGTCATTGAGTCAGAAAGCTTTGATGAATTGGGCCATCAAATCCTAAGCGTACAGCTGTCGCCTGCTAAGCTGACTCAGCTCCTTGGTCAATATGCACTCAATCCCAAACAAGTGCTACCACCAAACGAAGCTGCAAGCTTAGAGCCTGCACTTGAGCCATTTGAAGAAGTGCTTAAGCAACATGATGATAAGTCAGACGATCAGCTTAATCCCTTTTGTTTATAATCAAAAAAAGACTGCTCAATCAAGCAGTCTTTTTTTGATGATAAAATAGCTAGTAAAGATTAACCATGAAATTTTTGCAATGAAGCGATACGATCATCTAAAGTGGGGTGTGAGCGAAATAAGCTGGCAATGCTAAAACCTTGAGATTGACCACTTGCAATCGCAAATGCTTTCATTGCTTCAGGCATCTGATCTGGGCGTGCCTCAGCAGGACGCAAGGCATTGAGTGCACTGATCATCTTATCACGACCAGCCAAACGTGCACCCATTTCATCAGCACGATATTCACGCAATCTAGAAAACCACATGACAATCGCAGATGCCAAAATCCCAAGCAAAATATCCATCACCATGCTGGTGACAAAATAGGCAATGCCAGGTGAGCTGCTTTCATTTTTAAAGATCGCACGATCCACAAAATTACCAATGATACGCGCAAAGAACATCACAAAGGCATTGACCACACCTTGAATCAGTGCCAAAGTCACCATATCACCATTGGCAACATGGCCAATTTCGTGTGCAAGCACCGCTTCGACTTCATCAGGTGTCATCGTATGGATCAGCCCTGTCGATACTGCAACTAATGCCTTATTTTTATTCCAGCCAGTCGCAAATGCGTTGGGCTGGGCATTATCAAAAATACCCACCTCAGGCATACCAATGCCAACTTCACGCGCTTGACGGGCAACCATATCCACCAACCATTGCTCTGTACCATTTTTTGGGGTATCAATCACCACGGTACCTGTTGATTTTTTAGCCATCCACTTGGACAAAAACAACGAAATGACTGAGCCAATCATACCGTATAACAAACACATCACCGCCAAGCTGACATAGTTTAGCCCGCCTGAACCATGGACATTGCCCAGACCAAAGACTTGTGAGAGTACCATAAATACGATACTAAAGACAATCAATACGGCTAAGTTGGTTAATAAGAATAAACCAATTCGCATCATCTGTGAATTTCCTTTTATAAATCAAAAATATAACTACCTAAAGTCTTACTTATTATAATGACAAATACGCAAAATAAAAGGCAAAAACTTTGATGAGTGGAAGTTTTTGCCGATATAGACACAAAAAGCTAACAATTTTTTGGGTTTAAGTCATTTTAATTCAGCCTAGATAAAGATCTGATTATTCATTGTTTGAAAAATAAATATGTGCAGATGCGTCACGATTAATCACAGGATTGCTTGGTGCCCTTTGTGTGATTGGCTGAGCGTAGGAAGTTGTTGTTGTCTTTACCTGAGCTACTGGCGTGCTATTCATCGCAAGCATGGTACGATTCGCATCATAGCCTTGATACAATGCCGCATCCATACGATAAATGTTGTTGTAGCGGTCATTTACCTTAATCACATAATTTTTGGTTTCACGAAATGGAGGAATACCGCCATATTTTTTGACATTACCAGGGCCTGCATTATAAGCGGCAATCACATGATTTGGATTGCTAAATTGGTGTTGTAAATACGCCAAATACTTGGTACCGCCTTCGATGTTTTGGGCAGGATCCCATGCATTATATACACCCATATCACGAGCCGTACCTGGCATCAGCTGCATAAGACCCATGGCGCCCATGCGTGAACGCACATTGGGGTTAAAGCTTGATTCGGTATGGATGACCGCCTTAATTAAGGCGGGATCTACGCCATGTCTTGCCGCAGATTCTCGAATGAGATGGTCGTATGTACTACGCTCAGAATAATCACCTGAGTAGCTTGCATAACTGTTTGCAACAAAATTTGCAGAAAAATTGGTCGTAGGCTCATTATAATGATACAAACGGCCAACCGTTTGAGACTCGTTACTTAATTTGGTGAATTTTTGTGAATTGATGGTATCGGTTTGCAGCTTAGTCAAAAAACCAGGCTCTACAGCGTTTTGGCTGCTTGATGAAGTATAAGCTGATGCCACAGTCGCATGGGCAGAACCTTGAGGTGCAATATAAACCGAGATAGAGTTTTGGGCAAATGCACTACCGCTAAGCATGCCAAATGTCGCTAAAGTTAGGGCATTTACATGGGTTTTTGAAGTTTGCATATCGTTGTTTATTCATCGTTTCGGTAAAAAATTTGGCACATTATATCATAAAATTAATAAATACCATGATGAAACGCTGATAAATACAAAATGCTGCACTTTAGAAACACGCAAACCTAACAATTTTTCTAAACTTTCAAGAGTTTTGCTTATTGTTAGGTAATATAAGTGCTTTTTATTTATTAATTTTTATGATAAATAATTGTGATAGATAAAAAGCCCATTTTAAATCATTGTCATGTTAAGACAACCACCAAAGCACCGCCACAGGCAGCCACATGGCGGTCACTAAACCATTAATTGCTAGGCCAAACGCTGCATAACGCCCCGCTGTCGGACTGATCATCCACGCTTCTACTGTACCGATAGCATGTGCTACCAGCCCCAACGCCAAGCCTTGGGCGCGTTCATCCTGAATATTTTTGAATAAAATTCGGCACACGCCTGCACCCAAAATACCAGAAACGATGATGATCAAATTTGCCATCACTAAAGGCGCGTCAATAATTTGTGCGACCGACAACCCCACAGGCGTCGTCACAGAACGCGTGGCAAATGCCAAAATGGTATCCATATTTAGCGTCAATAGATAACCCAAAGACATCGGTAAAATCGCCCCAACGATACTTGCCAATATCACCACCACGCCCAGTTTTTTGACTGGCAAACCTTTAAAATCCATGCCCGCTAATGGCACCGCTAACAGTACTGTACTATAACCAAGCAAGCGATCAAAAACAGGTCTGGCATGTGCGTAATAAGTATGATAATCAAGCCCAATGACGAATAATAAAATCGGCGTCAATATGATAGCAACGATGATCATAGGCACGCCTTTGATAAACTTATTTAAATAACGAAGGACATATTTGGCCCCAATATGTGCAATCAAAGTAATGATAAAAGCAATCAAAATCGTGGTAGTGTCAAGCATCATAATCCACCTCTGTGATTTTTGGTGTCGCTACTGCCAAGCCACAGAGCGGATAATTTGGCAAATGCCCAAAGTGGTATCAGAGTGCTGATTATAATGGTCGCCGAGACTGACAGCAAATCCTCGCCAAGCCCAAACAGCAAAATCCCTGCACCTGCTGAGACTGGTAAAAAAGCAAAACCGCTATCAACCAGTAAGGTACTTGCTGAGCTTGATAGCCATGCTGGCAGCCCTACCGACATACGCACACCCACCAACACAATAAATAAGCTCACCAAGCCGACAATATTTGCCGCCGTTGGTATCCCAAGCCAAGTACATACCACCAATGCCAATTCACGAAAACCCACCACGATGGCGGCCGTTGCGATCATGGCAAGCCAAAATCTTTTATTGCCTAATTTAAGCGTCATATTTATTCCTTTAATATAAGCATCAAATGCCAGTGGGTATTTTGCGATATTACATTAAAACACCGACTTGGTTCAAGGTCAAGCAACTGACCGATATGTTCACTATTTTTACCAATGATACTAATTTTATCAATAATATTAAATTTGTTAAATCGGTGATAATCATCTCTGTGACAATTATCGACTTGCTTTGGCATTATTTTTTATATCACTCTTTTAAAATCAGCTTCAAACCCCAATATAGGCATAAGCTTTTAGGCTTTCAAAGAAAAGTTAACGAATAAAAAATAAGGTTTTATCATTAGAATATTTTTATAAATTCATAAATTTATATTTTTAATAAAATCCTTACCGAGACTTTCACTAAGTTGAAAGATACCCAAAAAGCCAGTATAATGAAATGTTTTGATGCCCACCAAGAGACAAAATACACATGCGTGAACATAATCATATTAACGAAGATCACGACACTTCTTCATCACAGTTAGGTGCACTGATTCGCCTAGGCAAGGAGCAAGGCTATCTCACCTATGCTGAAGTGAATGACCAACTGCCAGAGTCTGTCACCGAAAGCGATCAAATTGAAGACATCATTCAGATGTTGACCGATGTGGGCATTCAAGTCTTTGAGGTAGCACCAGATGATGATGATATTTTATTATCAGACACTGGTAGCGATGATGACATCGCAACCGATGAAGCAGCAGCAGTACTAGCCTCTGTTGAAACTGAGCCTGGACGCACTACCGACCCTGTGCGTATGTATATGCGTGAGATGGGTACGGTGGATTTGCTGACCCGTGAAGGCGAAATTGGCATTGCCAAACGCATCGAGGAAGGCACTCGTGAGGTTCAATATATCATGGCGTATTGGCCTGGCACAGTAAAATTTGTGCTTGATGAATATCAGCAAGTGCTTCTTGGTGAAAAAAAGATTTCCGACATTGTCTCTGGGTTTTTAAATGGCGATGATGGCGATTTTATTTTAAACGAAGAAGAAATTGAGCTGGATCTTGGATCACCCAAAACCACCGATAAAGATGATGCTGAAGAAGATGGTGAGTCTGATGGTACTGAACTTGATGATACCGATGATTCAAGCCTAGACCCTGAAGAGGTGCGTGTCCGTTTTGAGGAGATTCAGCGTTTGTATGATGTAGCCCAAGAAGCCTTGGCTAAGCATGGGCGTGGTAGTGAAGCGGTTAAAGTCGCTTATGATGAGCTGGCCAATCATTTCATGCTCATTAAACTCAATAATCGCTTGTCGGATCAAGTCATGAGTTTGATGCGTGAAGTTTATGAAGATGTGCGAAGTAATGAACGCCGCATCATGAAACTTGTGATTCGCCATGGTAAAATGCCTATGGATGAGTTCAAAAAAACCTTCCCAAGCAACGAAACTAATCTCGAATGGCTGTCTCATCGCATCAAAAGCGGTCCTGCTTTTGCCGAAACTTTAGCCAAAATTGAGCCTGAAGTGGTTGCCTTACAGCAAAAACTCTTAGCACACGAACAGGCACTTCAAATGGACATCCGTGATATGAAGGCAGTCGCTCGCCAAATGGCCATCGGTGAGGCTAAGGCTCGTCGTGCCAAAAAAGATATGGTGGAGGCTAACTTGCGCTTGGTGATTTCTATCGCCAAAAAATACACCAACCGTGGCTTACAATTCCTTGATTTGATTCAAGAAGGTAATATTGGTCTTATGAAAGCGGTGGACAAATTTGAATATCGCCGTGGCTATAAATTCTCAACCTATGCAACTTGGTGGATTCGCCAAGCCATCACCCGCTCGATCGCTGACCAAGCACGCACAATCCGCATTCCTGTGCATATGATTGAAACGATTAACAAAATCAACCGAGTATCTCGCCAGCTACTCCAAGAAATGGGGCGTGAACCAACCCCAGAGGAGCTGGGTGAGCGTTTGGATATGGACGAAGCCAAAGTGCGTAAAGTCCTAAAAATTGCCAAAGAACCCATCTCTATGGAAACACCAATCGGTGATGATGAAGATAGCCACTTGGGTGATTTTATTGAGGATAATACCATCTCAAGCCCAATTGAAAACGCAACGGCAGAAGGCTTGCGTGAAGCGACTCGTGAGGTGCTTGATAATTTGACCGAACGAGAAGCTAAAGTTCTAAAAATGCGATTTGGTATTGATATGCCAAGCGACCATACGCTTGAAGAAGTTGGTAAGCAATTTGATGTTACCCGTGAGCGTATCCGCCAAATCGAAGCCAAAGCATTGCGTAAATTACGCCACCCTTCTCGCTCTGAACATTTACGCTCATTTTTGGAAAATGATTAATTTAAAAACGGTTAACCTAAATTGCAAACCAAACCTGCTGGTGTCATTAGCAGGTTTTTATTTGATTCAACCCCTTAAATCAGCAGGTAAGTTTGATTATCTTGTACAAGCAAAAACTTTGCCAAAAGCAAAGTTTTTAACACGACTATCACATACCCAAAGGTAAAGACAGTAAAATTAAAAGCGTTATAATCAACCTGGTAAATTAGGCGGCGTTGAGGGTTTTGGTAAAGAATTGATGCCATTATCGTTATAGTCGTCAGATGATTTATCCACCAGATTACCTGACTCATCCAATTCATCATTATGATACGCTTCGATCGCTTCTCGGATATCATCGGGCACTTCACCCTTTGATGCGTCTTTGGGTTTATTGCGTCCTAAGCGGCGGACAATTGAATCAGCAAAAATGTGATTGGCTTTTTCGTCCGTCGCTTCCTCAAAAATAATCTCACCCAAGCTATTAATCTTGGCATATTTGACAGTTTGTTTACGCGGCCAGACAAAATCTAAGGGGCGTGTGATAAAATGATTGGTAACCAGTTTGTAAAGCTGTTTCCATTCTGTGAATTTCACCTCTTTTGAGCGTAATGCCACCATCAACGCAAGCGAAAAGCTGACCAAAAGGTTCATCATACCAATCAGCAACATGCCCACAAAAGACAATATTGCCACCTGCCAAGTCAAATGCTCAGGCGATAGATAATATAGCCCATGCACAAAGTTGGCAGAAGCAAAAGCAATATGACGGATATCCAAAGGTAACCCAAGCATATAGCCAACCGTTGCTGTACTGCCCAAAAAACAGCCAAAAATAAAGTTACCCATGATCGCACCAAGGTTGGCTTCTACAAAACTACTCATCTTATCCAGCCACCGCTTTGGCATCACACGCATCAAAACCCAATGCTTGCGTATGCGTTCACCAATTTTATTATAAGCAGCCAAATTATCATAATAGCCTGCAACCAATCCTGAGACAAATAAAAACACCCCAGCAATTGCCGCATGTGGTAATGCCAAAGAACGAATTGGGTCTAAGTCATGCAATAAATGAGCAGCTTGAGCGCCATCAATCATCGGCGTATCATAAAAATACCCCCATGCCAGTGCAATCAATAAAGCCACTGGCATCGCCACTGAAATATTACCCAAAATGGCGATAAACTGTGTGCGTAAAATATCAACAACCAATTCAGCTAATTTTGCCAGCTGCTGAGTTTTTTTGCCTGATGAGCCAGAGATGGTTGATGCGATTGCTGCTGCTGTCATTGCTGGCTGCTTGGTTGCAACAGTGCCTTTGGCAATGTGGATAAAAACAAAGCCCAAGCCATAAATCATACTATTAACAAAAGCGCGTCCAATTGGTGCTAATACCACATGGTAAGACAGCATCTTTAATGTCGCCATAAAGCCGATAAATAAGCCGCCAATGGCTGCTTTTTTATACATTTTACGGTAGCCAGTTCTATCGGTACTAATATAATGCTCACCAACACGCCCTGCATTTTCGGTTACTTTGCGTGATAAAAGGCGGGTGTTTGACTCAATCAATGAGCTAAAACTGTAGCGAGTTTTAGCAGTCTGCACCACTTCAATGGTCAAATCCGCAATCGCTTGATCACGCTTATGCTCTGCATCACTCACAAGCTCAACCAAAGTCCGCATACGCTGTAAACTTTGCTCAAGGCGTGCTAACATATTTGTCAGACGAATTGAAATACCTGTTTTATATACTCGCTTTCTGAGTGTATCGACAATATCTTCACATTGCTCCACCATCACCATCAAAGGGGCAGGGTCGATGTCTTGATCAGGGATGACATCTGTCATCAAATCCAGTTCATGAGCTTGGCGATATTGATTGACAAATAACACCGCTTCTTGATTTTGTGCCACAAATGCCGCCGAATAATTCAGCAGCTCAGGATAAAAATTCATCAGCTCAGGATGTAGGCCAATGCCGCTGATGCGATATGACAATACCACGATGGCATTTAGAATGCTGTTTTTGGCTTGAGCCACCAAACTTAGATCCTGTTCATCAGGACGAATCAACGGCACCAAAGCATCCCATCGTTCATCCGAGATGGATTCTACCCACTTCCAATCATTATTCCTATCAAAAAGATAATTAGCAAGCTCAACCACCGAATCCTCTTCGGGCAGTAATGGCAAAAAACGGTGGCTGATTAAGCGTGAGACACTACTTGAAAAACTTTGATCGGATGCAATGCCTGTATCTGTATATAAAGTAATTTGACGATATTTATTAATTAACCGTAAAATAAAGGCCGCCAATCCTGAACCATACTCAGGATGCTCACGCAAAAGTGCAATCAGCTCATCAAATTTGGCATCCACAATTTCATTATCTTCATCTTCGTCAGTAACACGCAAAGCATCGATCAAGCGTTTTAAGGCTTCAGGTTCTGGCAGCTCTTGTAGCATAACGATACGCTGTAATATTTGTTCAAGATTTGACATGTCATTTTCTAGCACAATGAAACTCCGCTGGATGATTTTGCCCATCAATAACATCAGATTGTAACCAATTGGACAGTGATGATTGGCTGTCTTTTGATTAACCCAAAATTTGATTTTAGTTCAAATAAGCATGATGATAAAATCGTTGCTCATGATTACCGTCAATTGGGTCTTTGCAATCATTTGGATAAAAATACTGGTGAAAAATAATCGCTACTGTATCATATTTATGTGTATTTACCAAATACTGCGGTAGGCTATCTATTCATTCATCGCCAAAAAAGGACAAAAATAATCTTTCGTCCTTTTTTGGTGTGATTGAATGCGTTAAATTAAATTAACTCAAATTTGGGTTAATTTTATGCTTAACATAACTTAATACAACCAAGCTTAAGCAAAAAATTCATTATCAAATGCCATGATTGCATTGAGCCTGCTTGCACACCGTTACGCTCGCCCAGTGAGCCATCACTATTCACCAAAAATTTGGGTACAACAAACAACGACATGCCCTTTGAGCCAGCTGGTGCGTTTGGTGTCTTGGCAAGCACAAGATGAATGATATTTTCGGTCAAATCATGCTCGCCACCCGTGATGAATATTTTGGTGCCAGTAATGGCATAGCTGCCGTCTTCATTGGGCGTGGCTCGTGTTTTGATGATACCAAGGTCAGAGCCTGCATGCGATTCGGTCAAACACATAGTGCCTGACCAAGCCCCTGTATTCATCTTTTCAAGATAAGTGGCTTTTTGAACCTCTGTGCCATGATGTTCAATGATTTGAATTGCACCATGTGATAGCCCTGGATACATCGCAAATGACCAGTTGGCAGTCCCCATCATCTCACTGACCGCACTTGATAATGATACTGGTAAGCCCAAGCCACCAAACTCAGGCTCAGCATTGATCGCAGGAAAACCAAGCTCGCAGTATTGTGCGTATGCCTCCTTAAAGCCAGTCGGTGTCGTAACAACACCATGATTAAATTGGCAGCCTTCGATATCGCCCGTACGATTCAAAGGGGCAATCACGGACTGTGCAAAATCAGCTGCCGCCTCAAGATAGCTATTGATTGTATCTGTATCAAGCTCTGCATAAGCAGACAGTTTACTGTAGTGTGATTGACTGTCCAAAAGCTCATGCATCACAAACTGGATATCACGGATAGGAGCAACATACTGCATTATTCATTCCTTTATAATAAAACTGCTCAAATAGACTGTATGAAACTTGACCAATTCCAGCTGATAAGCTTGATCAAAGCATGGCTTGGTAACAGCATCATGATATGAGCAATTAAAACCGATATACAAAATTCTCCTAAATAAAATAGCCAATGCCCTCTTGTAATGCAAACCTCCCTTTTGACTCATCAGTCATCAAAGCAGACTTGCAAAATCCTTGGCATCAATTTTGGTTTTTATTTTGGTATGGCGGTATACGCATTTATCCAAATAAAAACCGTCCAATCGGTTTTGATTGAACGGTTTTTGTAAGATCTATCAATTACTTAATACGCATGTCGCCTGTCTCAACAAAGCGTTGATGCCATGACAATGCTTCTAGCAACAGATGCGGCGTATGTACACCACCTGTTTTTTGGCTTGCCACAAATGCACGGTCATAATAATCACGAAGCATGTCACGATAATCAGGGTGTGAACAGTTGTCAATGATCACCTTAGCACGCTGTTTTGGCGATTTACCACGCAAATCTGCCATGCCTTGTTCGGTTACGATAAACATCACATCGTGTTCGGTGTGGTCATGATGGCTGACCATCGGTACAATCGCTGAGATTGCCCCACCTTTGGCGGTAGATGGGCTGACATAAATGCTAAAAAAGCCATTACGAGTAAAGTCGCCAGAGCCACCAATGCCATTCATCATGCGAGTACCCATGATGTGAGTTGAGTTGATATTACCATAAATGTCCGCCTCAATCATAGAATTCATGCCAATCACCCCCAAACGGCGGATAATCTCTGGATTGTTGCTAATCTCCATGGGGCGAAGGATGATTTTGTCTTTTAAAAACTCAATATTTTCGTTAAAGCGTGCCAGTGCATCTGGACTAAATGACAAGGCGGTGGCAGAAGCGGTTTTCATTTTTTTGGCCAAAATCAAATCAAGCATGCCATCTTGAAGTACTTCGGTATAACCCTCCAAATCATCAAATGGTGCATCCAAAAGACCTGCCATGACGGCATTGGCAACATTACCCACGCCTGATTGAAGTGGCAGCAGGCTCTTAGGCAAGCGACCCGCCTTAACCTCATGGTCAAGAAAATCAATCACCTGAGCTGCAATACGCTTAGACACATCGTCAGGCTCGGCAAATTTAGAATTACGGTCGCCAGCACTCGTTAATACAATGGCAAGCACTTTATCAGGGTCAATGGCAAGCCCTGCTGTACCAATACGGTCAAATGCCCCAACGATGGGAATGGGCTTACGGTGTGGCGGCAAACCCACCTCATCATAGATGTCATGCATGCCCTCTAAGCCTGCACTTAGAGCGTCATTAATCTCAATGATGATTTTATCGGCGTTTTTAATCGCTTCTACGCCATGACCGATGCCCATCGCAAAAATCAGCTCACCATTTTCGGTAATGGCAGCCGCCTCAACGATGGCAATGTCAAATTTACCATAAAAGCCTTGACGCATCTGCTGTTCAACATGCGATAAGTGCATGTCTTGATAGGCAATCTCACCTGCATTAATGCCATTACGAAGTATTGGGTCAGACTGAAATGGTGAACGAAAATGCAACGCTTTTGCCTCGGCAAGCACGCCATCACATTCAGGAGCGGTGGATGCCCCTGTTACCATACCAACGCTAAACTTTTCACCTTTGCCATGAGCGTCCTTGGCTTTATTAGCGATGGCAGTTGGTAGGGCTTTTGGGTAGCCTGCCCCTGTAAAGCCTGTGATGGCAAGCATCATACCATTTTGGATGAACTGAGCGGCTTTGTCGGCACTCATCACTTTTTCACGCAAACCTGCGTGGCGAATACGGTCAATAGACATACTGTCTCCTTATAGATGTGTACAATTGTTTATAGCAAAAGCTATCAAGATTTTAGCACTAACCACAAATAAAATAAATAGCTTGGGTAATATTTGCCATGATTATTCAAGATTTAAGCATGTTTTAATCACCAGTTTTTTTACACCACCAACTTTGAAATTAAGTTAAAATACCAATCTATGAACCAAAAAATATTGCCTATAAAAATATCGCCCATAAGGACGATATTTTAGTTCATACATCAGATTAAGTCATAACCCTGCTTTAAGACTGGCTTCAATAAACTTATCCAAATCCCCATTTAATACCGCTGTTGTATTGGAAGTTTCAACCCCTGTTCGCAAATCCTTAATGCGTGAATCATCAAGCACATAAGAGCGAATTTGACTGCCCCAACCGATGTCGGATTTGCTCTCTTCAAGTGCTTGCTGTTTTTCCATGCGTTTTTGCATTTCAAGTTCATAGAGTTTGGCTCTGAGCATTTTCATGGCAGTATCTTTGTTGGCATGTTGAGAGCGTTCATTTTGACAAGCAACAACCACACCTGTTGGTTGATGGGTAATGCGTACTGCCGAATCGGTCGTATTGACATGCTGACCGCCTGCCCCGCTTGAACGATAAGTATCAATACGCAAATCGGCAGGGTTGATGTCAATGTCAATATTATCATCAATCTCAGGCGAGACAAACACCGCTGCAAACGAGGTATGGCGACCGTTATTACTGTCAAAAGGCGACTTACGCACCAAGCGATGCACACCAATCTCAGTGCGAAGCCAGCCAAAAGCATAATCACCTTTAACCATAATGGTTGCTGATTTGATGCCTGCCACGCCCCCCTCGGAAACCTCCAACACCTCCGCCTTAAAGCCGTGCGATTCACACCAACGCAAATACATCCGCAAGAGCATCTGGGCCCAGTCCTGTGCTTCTGTACCGCCTGAGCCTGATTGTATGTCCAAATAGCAATTATTGGCATCCATCTCACCGCTAAACATCCGCCTAAACTCCAACTCTTCTACGCTGTTTAGGGCATCATCCAGCTCCGCTTGCACATCACTAAGCAGGCTCTCATCATCATCTTCTACGGCAAGCTCTAACATGGCGGCAGCATCATCGAGTTTGGCGGATAAGCCATCTATCACGCCCACGATACCATCTAGCACTGATTTTTCCTTGCTGATTTTGGTGGCAAGGTCAGGATTGTTCCAAATGTCGGGGTTTTCTAGTTCTAAATTAACCTCTTCTAGGCGTTCTTTTTTGCTCTCAATGTCAAAGATACCCCCGAAGCTCTTGCCCACGAGCGTGCAAATCTTTGATTTGTTCTTGATACTGTGCAATTTCCATGATTTCTCCCGTGAAAACAATTCGGTAGGATTGCCGAAATTTTAAACAAAAAATTATACCAAATCTTATCTAATTTTACCATGCCAAAAGCCCATCTGGTGTTTTGATTTATGGCTTAATGGCGTGTTTGTGTTTTAATGTCAATATCAATCACATTGCCCAATCTACCACTTGCCACCCTTGTTCTTTGGCATACGCTCTTAGGGTATCATCAGGTGTGACGCAGATTGCTTCATCGGCATGGCTTAACAGTGGAATATCATTTTTTGAGTCAGAATAGGCGATGAGCTTATCAAATTTGATGCCTTGCGATTCAAAGTGATTAATAAGATTTTTTAGATGATAAAGTTTACCATCTTTAAAGTTGGGCTTATCTGCCACTTTACCTGTATAAACATCATCCACCACCTCTAGGCGAGTTGCCAAAGTATGCTCATCATCCACCTCAAATAACTTAGCAATGGGTACAACCACAAAATCATTGGTCGCACTAATCACCACGACTGTATCGCCTTGGGTACGGTGATAGGCAATTTGTTCAATCGCCTTTGGACGCATATTTGGGCGTATCCATGTCTTTAGATACTCATCTCGATAAGTATGCAAATCTGTCATGCTTTGAGTGCTTAAAAATGCCGCCACAAATTCATTATATGCCACCGCATCCAGCGTGCCTGCAATATAATCTTGATAAAATTTATCATTGGCATCGGCATAAGCTTGGGGGTCTACCAAGCCTTTTTTGACAATATATTGCCCCCAACTGTGGTCGCTGTCCACATTAATCAGTGTCATATCCAAATCAAATAACGCTAAATTTGCCATAATTTCTCATCACAACTAGATTAATCCGTAAGATACGGCGATTTTGAATAAAATACGGATCTCGTCAAACGCTTCTTTTGATAAAATCCAACCAATAAGCCCAAAAAAACAGGTTTTAAAACCTGTTTTTTTGACTGCATTAAACTACTGAGCAGCTTTTCAGATTTGCCAATAACTCAGCAATCTCATCATTAGCCTCTTTTTCTTTTGATAGATCACCTTGAGGTGTCAAATCATCCATCACTTTCGGCAAAAGCTCTGCGATACCTTGGTAAACTTCCAATCGGCTAGCGCCTGTTTTTTGGCAAATATTTTCAATATCTTGATGATCAAATAATCTTGCAATATCATCGGCATCAATGCCATCATTATTGGTATCGACATTCACCCAAGACTGTACCTTATTTTGTAAGCCGTTGTTAGAAAATTTGCTAAGTACGCCTGACAGACCGCCATTTTTTTGGATAAATGTCAATACAATTGGCAACAAAGCAAGCAACAGTGTACTTTTATTCATGCCAGCCGATTTGACATTACCACGACCCAAAACCGCACCAAGCACATTGCCCAAATCGCCAGCACTGGTATTTTGTTGATTGTTGCCCAATAAACTGCCCAACACAGCATCAAGCGGTGAGCCTTGTGTTTGCTTGCCCATTTGTGTACCAATGACACTGCCCAATAGACCGCCTAAGCTTGCACTGGTGGCATTGGATTGATCACCTGTTAAACCGCTTAATAAACCACCCAAGCCGCCTTGCTGGGGGTTTGGTGGTACTTGCTGAGCTTTAGGTGGCGACTGTACGGTATTTTTTAAGACTTCTGTAACAATGCTTTGTAATAAGCTCATATCATTTCCCCTATCCTAAATCTGTATGATAACTATTTGATGATAACATCATGCAAGATGCAAGATGCAAGTTAAAATTTTCATCACTTGATAACTTATAACAAATCTCAATGATGATGGCGTCATCTTAACAAAATCCAGTACATCACGGAACAGTGTTTTTGTAAACATTTGTGCTATTTTTGGTAAAGTCTTGCCAGTGCAGATAATTTAGAAAAATTGTGTGAATCGGTCTGATCGGCAAAGATAATAACGCTTAACGGCTGCCTTCTTGGGCTGATGGCATAAAAATTTATCACCACAACCAAACTCAATCCCAAATCAACCAAGCGGATATCATGTAAATAAGCTTGATGGATCACATGTGTATCTTTTGGGTCATCTTGAGTGGTTGCCGCTTGTTTTGAACGGATAGGAAAAGACAACAGCCAAACGCCATCAATCTGACGGCTACTCATCTGACGGATGCCTGATCTTTGATGATAAGCATAAAAACCAATCAATACGCCTGTACATACACCCAAACTTACCCATTGCCACCATGACAAGCCGACAGCCAAACAGATGAGTAGAACCAAAACTATGGTACTCATCCACAGATACCACCCTGTGCGTGTTGGCACAAAGGCAGCATCTAACACCAAAGGATATTGAGAATAGACGCCCAAAATCTGACTGACTATTTAATCAGGCTAGACAGTGCCAGTATGACGAAGTGATTTCATCTTGTCAATCAAAGCAGCAACACCTGCCTCTGATGGCGTTTCTTGACCCAAAAAAAACACCAATAAATCTGGATCTTCATAACTTAACAATGTCTCAAATGCCTGCTGCTCATCTGCGTCTGCACTCAAATAATGCGATTTGACATAATAATCAATATAAAAATCCAATTCTTTGAGACCACGGCGAGCTTGATAGATGATACGGCGCTGTGCATCAGTGGGCTGAATGGTCATGGTGTTTCCTTATGTTATTTTGGGTGTGCTTAGTATATCAAAATTGCGTTATTATTGATGATAAATCATGATAAATTTTCATTAGTCATGATTTATCATCATTTGGGCATCTGACGATAGTATCTTCTTATGGTGATACAATGATTTTATAATAATTGCTTGCACAAAAAGAGGATAAAAATATCTATAACGCTACCTTAAGTCTGCCAGCTTTTGACACATATCAAGCAAACGGTTGGCATAACCCCATTCATTATCATACCAAGCATAAATCTTAGCAAGCTCACCTGCCATCATCAACTGCTGTCCATCGATAATCAAGGAATGGCTATTACCAATAAAATCACTAGATACCAAAGGTTCATCACAATAATCCATGATGCCCAAAAGCTGGTTTTGACTGGCTGTCATCAATGCATCTTTAATCTGATCTAAGCTCACTGTTTTGTTAAATTTGACAGTCAAATCAATCGCAGCAACATTAATTGTTGGAACTCGGATGGAATGCCCATTAATTTTACCACGCATCAGAGGTAACACTCGTTCGGTGGCATTAATGCTACTGGATGTTGTGGGAATGATATTATGACCACTGGCACGGGCACGGCGAAAATCACGGTGTGCTTGGTCTAATACGCTTTGGTCTGCTGTTACGGCATGGATCTCAGTCATCATAGCACTTTGGATACCAAATTTATCATCAAGTACAGATAATAGAGGTACTAAAGCTTGTGTCGTACAAGACACCCCTGAGATAATTGGCAAATCAGCATGAAGCTTGTGATCATTGACCCCAATGACAATACTGGCATCAACACGATCAAATGGTGCTGCACCAATAATCACTTGCTTTGCGCCCGCTGTGCGATGGCGATTGGCATCGGCATAGGAACGAAATTGACCTGTGCACTCCAGCACAACATCGACATTCAGATCTGCCCAAGGCAAATACTTTGGCTCATCACAGCTTAGCAAAAGAATCTGATGTAATAACTCGCCTTTTGTGATCGTCAAATATGAGTTATCTTGATTGGTCGTTAATGAAACCTGTGCTGCATTATGATCACCTTGATCAAAACGCCCATGCGTGCTGTCAAATTTTAATAAATGCAAAAGCATTTGGTTATCGGCAATATCATTAATGGCGACAATTTCAATATGACCAAAAGTACTTAACTGTTGCAGATAAGCTCGAAGTATATTACGCCCAATGCGACCAAAACCATTGATGGCCAAGCGTAATTTTGGTACATTTGCTCGATGATGTGGGTTATTTGGTATCACGATCAGCGTCCATCTTTGAGGTATCAATATACGCCAAAGCCAAGCGTATTTCATTATAGCTATACTTTTCACGAAGTTCATCGTAAATAGGCTTAATTTTAAACCCATCGGCAAATTCGCCTTGAGCCTCCAAATGACGTATCGTATCTTTAATATCGGTGATTACTTCATCAGTTGGACGATAATCTTCGATGGCATCAGCACCCATCATTTTACCAATACTTGCCACATGATTGATGATGGTTGAAACAGCCAAACTACGCTTAGCAGCAATCTCTTCTAAATCCATCTTTTGCTGAATGAATTCATAAGTTGCATGAATGGTACTGGTTAGCCCATTGCTAAGAGTTTGTCCTGCTTTGGTTTGATTTTGTGCTTTTGTTTTTTGACCAAGCACGCCTTGTTTTTTAAGTGCTCGATATTTTTGGTTGGCGGTGATGACCTCAGGATTGGTTGTACCACCACACGCATGAATAAAGGCATCATAAATTTTGGCAAGCATCGATTCATCAAACAATTCAAACGCTTTGGCATGCTCAAAAGACAGCTCAATAAATCGCTGATCAATGCGTTGCACCCATTCATCCAGCAATAAACTTTTGATATTAAAACCCAGCAGTTTTAGCCCATCTAATGACCGTAAGCGAGAAAGTGCAACATAGCCTTGCCCCATCTCAAAGGTCTTAGATAAATCAATTTCGGCAGCGTCTAGAGTCATGCCTTGGGACTTATGCACTGTGATCGCCCAAGCCAAACATAAAGGCACTTGGGTATAACTTGCCAATACAGTGCCATCCTTATCCTCCACTGTCCACTCTTCAGGCTCTGCAGCAACCTCTCCACCAGTATTGAGCCGAATCAAGGGATAGGCGGTTTCAGAGATGTCAGCATCAGTAGCTTTATAGGCTTTACCTGATACGCCAATAAAGCCAACCACTTCGCCCATCGTGCCATTATACACACCCAAAAGGGGCAAATTTTTGACAAACATGACCTTAGCACCAATTGCAACCGTCAGCTCATCGGGGGCACGCACACTCTTTGACAGTGATTCTTGCAAGGGTTTTTCACCCATTTTAGCGGCACGATAAGTTATGGTCTTGGCAGTCAATTCATTGAGCTGTGTTTGATTGATGACATCCACATCAGTATTATGCGTATAAAGTCTGGTGCGGTTCAAGTCAATGGTATGATTTTGGGTGGATGTCAGGATATTAATCGCCTGCTGTGTCACCGATTGGCGACGGATTTGATTTAAAATATCATTCAAAGATAAGCCAAAACGCTGTTTTTCATCAGTGCCTGTTTGGCGATGCTGCTCGGTGAGATAACAGATTTGAAATTTACACTCACACCAAGCCTGCGACATAAAGGCGTATTTTTCTTTTGATGTTTCACCCTTATCGCCAATTGGTGGCAGCTGAAAAAAATCACCTGAAAAAATTACCTGAACGCCCCCAAAAGGCATCTCATTTTTTCGAAAATACTTTAAAACTTGATTGATGGTATCAACTTGCTTACTGTGAAGCATTGAGATTTCATCGATGATGAGTACCTTGGTGTTTTTGATGCGTTCAAGATATTCATCACGGGCGGCAAGCCTTTGAAGATTGACTTTCTCAAACTCATTTTGGATACCAATGCCCGACCATGCATGAACTGTCATACCATTCATGTGCGTTGATGCGATACCAGTGCTGGCTGTGACTGCGACAGGGATTTGTCGCACTCGCAAATATTCAATGTACTGATTGAGTACATAGGTTTTTCCTGCACCTGCTTGACCTGTCAAAAAAACATTTTGCCCTGTCTTTAAAATCGCAAGGGCGGTC
Source organism: Moraxella sp. HMSC061H09 (assembly GCF_001809255.1). Classification (NCBI taxonomy): domain Bacteria; kingdom Pseudomonadati; phylum Pseudomonadota; class Gammaproteobacteria; order Moraxellales; family Moraxellaceae; genus Moraxella; species Moraxella sp. HMSC061H09. Next base: position 75,253 of record NZ_KV796849.1, read on the forward strand.
TCTTGTTTCATAGCGTCAACTTGATTTATTGTATTTGATTAAGTTTTTTGGAGCATTTGTCTTATGCCCCCGTGATATCAACTTATCCATGACCAAAGCACACTAAAAGATGCTTTGGTCAACTGTCTTAGTCTGATAAGTGTGCAATTATTCAGGCTTAAAGCTGTCTTTTAAGCTTACGATCTGATTAAATACGGGTGAAGATTGCGTATGCTCAACACTATCGGCAATAAAATAGCTTTCACGCTCAAACTGAAACCGCTCACCAGCCGCTGCTTTTGCTAAATCAGGCTCAACCACCGCTTGATATACAGTCAATGAATTTGGGTTAAGGTGTCTGTTAATCCAAAACGCATCAGCATCAGCCCCTAAAGCATTCTGCGCCAAAGATGCATCAATTTCATCTTCTTCTAGCAATAAATGGTCGTATAAACGCACTAAAGCTGTAACACCATGAGTGGCAGAAACCCAATGGATAACGCCTTTGACTTTGCGACCTTCAGGGTTATTACCCAGTGTATGTTCATCAATCGTTGCAATCAATTCAATCACATTGCCTGCATCATCCGTCTTATGCTCACTGACTTTTAGGATATAGCTGTTACGCAGGCGAATCTCTGGATTATTTGGCGATAGACGCTTATAGCCTGCTGGCGGCTCAATCTCATAATCGGTGGCATCAATATAGATGGTTTTGGTAAAAGGAATTTGACGCTCCCCCATGTTCAAATGCGGATGCTTCGGCTGAGTTAGCCAAAGTGCTTCACCATCAAATTCTGCCAGTGTTTTTTCATTTTTAAGCTCATTAAATTTAGAGACAGCATCATCAAAATTTGTGATGGTCACCTTTAAAGGACGCAAAACTGCCATGCCTCGAGCGGTCGTCTCCTCAAGCGACTTACGCACGCTAAATTCAAGCATACGATGATCTACCAGCCCCTCAGATTTGGTAATGCCTATGCGTTCACAAAAATCCCTCAAGCCTTCAGGTGTATAGCCTCGGCGACGCATACCTGCCACAGTTGGCATACGAGGATCATCCCAACCTGATACCACGCCCATATCTACCAACCGCTTGAGCTTACGCTTTGAGGTTAGAGTGTGGTCAATATTTAGGCGGCTAAATTCATACTGGCGTGGCGGCACATCAAAGCCAACTTTTTGCACGACCCAATCATAAAATGGGCGATGGTCTTCAAATTCAAGTGTACATAAAGAGTGGGTAATACCTTCATAAGCATCAGATAATGGATGTGCAAAATCATACATCGGATAAATACACCATTGATCACCCGTTTGATGGTGGTGAGCATGCATAACACGATAAATCACAGGATCACGCATATTAAGATTCGGGTGCGTCATATCAATTTTAGCACGCAATACCGCTTCACCATCAGCAAACTTACCTTGTCGCATATCCTCAAATCGAGCCAAATTCTCCTCAATACTGGCATCACGCTGTGGTGATGGCACACCAACCTCAGTAAACGAGCCACGATTGGCACGGATTTCATCAATGCTTTGTAAATCTACATATGCATCGCCTTGTTTGATTAATTGGACTGCCCAGCCATATAATTCATCAAAATAGCTCGATGCATAGCGTACATCGCCTGCCCATTCAAACCCAAGCCATCTGACATCTTCTTTAATGCCATCAACAAAATCTTGTTTTTCGGCGGTGGGGTTAGTGTCATCAAATCTTAAATTGCACGCACCGCCAAATTCGTTTGCCACGCCAAAGTTTAGGCAAATCGATTTCACATGTCCAATGTGTAAATATCCATTTGGCTCAGGAGGGAAGCGTGTCAAAATGCTGTCATGCTTACCCGATGCCAAGTCATCACGGATAATTGTGCGAATAAAATCATTTTTTTCGGTTGGTTGTGTACTCATAATTCATTGTCCATGGTGATCAGTTTTAAATGCCATAATTAGATTATTTTAGCATAATTTTAGGTCTTTAAGCATGATTTTATAAATATAAAGCACCCAGAAAATCAGTATCGCCTTTAAATTTGCACAAGCACACCCCATAAATTTTATGCTATAATAAGCAAAATTTAATCCCATTCATTGATATTTTAAGGATACTTTATGGATATGCCTGTTGTAGAATTTGATACGACTTTTGGTCAAATTAAAATTGAACTAAATGCCGAAAAAGCACCCATCACGGTTGCCAATTTTTTGGATTATGTGGAGTCAGGTCATTATGATGGTCTAATTTTTCATCGTGTGATTGATGGCTTTATGATTCAAGGCGGTGGTATGGATGCACAAATGAACGAAAAACGCACTGGCACACCAATCAAAAATGAAGCAGATAATGGACTAAAAAACACCGTCGGTAGCATTGCCATGGCACGAACTTCCGACCCACATTCTGCCACCGCACAATTTTTTATTAATGTCAAAGACAATGACTTTTTAAACCATTCAAGCCCAACACCACAAGGTTGGGGTTATACTGTTTTTGGTCAAGTGATTGATGGCATGGATGTGGTAAATCAAATCAAAGGCGTGCCAACTGGTCGTTTTGGCTATCATGCTGATGTACCCAATGAGCCTATCGTTATCAACAGTGCCAAAGTGATTAATCAATAATATGCTAAACGCTGATTATTTTTTTACCACAAGACCGTCTGATATTCAGGCGGTTTTTGTTAGTGATTTGCACTTATCGCCAATGACGCCAAGACTAACCAAGGCATTTGTTCATCTGCTAGAAGACCTAAAAAACTTACCCAATCTCAATTCATTGTATCTTTTGGGGGACTGGCTGGATGCGTGGCTTGGTGATGACACCTACACACGGTTATCAGACGACCAAAAAGCCATACATTGGCTATACCCTGTCATTACAGCACTCAATGCCTTGGCAAATAATCATATACAAATCCTTGTCATGCGTGGCAATCGTGATTTTATGATTCGCCAAACACTTTGTGATACTTTTAAGGGCGTACTCATTCAAGAACCCTATCCCATCAACACGACCAAACACCGCATTCGCTTGGAGCATGGTGATGCATTATGCACAGATGATACGAGCTATCAGCGTTATCGTGCCATCATCAATCACCCTATGACAAGAATGGTGTTAAATCAATTGCCCTTAGCACTGCGTAAAAAGCTGGCAAATAATATCCAAAATCACTCACACCATCAAAAATCTCATAAACCGCCAAAGATCATGAATGTAAACCCATCAGCGGTTGATGCAGCCATGATAGATTGTGATATTTTATTGCATGGGCATACACATCGCCCAAATGTACATCATCATGGTCGCAAAATACGCATTGTTTTGGGCGATTGGCGTGATGATGGTCGTCACATTCATGCCGAAATTGGATTGATGATTGGTGAAGATCTGCAGCTTGCACAATTTAAGCATGGTTAAGCTTTTAACAGTGTTAATAAAAACAACATGTTAATAAAAAGAGCGTCATATAATATACGCTCTTTTTATTAAGGCTAAGCAAAATAGGTATGGATAGATATTAGTGAGCTTTTTTACCAGCTTCTACCTGAATATCAATACGAACATCTTTAGGCATACCCATATCTACCAAATAATTCATGCCCCATTTGGTGCGGTCAATCTTTGTCGTAAAATCACCACCACAAACCTCAGTATTTAACATTGGGCTTTGATAACAGTTAAATTTAGTCGCTGTTAAAGTGACAGGATGCGTTTTACCAAGCAAAGTTAAATTACCTGACACTGATTGTAACTGACGATTTTTGCCCGTCCCTTTGAAATAAAATTTAGTTGACACAAAACGCATGGTTGGGTGTTGCTCAATATTGAACAAATCAGCCCCTTTTAGGTGTTGTGTGAATAGTGATGAAGACGCAGTTAGGCTACTAACTGGGATGCTGATATCAATCGAGCCTTTGCCTGCTGCACGGTCAAACTGCATCAAACCTGATAACTCATAAAAGCCTGCCACATTGGTTGAGGTGCCAAAATGGTCAATGCTAAAACGCGCATTGGTGTGATAAGGATCAAGCTCATAAGTCGCTGCGTTAGCAAAACCTGCCACCGCCAATAATGCAATTAAAGATAATCTTTTCATAACATACTCCATATGGTTGTTAATCAATTAAATGAGCTAATAATTAAATGGACCAATTTAATATGATTGATTAAATAATATCTAAAATAATCTCAAAGCAAATTGCAAATTTCACTTACTATCTTAACCAAAATCATCTCAAATAATAAGCACCACTTTGATGAAAAAATTGTTGCCAAATTTTAAAATAGTTACGCAAAAACAAACTTAAAGCCACAACTTTTTAAAAGTTTTAAAAATGATATTTCATTGATTGGTACATTAAACTGTCAGACTTACTCAACTTTTAATAAAAAATCTCAATTTTTAATTAAAAAGTATATGAAAATATTTATTTAATATCAATTAAGCAATTTGAAAAAATGTGCTTGATAGTGGCGCAACTCTCGAATAGAATCACGGATATCGTCAAGTGCCAAATGCGTTCCTGTTTTTTGGTAGCCTGTGGCAATATCAGGACGCCAGCGGTAACAAAGCTCTTTGATACTTGAAACATCTAAGTTGCGATAGTGAAAATATCGCTCAAGCTTTGGCATTTGGCGTGCTAAAAATCTGCGGTCTTGGCAAATAGAATTACCGCACATCGGCGAGATACCTGCATCCACCCATTTAGATAAAAATTCAATCGTCTGTGCTTCAGCATCAGCAAGCGTTATAGTGCTTCGGCGGACACGGTCAATTAGCCCTGATTGTCCGTGCTGGTTTTTATTCCAATCATCCATGCGGTTTAAAACCACATCACTAACCTTAATGGCTAAAACAGGGCCTTCGGCAAGAATATTTAACTCATCATCAGTAACAATGGTTGCAATTTCTATAATGTCATCTTGTTGGGTATCAAGCCCCGTCATCTCCAAATCAATCCAAATCAATGCTTTTTTGGCTTTGGCTGAAGGCTTGGGGTGCTGAATTTTAATTTTATCGTTCATGTGCTTATTTTCTTTTTGAATTTTCTTTTTGAACTGGCTGTTAACTCACTTTTGGCATTGTATCACAGTCATCACAATCTCGCCATCATTGGCCAAAATTTCCCCACAATAACCGTACAACCATCGTTTTATACCCAAAAATTTGTTATAATTCACGACTTAATTCGCATTACAACCAACATCCATGCCTAAAAATAAACTCAAAGCCTGGCTGCCCACTCCCGAAAAACTACGCAAAAACCGTTTGATTGCGGTCTTTGCACCATTTTTGGCAGACCCTCGACTTTGGCAGATAAATCGCAGCTCTTTGGGGCGTGCTGTTTATGTTGGCGTGCTGGCGGCATTTTTTCCTTTGCCAGGCCAGATGCCGCTGGCATTACTTGGCGCACTATTCACCCGAGCCAATATTCCCATGGCGATTGCCTTGACTTGGATTACCAATCCTTTAACAGCCATTCCTATCTTTTGGCTGGCATATTCTTTGGGCGCAATGCTCTTGGGCGAACCCATCATTGGACTTCGTGCCATTGGGATAATTTTGACTGATTTTACACTTTGGGTGACTGCCGATGGTATCAATCCATTCACCGCACACCGTCATATTTTTTCATGGCAAGCCATGGCGATTGGGCTATTTTTATCTGCGATTACAACCAGTATTGTACTTGGCTTGGCGTTTCGTGCTTTTTGGAATTATCGCACTATTAAAGATTGGCAAGCTCGCCACGGCTATAACGCCAACGCCCCCAAATTTAAGCATCAAAAAGGTCATAAACAGCGTGAACAAGACCTAAAAACCAGATACAACCACCCAAAAGACGATAAAAGCGATCATTTCTCCATTTAAATAGACGCTGTCATCGTAATGCTTTGCTGTTTTGGCATGGCATGATTTGACACAAATCAAGCTACAAAGCTACTTATATTCATTTTTAAAAGCATGTGCTACCGCTCATTTTAATATGAATAATTTTCATTGGTATTTATGAGAATTTTGGCGTATAATTTTTTACCAAATACCTTGTATTAATGATTCGTCCATAATCATTGCCCTCTCTACAGTCTCAGACTAAGCCGTGATTATTTTTATTTGTGTGAACGGTATTTATTCTGTCAAGCCTAAAAAAGCCACCAGAATTTGCACAATTTTTATTTTTTATGAAGTGAAATCTTATGAACTACTCAGTATTTACCTCAGAATCTGTGAGTGAAGGTCATCCAGATAAGATGGCAGACCAAATCTCTGATGCACTGCTTGATGCCATTTTAACGCAAGATAAAGATGCACGAGTTGCCTGCGAAACTTTAGTAAAAACTGGTGCTGTTGTCTTAGCTGGTGAGATTAGCACCCATGCCAACATTGATGTTGAAACGATTGTGCGTAATACAGTCAATAAAATCGGCTACAATCATTCAGATTTGGGCTTTGATGGCTCAACTTGTGCGGTGATTAACATGATTGGCAAACAGTCACCTGAAATCGCTCAAGGTGTTGATAGACAGCGTCCTGAAGATCAAGGTGCTGGCGACCAAGGCTTAATGTTTGGCTATGCCACCAATGAAACCGATGTTCTAATGCCAGCTCCAATTCAGCTGAGCCATCGACTGATGGAGCGTCAAGCTCAGTTACGCAAAGATGGCACTTTGCCTTGGCTACGCCCCGATGCCAAAGCTCAGGTGACATTGCGTTATGATGAACATCATCAACCTTTGGCGGTAGATGCACTGGTATTATCAACCCAACACAATCCTGATATTAGCCAAAAACAGCTCCAAGAAGCCGTCATGGAAGAAATCATTAAAAAAGTCATTCCATCTCAGCTATTACACAAAGACACACTATATCACATCAATCCAACAGGTAAATTTGTCATTGGTGGACCTGTCGGTGATGCAGGTCTGACAGGTCGTAAAATCATCGTAGATACTTATGGCGGTATGGCACGCCACGGTGGCGGTGCTTTTAGCGGTAAAGACCCATCAAAGGTTGATAGAAGTGCAGCCTATGCGGGTCGTTATGTTGCCAAGAATATTGTTGCAGCAGGTCTGGCGGAGCGTTGTGAGGTACAGATCAGTTATGCCATCGGTGTCGCTGAACCAACCTCCATTTCGGTCAATACATTTAATACAGGTAAAATTAGCAACGCTGATATCATCAAGCTTATCCGAACTCACTTTGATTTACGCCCTTATGGCATTACTGGCATGCTTAATTTACTACAGCCAATGTATGAAATTACCGCAAGTTACGGTCATTTTGGTCGCCAAGGCGTAGATACCGCTTTTACTTGGGAAAAAACGGATAAAGCACAATTGCTGCGTTCTGCTCTTTAAATTGTTGGATACCGCCCTTTTATTTGGCACAAGACAGCATCAATAAAGTCTGTGATGATGACCAATCTTTAAGTAATCATCAAAATAAATCGGATAGCCTTGATATTAAGGTTGGATTTGATATCAAGGCAATTTTGTCTATTTGCGATGCAATTTATCTCTATTTGCTATGCAATTTATCAATAATAGCCCAATTCACCCTGCTAATTTAGGATAAAAGATGAGTGACAATCAAGAATTTAATGAATCAGAATTTCAAGATCAAATGCATGCATTTTTTGAGCGTGCTGATGCCGTCATTACGCTTGCCAACAGCCAGCTTTCGCCATCATCGCACGCAGGGCAAGTGGCAGCCAGCCTAAATTATGCAGCGGCAAGATTTGCCATCTCAGCGGCAACCATCGGCTTTGTCAAGGGCAGTGATCTTGCCAAAGAAAAAGATGACATTATCAAATTTTATACCGAAAAATATCAACAAATGCTCGCTGAAAACTTAGAACAGTATATCGAAAACTTTGACCAATACACTCAGCTTGCCAAAAACAATCCCAATCCATCTTTGTGATACCATCAAAAAAAGCAGGCATTTTCTCCTGCTTTTTTATGCTTTTTATCAATGATACATCAGTTTAATTGGCCCATTGACCACTTTTCATCTCAAGGACTTTATCTGCTTGGGATGCCAAATGCCTATCATGCGTTACCATTAATAATGCCATACCAAAAGATACCTGAAGCTCACTAAGTAGCTCAAAAACTGCCTGTGCATTTTCATCATCTAAGTTACCTGTAGGTTCATCCGCCATGACTAAGGCAGGCTTCGTAACCAAAGCACGTGCAATGGCTACCCGCTGGCGTTCACCACCTGACAGCTCGCTGGGTCGATGATGCAATCGATGCCCAAGTCCTACCCGATGAAGCAGTGCATTTGCTTCATCGGTTGCCTGCTTGATACTCACATCACGACGCATCAGCAATGGCAGAGCCACATTTTCAGTGGCATTAAATTCTGCCAGCAAATGATGGAACTGATAAATAAATCCCAAATAGCGATTACGCAGCTCTCCACGCTTAGTCTCATTAAGATGGGTAAGACATTGCCCTTTTAGCCAAACCTCGCCTGTGCTTGGTGTATCCAATCCACCGAGCAAATGCAGCAAGGTTGATTTGCCAGAACCACTACTACCGACGATGGCGATGCGTTCACCTGCCTGAACTTGTAAATCCAAACCTGATAGAACGGTGGTTTTAATTTTACCTTCATCATACACTTTGCTGATATTTTTGGCGTGTAAAATGGTCGTCATGCTAATCCTTATTCATATCTTAAAGTTTGTGCAGGCTGAATTTTTGACGCCCTTAACGCAGGATAAATTGTCATCAAAAAACTTAATAAAAATGATGCCGTTGTAATTAATACCACATCCACAATTTCAATCTTAGAGGGTAAAAAATCAACAGCATACACACTGCCATCAAATAAACTTACGCCAAAAATACGGCTCACAAATAATAAAATATCATTAATTGACAAAGCCAATGCCACGCCAAGCACTGTACCAACAACTGTACCAATCACACCAATAATCATGCCTTGTACCATAAATACTTGCATAATAAGCTTGGGTGATGCACCAAATGTCTTTAAAATGGCGATGTCTGATTTTTTATCAGTCACCAGCATAACAAGACTTGAGACGATATTAAATGCCGCAACAACCACAATCAAAAACAACAAAAGTCCAATCATTGCTTTTTCCATTTGGATGGCACTAAATAAATTACCGTGTGTGGTTGTCCAATCGCTTGGGAATAATGGCAATGAGTCAATGCCCGCTGCATTATTTGCCACTTGAGGCGCTTTAAAAATATCGTTTAGCTTCATACGCAGACCTTGTGCACCTTCGGGCAACCGAAGCATCACGCCAGCATCACGCATCCGCACAAAACCCATCATGCCATCAATTTCGCTGCTGATATGATATACCCCCACCAAAGTAAACCGCTTAAATCGTGGAATAACGCCTGCTGCTGAGGGTGAGGCTTCAGGCAAAACCAAGGTAACCTTATCCCCCAACTTAAGTCCCATGTCAGAGACAATGGACTCACCTAATATAATACCAAACTCGCCGATATGTAAATCATCCAAATTGCCTGCGGTCATATGCTCATCAATGATAGAAACTTGCTTTTCGTAATCAGGCTCAATGCCAGAAACCACGATTCCAGTCACCTGACCTTCAGCGGTTAACATACCTTGTAGTTGAATATAAGGGGCAACTGCTTGCACTTCTGGATTTTGCATTTTGATTTTTTCGGCAAGTTCTTGCCAATTTGTCAAAATTTCTGTTGAGGTAACTGAAGCTTGAGGCACCATGCCAAGAATGCGTGATTTAATTTCACGGTCAAAGCCATTCATGACCGACAAAACCGTGATAAGCACTGCAACCCCAAGCGTAAGCCCAATGGTTGAGATAAAAGAAATAAAGGAAATAAAGCCATTTTTACGCTTAGCTTTGGTATATCTAAGCCCAATAAATAACGCCAAGGGACGAAACATAAGCTGTGTTCCAAACGATACAATCGTGCTAGTTTAGCACTTTTTTGGACAAATACCAAACATCGCATAACAAATGAATCATCAGGTTGGTTTTGTTGCGCTTGTGTATCTGTATGATAAGTTTCTTGCTAAAACAGCTTTTTTATGTCAGAATATAGAAAAGGTATATACTTATATTTTTAACTTTAAATAGATCTGCTTTTTTATACCGATGATTTGGCATGAAGTTTATCGGTCTGATATGCTGGATATAAGTTTATCGGCTTGATATAAATTTTAATTAATCATCAAATTTTTAAGGAATTTATCATTATGAATATGAAATCATCATTAGTGCTAGTGATGCTGGCAGGCTTATCATTGAGTGCATGTAATAAAAAAGAAGAAACCATTGTTCAGCCCAATGAACCTGTTACCGCCACAGCTGATGCTGCTGTCGTTGATGCTACCGCTACCACTGGTACGCACCAGCCTGAGGTTGCTGTTGTTGATGGTGTGGGTGTTGTATTACCACAATCAACTTATACAGGTACTTTGCCTTGTGCTGACTGCTCTGGCGTTCAAACTGACCTAACGCTTAACTCTGATGGCACATTTATGATGAAGCAGGATTATTTGGGCAAGCCGAACGGTCAAGTAACCACTCAAGGTACTTATGACATCAATGGCGTGGATAATCAATATGTCCTACTACACCCTAATGATCATGCTGACACGCCTCCTTATTTGATTTATATGGATAAAGACAGTGTTCAATTTCGTGATTTAGAAAATGGCGAAACACCGACACCTAGCCACACCCTGCTTTTGGTCAATCCTTAAATTAAGCAATCAAATGAATAAAAAAACCTGTCAATGCGTGGCAGGTTTTTTTAGGTAATGACTGTTTTATTATTTTGATATTTTACTGTCTTTAAAAATGCGTCATTGACTAAACGGTCTTTTTAGATAGATAAACCAAAAATGACGACTTAACATAGCGAATGAATGATGATAAAAAAATCCGTGCTTGTTTTACTTAGTTTTTTGGCATTTGCCAACACATCACCCAGCTATGCCATTGATGAGCTGGTCATTGCCCAATTAACCAACCCATCAGCAGCCACCGATGACAACAAGCCTGCCAACAATGCTGATGATACCCCCATTGCCAGTCAAGCCACGCCGATTGATGATGCCCAAATTTATGATAGGATTTATGGCATTTTTTCTGAAGTGGATGGATTATCATCGGTCAAAGTTACCGTTAATCAAGGTGTTGTCAAATTATCTGGCGAAACCGCTAACGAAAAAAAAGCCACTCAAGCAGTCAAATTAGCCAATCGTATCAGTGGTGTTGTCACGGTAGAAGATGACATCAGTCGTACTTTGGATATCCAAGATAATGTCACGCCTGTTGTGAATGATTTGGTCAATCAATCAAAAGCAGGACTAAAAGCATTGCCTTTATTATTGGTGGCATTATTGGCATTTGCCTTGGTGGCATGGCTTGGCGGCTGGCTGTCTCGCCGTGAAAAACTTTGGCAACGCATTACGCCAAATCCTTTTATTGCAGAACTTTTGGCCCAAACAGTTAAAGTCATTTTTATTGTGCTAGGTTTGATACTAGCCTTGAGCTTGATGGGTGCAGAAGCCATCATCGGTACGCTTCTTGGCGGTGCTGGGGTGCTTGGGATTGCAGTGGGTTTTGCGGTTAAAGATACCATTGAAAACTATATCGCTTCTTTGATGCTGAGCATTCGCCAACCGTTTCGGGCAAAAGACCATGTGGTCATTAACGATGAAGAAGGCATTGTGGTACGATTGACCAGCCGTGCCACCATTTTAATGACCTTAGATGGCAATCATTTACGACTACCAAACTCAGAGGTATTTAAAGCAACCATTTTGAATTATACCAAAAATCCTGAAAGGCGTTTTACCTTTGAGCTGGGTGTGGATGCCAATAACGACCCATTAGCAGCGATTAAAGTGGGGCTAGATGCCATTTATACACTGGATTTTGTCCTAAAAGAACCTAAGGCGGTTGCTGTTATTAATGAGGTGGGCGACTCAAATATTATTCTTGAGTTTAGAGTATGGGTTGACCAAAGTAAAACAGACTTTTCAAAAGCTCGCAGTATCGCCATTCGTGAAACCAAGCATGCTCTTGAAAATCAAGGCTTTAGCTTACCTGAACCAATTTATATGCTAAACTTTGATCAAGCATTAGAAGATGCGGTTATCAATCTTGCAACCCATCTTGTCCCAACCGCCCCATCGCCCAAAACGACGCCTAATATTTCTATCGATGACACCGCCCCAATCGGTGACACCGAACGCCAAAAACAAATTGCCAAGGTGCGTGCCGAAAAAATACTCAATGAAAATTGCATGAATGATATTTTAGATACCGCACCCGATCCAGAAATATGGCACAGAGTTGAGGCTGAAATTCGCAATCGTTCAGGCGAAAAAGATCTATTGAGTAATAATAGCCCACAAGAATAAGCGTTCATTGTTTCAAGTTTATTGGTGTTATTGCTGATCTGATATCAATGATTGGTCATCTTGACTTCCTCCCCTCCCTAAAGTGAGGGGATTCCTGCTACAAGACGGTCAAGCCCGACTACAAGAATATTCCGACTGGCGTTAAATCTGAATCATGCCGTGTGCCACACTTTGCACAAGTCCATTCTCTTATTCGCAAACCTGCTCTACCTTTTGGACTGTTGCTGTCAATTTGACGGCAACACGAGCAAGTTTGGGTAGTGTATTTCTCATTGACGATTTCAAAACGACAACCTGCATGCTTGCATTTGTATTCCAGTTGTCGTTTGAGTTCAAACCATCCTGCATCATAGGTTGATTGTGCCAGTTTGGTTTTCTTGTTCGTGAATGAGCGTGATTTAACGTCACCAACCACGATTAGGGCATTGTCTGACTAATTGGGTGGTGAATTTGTGGATTAAGTCTTGGCGTGTATTTTTGATTTTGGCGTGGATTGCCCGTACATGCTTCTTTTTACCTGCACGCTGAGCAATGGCTAACTCTTTGGCACATTTTAGGGTTTGTTTGATGGTAAGTTTGCCACCTTTTGAAGTGGTCGCACTGTCTTTTAAACCTAAGTCTATGCCAACACTACCCGTACCGCATTGTGTTTTAGGGTATTCTTTGACGGTGATGCAGGCATACCAACGGTTACGGCTGTCTTGTACTATCTCAAGCGTGTTGATTTGATATAGACTTAGGTTGTAGCCATCAAAGACATCTATGATGAGCTTTTGACCCTTAGAGAGCGATAGCTGTAGGTTGATTTAAGTGCTTTTTTGCCTGTTTGTCTTGTGCTTAGATACTTAATAGCAGACTTTTTAAAGGGTATCCAGCCTAGGCTCTTGTGTTTGGCATTGGGTCGGTTGGTTCGCCAGTTGAGTTTGGCTTTTTTAAATTGCTTTCGGCTTTTGGCATGGGTTTCGTTGATGGCCTGAATGGTTTGAGAGTGTAAGCCCAATAACTCACCGCTGCCTTTGGTATATTCGTTTAGGTCGTAAGCACTAAAGAATTTACCAGTCTTTTGTAGGTACTTGTAACCCAAGTCATTGACATAATTCCACACGAAATTGACCGAACCGCTTAGGCGGTTTAGTTGGTTTGTGTGTTTGTCTTTGATGCGTAGCTTGAGTGTTTTCATGGGTTTGAGTATGATTGGATTTTTCTATTTTACAGTTGTCTAATTGTATGTCAAATGATTTAAGATGTGGTAGGCACGTTGTTTACAATCTGCATGTACATTTGGTCTTTGTGGCTAAATATCGTAGAAAAGTGTTTACCAAAGAGATTCTAGACGATATGCAAGGCATTTTTGAGGAAGTCTGCTCAAAGTTTGAAGCTCAATTGGTGGAGTTTGACGGTGAATGCGACCATGTGCATTTATTGGTGGTTTATCCGCCCAGGGTGGCTATTTCAAGTTTAGTTAATAGTTTGAAAGGCGTGTCTAGTCGGCTTATTCGCAAAAAGCAGTATCCATCTATTTCTAAGCAGTTACGGGGTGGTGCGTTGTGGTCGCCTAGCTATTTTGCAGGTAGTTGTGGTGGTGCTCCAATTGAGATTATCCGCCAGTATATCGAACAGCAAAATACGCCACACTAAACAGCGGCCGATGCGTAAGCATAACTATTTAAGTTGCCTTATATCCACCGCCCAAAGTCGCAGGTTTACGGCAACGGAGGATAAAAAAGGGCTGATGGTTTCAGCCCTTTTTGAATTTTTAGTTTATTTGCTTGCTAGCCAAAAACGCCCATGGTATTGGCAACATATAACAAAGCAAATCCAAGCAAAAACATCAAACCGATGATTGACAACGCTTGAATGCCGGATGACAGCTTTTGTTCTGAGCGTACCAAAGAGTAGTTTAGCCACGCAAAAACAGGTGCAGACACAAACGCAGAACTCATGGCAAATTTGAGCATATTACTAAGCTGACCTTCAAAAAAAGCAATGATAATAAACCCACCAAACACCGCCCACGATATCCAAAATATCAACTGACCACGGCTGATTTCATGCTCACCCTTTATCAATCGCCAGCATTCAGCATTGGCACGCCCATAACCGTCACCTGAGGTGAGGGTGGTACTAAACATACACATAAACGCAATAAATGCCACCAACAACCGTGACCATTCACCAATGGTGGCAGTGTACATGTCAATCAATTGCCCAACATAAGCACTGCCAGCGGTTTGAATCTCTTGCCCTGAACCGTACTGAACATACACACCCAATGCCAAAAAAAGCACCGCTAAGATGGTTGATGTGGCGAAACCCACATTAAAATCCAATCGTCCTTGTTCGTGAGTGGTGTGGTCAGTTTGGATTTTTTTAGCCGTCCACATAGAAGTAATCACAGAAAATTCAAGCGGCGCAGGCATCCAGCCGACCACCACCACAATAAAGCTCAAACTTGCCAGATTCCAAGGGCTAGGCTCAACAAAATCCACCGCCATGACGGTGGGTTTGCCTGCTGCGATAAACACCGCTGCAACCGTGGTTATCGCCAACGCCAAAATGATGATTTTGGTTATGCCATCTAACACATTGTAACGCCCAGCAATCAACAACACCCAAGAAATCGCCAGCACAATGACCGACGCTGTTAAAGGCGTTAGACCCAAACTTGGAAACATAAAGGTTAAAATCACCGCTGACATGAGCCCAACCGCCGCCAAAGTGATGATGGAGGAGATGACTGATAAAATAAAATACACCCAAAGATAGACTTTGGATTTTTTGGCATAACCTGCAATCAGACTGTCGCCTGTGTCATACACATAATCGATGCCAAAACGAAAAAAAGGATACTTCAGCACATTGGCCAAAATAATGACAATGGCAAGTTGCCAGCCGAATAATGCCCCCGCTTGTGTTGATGACACCAAATGCGATGCACCAATGGCAGCCGATGCCATCAAAATTCCAGGGCCAAAGGCCTTCCAATTAATCTTACTAATTCTACCAAGATAATGGCTTTTTATTTGAGTGGTCATGAGTGTTCCTGACGATAACTGTGGTTTGATACCATGGTTAAAGATAAATTTTAGTGTTGTAAATAATGAATGATATCTTTGTGGTATTAAATGATTTCATTTATTAATACCATGTTGCTGCACTTTGTACTTTTATTAGCATACTTTACCATCAAATTACTGTATTGACTAATGAATATTATTTCATCAATCTTGAAAAAATTTTAGTGTGTATCTGTCCTTAATACCTGCCAAGCGCTTGAGATTTTTTAACCAATCCCCATGTAGATAAGCAGTTATTTATGAGTAGTAATTATGAGCAATCAGACCATTCGTTATAATTATACGCACGAAACCTCCCCCACCAAAGTTGATTTACCCCATGATGAAAATGCCAGCCATGGCGACCATTGGGCAATTTTGACCAATGACATTACCCAAGATGTGCCAAATTGGTTACAGGCAATGTTAGATAAAGCAACCTTACCCAAAGGACTTTGCCCACAAAATAGTACCAATAATGCCAAACTACTTTTGGGTATGAATGAGCCTTGTCATATCAAACAAATCTTAACCATCAAAAACGGTTCTCCCCAAGCTTTTATTAATGCTTTTCCTGCGGTTAATAGCCCCTATGGTTTAACTTGCCAAATTGAGCGTATCATTCGCTGTGATACCACATCAGATGCCATTTTGTGCCTAAAAACGCCTGATGGTGCGGTCATTTATGCATTTGACCAACTGTATGCCGTCAATCGCACAGAGTATCGTACACCCAAAAAATACTTTGTTAATTTTAGTGCATTGGCGTATCATATCAAGCCAAGCAACCAAGAAGAAACAATTGTCATTGAGGACCAAGAAGCCATTCGCCACCACCGCGCTTTTAATGATATTGTCGCAAAAAATGGCGGTCAAATCCCTGATGATATTGATGAAAAAATCCGTCAATGGCAACCAACAGACCATGAATCTGGTAAGCCGTTTGCACCTGTTGAGATTAATTTGGGGCATATGTGTGCTTATTTATACGGTGAAACCTTTGGTCAAGAAGATGAAGCTTGGTGTCAAGGGCAGGTTTTGGGCAAATCAAGCACAGAATTTTTTGGCAAACCGATGACTTTATTTGATGTGGTTATTTTGCGTGAACCTGATGCCGACCCGTTTGTGGTGCGTATTGCAGCTGTCAGCACTGAGCAAACAGACGCCATTCAGGTGCATGATTATATTCAAGCGAATATTTGGCTACAAGCCGCCATCTATGAAGTCAATCAAAAACCGCATCAAAAGTAGCCATTCACTTAAAATCACCCATAGCAATACCTATATTGCATAAGTATTGTTATGGATTTTTATCATCTGCTCGGTTAAATCGTATCAGCTTTTAATTAAGGCATTTAGCCAATCGCCAATACTTGTTATTTGTGGCAAACAGACCTGATGGGCCATGGGATAAGTGGTATAAATGGGAGTTAAGCCAAGTGATTTTAAGTGGTGCATCGCCTGTATGCCCAAAGTTTTGGGGACAATGTCATCAAATTCCCCATGGTCAATCTTAACAGCAATATGATGATTTACTGCGATTGATTGGATGTGTTCAAATGTGGCAAAATAAGTTGACAGTGCCAAAAGTCCGCCCAGCTTGCGTGAATTGGTTAAAACATTATGATACGCCACCGCACCCCCTTGTGAAAACCCTGCAATAATAATATTTTGGCTATCAATGCCTTTGGCAATCTCATCATCAATCAACTCATCAATCATCGCACTTGAAGATATGATTTGAGCCACATCGACTTTACGATTTAAACTCATCTCCAAAATGTCATACCAAGCAGGCATGACATAGCCGTTATTAATGGTGACAGGGATTTTTGGGGCATGGGGAAAAATAAAACGAACAGCAGTATCTTTTGCCAAACCAAGATTAGGCACAATCGGTTCAAAATCATGGCCACTGGCACCAAGCCCGTGCAACCATATCACCGTATGCGTGATGGGCTGAGCAGATGGATTATGTTCAACCACTACCGAAGTTAATTTTGACATATATCAGTTCCATATTGCATAAACTAAGTTGGTTCATCATACGATGATTACCAATAAATTGCAATCAAATCAAAGATGCCAAACGCTCATATTGATGCTAAATTCTTAGGTGATAAATTGATGATTTTGCCAGATGGTGATATGATATGGGCATAACCCATCAAGCGTAGTGAGCCATCGATGAGATGGCTTAGAGGCGTGTTAGGTTAATTAATATCAATGATTTGGGATAACTTATGCAGTGGCGTGGACGAAGACAAAGCAACAATATCGAAGACAGACGCAGCGGCGGCGTCAAAAAAGTCGGCGGCGTGAGTATTTTTGGCTTAATCATCGCCATCATCTTATGGCAGGTATTTGGTATCAGCCCAGAGACCACTTTGGGTGTTGCTCAACAAATTCAAGGACAAGCAACCACGGCCCCCACTCATGAAACCGCTGATATGGCAGAGTCCAAAGCATTTGTTGCCACAATTTTGGCAGATACTGAAGATGTTTGGACGCCAATTTTTGCCCAATCAGGACACCACTATCAGCCACCAAGTTTGGTTTTGTTTAGCGGTGCTGTCCAATCTGCCTGCGGGTCAGCCACTTCAGCCAGTGGTCCATTTTATTGCCCTGCTGACCAAAAAGTATATCTAGATACACAGTTTTTTCGTGATATGCGTACACAAATGGGCATTACAGGCGAAAAAAACCATACCGAACTGACACGCCAAGACCAAGCCGCTGATTTTGCTCAAGCGTATGTCATCGCCCACGAGGTTGGTCATCATGTCCAAACCTTGCTTGGTATTTCTCAACAAGTACACCAAGCCCAAATAAAAGCCAATCAAACGGTAGCCAATAATTTATCTATACGCTTAGAATTACAAGCGGATTGCTTTGCAGGTTTATGGGCACGCCACAATCATGAGCGTACACAATTTTTACAACAAGGTGATATTGAAGAGGCTTTAGATGCTGCCGAAAAAATCGGTGATGATTACCTACAACATAAAGCCCATGGCCATGCCGTCCCAGATAGCTTCACTCATGGAACCAGTGCCCAGCGTAAAAACTGGTTTTATAAAGGCTTTGAAACAGGTGATGTGCATCAATGTGATACCTTTTCTGCAGACCAAATTTAATCTTTCATCTGACATTATCCGACGGAATTTATATGCACCTGCCTGATCATCTGATCCAGCTACTCACTCAATATCTGACCGAACACACCCACCAACCCATCATCATCGACCCTGCGGTTTTGGCTTATCGGTGGGTTGGCGGTACATCAGGCAATCTTGAGCCGATTGAGATCAGCTTTGGCCGTAGTTTGGCGGATTTGCTTGGCATTGATACCCAAAAAACTAAACTCATCAACAATACCAAGCAGTTTTTGGCTCACCTGCCTGCCAATCATTACTGATGACAGGTACACGAGGTGCAGGCAAATCATCACTGGTGCGGGCATTGCTTCAGGCTTATCATTCCCAAGGACTGCGTGTGATTGAGGTTGCCAGAGATGATTTAAAACATCTTGGTAAAATTCGTCATGCCATCAAAGAGTCGGTCAATCAAGGCAATACCAATCGCTATCTTGTTTATTGTGATGATTTGGCGTTCAATGCTCAAGATGAGAATTACCGCATCCTAAAGTCAATCTTAGATGGCTCACTTGATAGCGAGCATAGTCAGCTACTTGTCTATGCTACCAGTAACCGCCGCCATCTATTGCCACAGATGATGAAAGATAATATCAGTATTTATAATGGTCAAACTGATGAAGTGAATCCTTATGAAACCATTGATGAGACAGTATCTTTATCCGACCGCTTTGGGTTATGGCTATCATTTCAGCCAATGAACCAACCGTTATACTTACAAATTGTTGAGCATGAACTGACAAAGGCCAATATCGTCTTTGATGATTTTGCCCAATCTCAAGCCTTACAATGGGCGAGCAGTCGTGGCGGTCGTTCTGGTCGCATCGCATATCAGTTTGCTCAACATTGGATTGGTCAAACTCGCCTAGCCCAAGGTGTTAGCGGTTGATATATCAACTTAATATTTTATGGCTTTGATACTAATTACGATACTAATTACCGATAATATTTCTAAAGGTTAAATTCACTCGGCTGCCTAGTATCTTTTTTTGCTTAGGAATGCTGTGCTGCCAAAAATGCTGCAACTGACCTGCCATCACCAAAATACTCCCATGATGTAAAAGTAGTTCAAGCTTAAGCGTATGATTGTCGCATAAACGCAGTAAAAACCGCCGAGACTCACCAAAATTTACCGAAGCAATCAAGGGGTTGTTACCCAATTCTTTTTCGTCGTCCTTATGCCAGTTGATATAATCTTCACCTGAGCGATACCAGTTCATCAATACACTGTTAAATCGTCTTTTGCATATTTTTCCAAGCTCATCATTGAGCATGAGCAATCGGTCTGTCCATGGATTTGGGTTTAGGGTGATGCCAGAATAAGTATAAGGGCAATCATTATCGCCATACCATGCTGAGATGCGTGGTAGCTTGTGTACTTTACCATACATTTTGATGGTGTCTTGTTGCCAATGAATGTGACGAAACTGCACCATATTCAAATCAGTATGATGCCAGTTGTGTGTGCGGTGATTGATGGGCTTACCACCGATTTGACTTTCTAAGAAATAATCCAAATATGCATCCGCTGTCTGCTCATCAAAATAATGCGGGGCGTAATATAGCCGACCATAAGGAACAATAATAACAATGCCTTTGCCATCTTCATGGCGATGAGCATCAAACGGTGTATCCATAAATCTCCCCTGACAAATCAAGTCCGCTGCCAGCTCATTATCCTTTGGGGTTTTTAAATCCTTTAAGATATTTCCATCACGGTCTTTGATGACATGCAAATAATCATCACTGTCATCAAAAGTCATATTGGCAAGCTGCGGATATTCTTCTTGGAATTGAGCAAATTTAGAGCCTTGTTTTTCACTAAACAAACGGGAGCGAATTTGGTTTAGACCATCATCGGTACTTAATACATGAACTTCATCAGGAATAAAGCGTTCTTGATGAGATAACTCAGGGTCACATGCCAATGCCCATATCGTTTCGGTGATAATTTGCGGCGTCATCCCTGTCACCAAAAATAAAATCTTTGTCATCACAATTCCTTAATATTATTAAACTGATTTTAAAAGATAAGACGCATAAACACAATTATTTTTTAAAATGATTTACATTCATCCAAAACCTTGTTTGCCCATCACAATAATCGCAGGCAATCTTGGTCTCAATGAGCGTTATCATGTCAAAGTCAGTTACGATGATTTATGTATTAGATGATAGATCTTTTTTGACCAAAATACTCATTTTATAAGCTTATCAAAACGGCTTATTTGGTTTAATATCCGCCTGATATGTCATCATAAGATAAGTTTGATGCGTAAGTTATCTGATGATTCTGTGGGCAATAAAATAAGCCATAACAGTCAGTTACGGCTTATTTTATTGAGCGGTTTGGGATTATCTGCCCCAAACCATCACTCAGCTGATTTTTGATGAATGGGTTGTTTTAGTTTGCCGAGTCAAAACGCTTTTGTGCTTCGTCCCAGTTAACCACTTCCCAAAAAGCTTTGATATAATCTGGGCGTTTATTTTGGTATTTTAGATAATAAGCATGTTCCCACACATCCAAACCAATGATAGGATATCCCTTGCAGCCTGCGACCGCTTCACCCATCAATGGGCTATCTTGGTTGGCGGTAGAGACAACTTTTAGCGAACCTTCATCAAGCACTAACCACGCCCAACCTGAACCAAAACGGCTGGCAGCGGCTTTTTCAAACTGCTCTTGGAATGCTTCAACAGAACCAAAATCTCTCACGATGGCATCTTTTAACGATCCGCCTAAAGTCGTGCCTGTTTTTAAAATGGTCCAAAATAGGCTATGGTTAGCATGACCACCAGCATTATTTCTGACGCCTGTTCTTTTGTCTGCTGGGATTTCATCCAAATTTGCGATAACCTCTTCAGCAGATTTATCCGCCCACTGAGTACCTTCAAGCAGACCATTGGCGTTATTAACATAAGCTTGATGGTGGCGTGAATGGTGAATTTCCATCGTTTCTTTGTCAAAATGTGGCTCTAGTGCATCGTAGCTGTAGCCCAACTCTGGTAGAGTGAATGCCATTGCAATTTTCCTTCTTTTGTGGGTTATAAGTCTCAATATAACTAAATATGATAGGACAAATCATAAAATCATCGTCCAACATCACTATAAAGCCATCATGGGATAAATTCAAGCAAATTTACAAATTTCACACTCAATCACACCCAAAAAAAATCAATTAATCCATTGCTAATTTTTATCAGTCAAGAATTAATTGGCAGGCGGTGGTGACTATATGGGGCATTTTTATTATTAATTTTTGTCATTAAATATGAGCAAAAATACCAAAATGCCCAAAAATGGTGTATTATTAAGCATACTGTTTTATCATTGTATTAAGACATATAAACTTTAACCAACCAAATCACCCAAGTGAGTTTCAACTCACCTTAACAATAACTTGAGCAGACGCATGACAACCAATCACCAAAATGACCAATTCACCAATCCAAATATCCTACCCACTGGTACTCCCCAAGGTCAAAGTGAACAACAACGCCCCCAAGGTGAAAAGCCAGCCGATGACGAGACGACCCATTTTGGCTATCAAACAGTGCATAAATCTGAAAAACAAGCCAAAGTTGCCGAAGTATTTACCTCTGTTGCACGCAAATATGATGTGATGAACGACTTGATGAGCTTTGGTATTCATCGCCTATGGAAACGGTACGCCATCAGCTTGACAGGTGTACGCAGCGGGCAAAAGGTTCTTGATATTGCAGGCGGTACAGGTGATTTGGCAAAGGTGTTTAGCCGTGAGGTCGGTCGCTCTGGGCGTGTGGTGTTGTCTGATATCAATGAAGCGATGCTTGAGGTCGGTCGCACTCGTCTGATTAATGCAGGCTGTCATAATGTTGACTTTGTGCTTGCCAATGCCGAGACGCTTGAGCCTTTTGAGGATAATAGCTTTGATTTGGTAACCATCAGTTTTGGGCTAAGAAATGTTACCGATAAAGATAAAGCACTCTCTGCCATGCACCGTGTTTTAAAACCAGGTGGTCGCCTGCTGGTGCTTGAATTTTCAAAACCTGTATTTGAGCCTTTGTCAAAGGCTTATGATTTATACTCATTTACCGCCCTGCCCATCATGGGTAAGATTGTGGCAGGTGATGCCGAAAGCTATCAGTATTTAGCCGAATCAATCCGTATGCACCCAGACCAACAAACACTCAAGCAGATGATGCAAAATGCTGGCTTTGTTAATTGTGATTATCACAATTTAACAGGCGGTATTGTTGCGGTTCATCGTGGATTTAAGGCACACTCATGATGATTGGGGTGCTGTCGCTTGCTGTGGGTGAAAAGCTGGTCAATACCGCCATCGGCCTAGACCCATTGATACAGTCTGAATTAAAAAACTTATCAGGTAAGACGCTGCGTGTGATGATGCGGTCACCAAATCTATCCGTTGATGTACTATTTGGTGATGAGCGTGTGCGTCTTGAGCCTGCTTTTGAGCCGATTTTTGAGCCACAAGGCGGTGTTTATCCCAATCCGCCTGAGTGTACTTTAACGGTTGATAACCCCAAGCATCTATTAGCACTCCTTCAAAATCCAACAGGCAATTTGCCAATTCAAGGCGACCATCAGATTTTAATGCGTGCCAAATACATGCTTGAGCAATGTCATCCTGACATTTGGTCTTGGCTAGAGCGGTTGATTGGGCAAGATGCGGTTAGTCAGTTGTATTTTGTTGGTCAAGAGATTTCCCCTTTAGCAGCCCCCATCATCAGTCACATTAAGCAAGCTTTGGCAAGCTTTGTATCACACCAGGCATCTTCCAATGAAAGTAGCTTTATCGATCAGACGCTTCAGGATAAAAAACAAACCCTGCTTCGCCTACAAAGTGAGATTGAACGCAGTCAAGCCAAATTAGCAGAAATCCAAAATACTCTTAAGCAAAATAACTAAAACCTAAGCCGACCACCGATATGCTTATCACTCATCGCAAACGCTTGTTGTCATTATACCGCATCGCAGCCAAATATCGCTTGGATACACATTTTGCTGATGTACCAGAATTTGCACCCATTGCTCGCCTACTTCGTGCACATCCTGCAAGCTTCGGTCGCTCACATCAGCCTTTGGGCGTCAAGCTTGCACTTGAAGAAATGGGGACGCTATTTTTAAAGTTGGGTCAATTATTATCCACTCGTTCTGATTTATTACCGCCACAAATTATCGCACAATTATCTTTATTACAAGATAAGGTTGCCCCATTTGATGCCAAAATAGCCATTGCTACCATTGAACATGCCAAGTACGGCTTAGGTCAGCCGATTGGGGATATCTTTGCTCGCTTTGATGAGATGCCTTTGGCCGCTGCCAGTGTCGCACAAGTACATACCGCCGCCTTGCATGATGGTCGTGAAGTGGTTGTTAAGGTTGTCCGCCCCAATATCAAACAAGGCATCATCTCAGACTTTGAGCTATTACGGCAAATGGCAGCTTGGGCATCTGCACGCCTTGAAGCGGCTCGTGCCATTCATCTGATTGATGTGGTTGAAGATTATCGCCAAATTATGCTCAATGAGCTGGATTTGACGCTTGAGGCCGCCAACAGCACCAAAATGCGTCATAATTTTACAGGCTCTCGGCTGATTTATGTGCCTGAGGTGTATATGAGTGCCAAACAAGTTATGGTATCTGAACGCATCTTTGGCGTACCCATCTCCCAAACTGACTTATTTGATGCCCTTGGTTATGACCGTGCTGCACTGGCCAAAAAAGGCTTGACCATCTTTTTTACCCAAGTATTTCGTGATAACTTTTTTCATGCCGATATGCACCCAGGCAATATTTTTGTTGAAACCATGCCTGATGGGCGTGCTGTTGCCGAACCACGCTATATCGGGCTTGATTGTGCCATTATGGGCGAGCTGTCCAAAGAAGACCAGCTGATTGTTGCCCGAATGCTGTTGTCAGTTATGAATGCCAATTACACCGCACTGGTGGATATCATTTGGCAAGCAGGCTGGATACCACCGTCAGCGGATAAATATGCACTGATGCGTGATATGAGCCGTACCGTTTCGCCAATGGTACTAAAGCCGATTCATGAAATTGATTTTGCAGGCGTGCTATTTGAAATTTTATCCATTGCTCGCCGTCATCGTATGAGTATTCCACCGCAGCTTATGTTACTGCTTAAGACGCTGGTTCATGTGGAGGGGCTGGGTCGTGAGCTGTATCCTGAGCTGGATATTTGGTCACTTGCCAAACCAATTTTAACCGCTTGGGTCAAATCTCAATTAGATCCCATCAAAAATATGCAAGAGCTACAAGCTCGCCTGCCTGAGGTGCTGCTGTCTACCACAGACCTACCCAAGCTGCTTAACCAAAGCCTACAAAGCCTAGCCACTTTGGGCGCTCATCAAGATGCCCTATTACATGAGATACAATCGCTCCGAGCCGATGGACTCAATGAGCGTCGCCATGACTGGATTGCTTTGGCTGGGTTTGTGCTTATGCTGGGGATGGCGTGGTGGTCAGCATTGGCAATTCATTTATATCTAGCCCCGATATTTTTTATACTGGCGATTGGGGTTATTCTATGGCGAGTGCTGTTGTAACCGACTGATATGACTATGAAAGGAAATGTATGAGCCAAAATCTTTGGACACATATTCGTACTGTAACAGATTTTCCAAAGGCAGGTATTGAGTTTTATGATATCAGCCCACTACTCAATCGACACCTAAATCAGCTGATTGACGCATTGATTCATGCGTTGCCAAGTGACATACTGGCGGCAACGGATGCCTTTGTTGCGGTTGAGTCTCGGGGATTTGTGCTTGCCAGCCTTTTGGCCGCTCGCCTTGATAAAGGTTTGATTCTTATCAGAAAAACAGGCAAACTCCCACCCCCTGTCCACCGTGAAAGCTATGGTTTGGAATATGGCAGTGATACGCTTGAGATCAGCTGCGACCTTGACCCTGCCAATGTCTTATTGGTCGATGATGTGCTTGCCACAGGTGGCACTTTGGTGGCTGCCGATAAGCTTTGTAAGACAGCTGGCTTAACCGCCCTTGGGTCGTTGGTATTGCTAGATTTGACTGAGCTGCATGGTGATTTGGGATTGAAATATTGGTGCGTCTTAAGTAAATAATTGTTAATCAATAAACTATGGATTAACAGTATCATACCAATAAACATCACCCATATCAGCATAGGCAATGTTGATTGGTTAATCGCTGTCTTAAAGAGCCTTTTTAAGGCAATATCCTAACTCTTAAACTTCACCACATGCTCAGCATTGGGATAATGGTGGTCATGCTCAATGTCACATGCCTCACCGATAACCGTTCCATCTTCTTTGATGGGCCTGTGAATGTAGCCTGTGCGTTCTGTGATGGGTAAATGCTCATGTTCCCAGACCATAACCGCCTGCATGCAGGTTTGACGCTGTGTATCGGTCAGCTTTTCACCATTCTCCCAGCGACCAATCTCAATGGCGGTACGAAATTTATCAACAATTTCAGGGGTTAGACTGTTTAGAATTTCTTGTTTATTCATGGGTTATTTTCCAATTAATGAAAGGAGAATTAATCCAGTGAAAACTCTTCACTGTATAAATTCCAATGTAATTTTGTACGGCACGCTTCATAAAAGCTATAGCTGTTTGGGTGCAGTAATAAAAGCGTCTTATCATGTTTGGCGATGATGAGCGTTTGGTCATTTTCCAAAGGCACAGAAGTCTTACCATCTGCACCAACCATGGGCTGTGTGCGGTTATCTTTATGAATATTAATCATAATTTGGCTGCTGCCAGCAACAACAAGCGGACGGTCAGATAGCGTGTGTGGATGCATGGGTACCAAACAAATGGCGTCTAATGTTGGGTGAATAATCGGCCCACCTGCTGACAGTGCGTAGGCGGTTGAGCCTGTGGGTGTTGCGACAATCAGACCATCTGCATGCTGCCGATAGACATCTTTATTATTAATTTTTAGTTTAAAATCAATGGTGTGAACTGACTTGCCTGCGTGTAAGACAATATCATTTAACGCAATATCTTCATGTAAAACTTGTGTCAATGCATTGTCATTGGTCGTATTTTGGATAATTTGAAGTTTTAATAAAAATCGCTCAACCAGCCAATATTGCCCATCAAGCACCTGTCCGACTTTTTCGGTCAGCTCATCTGGATTAATATCCGCCAAAAACCCTAATCGCCCCCGATTGATACCAAGTACTGGCACGCCAGTACCTGCCATCACAGACGCCGCCTGAAGCATTGAGCCATCACCGCCCACCACGATGACCAAATCGCACTGCTCACCCATCGTGTGGCGTGGTGTGATTATGATGCTGTCATCTGCATGCTCACCATCAATCAAAATACCATCAATGGCCGCTGTCTGTGCGTCAATGACAATCGATAAATGACGCATCTTCAGCAGTCTAATGAGTTCGTTTAGCGTTTCTACAATACTGGCTTTGCCTGCACGCCCCATCACACCAATACGATGAAATGGTGGGCGTTTTGGGTGATTGTTGGTAAAATTTGACATGGCTTGGCTTAATCATAAATAATGCGTATCATACCAAAAAAACGCCCATCAACACAACAAACACGCCAAGCCTTGCAATGATTAATACAAAATTATGAATACAAAAAGATGCATATGGTTAACTTGACTTAACTTGACAAAGCTACTTGGTTTTCGGATAATCAAGGCAAAGATTTTTATATCATCTGATTAATGCTCTGTCAAAATAGTTGTAATACCGTTTTGATACTGATTTGTGACCAAACACGGATATTTGTTATCATCGTTCCTGTGTTTTTTAATTAATTGGTTTAATTAATTGGTTTATTCATTGTCATTAATGTTAAGATTGACAAATTTTTATTGAACAAGGATATACTATGGCAAACCCTATCATCAGCCGTACAACACTTGCCACCAGTGCCGTTGCCATGAGTGTGCGTGGTGTTGTCAGTAAAACCGCTTTTTTACTTAGCTTAGCTGCCGTTTCAGGATTTGGTGTATTTTTTTATGCCTTATCCATCAATGTCTCATCATCGCTATTATATGCCATGGCATTAGTTTCGGTATTTGCTGGCATGGGCGTAGGCTTAGCCAGTGCCATGAAGCCGCATCTTGCCAAATCGCTTGCCATTCCTTATGCACTGATTGAAGGGGTGCTATTGGGTACATTTAGCCTAATCATGTACCGATACTACCCATCCGTACCATTATCTGCATTATCAGCAACTTTTATCACCGCTGCTGTCATGTTGACGCTGTATGCCACGGGCATTATCAAAGTTACCGAAAAATTGCGTGCCATTGTAACCTCGGCAGTGATTGCCATTGGTATTTTGTATTTGGTGCAGTTGGGTTTTCACCTATTTGGTTCTAGCCTGCCTTTATTATTTGATGGGGGCATGGTTGCCATCGGCTTTAGTATTTTTGTGATTTTGATTGCATCGTTTAGTTTGTTGCTTGATTTTGACAATGTTGAAAAAGGCGTGGCGTTTGGCGTGGCACAAGACTATGAATGGGTGTATGGCATCGGTATTTTATCCACATTGGTTTGGATGTATATCGAATTTTTACGCCTTATTGGCTATTTGCAAGAATAAGTTGCAAGAATAAGCCATCAGCATTAAAACCAACTTAATTTTAATTAAAAACCACCAAAATACGCTGATATTTTGGTGGTTTTTTAGGTTGATGAAAAATTTACTTAGCTTTTTTAATACGCATGGCGTTTGAGACCACCACCAGACTAGATAACGACATGCCAATCGCCGCAAGCCAAGGCGGTACATAGCCAAACGCTGCAGGCAATAGCACCAACGCATTATAAACCAATGCCCATTTGAGATTTTGGCGGATAATGGCTTGGGTTTTGATTGAAAGATGAATAGCTCTGGGTATCGAGCACAGCCGACCACCCAAAAGAACACTGTCACTTGATACTTGGGCTAGGTCTGCTGCACCTGCAATGGCGGTTGAAACATTGGCAGCCGCCAAAACAGGCGCATCATTAATCCCATCACCAACCATCAAAACAATGTGATTATCTTGTTGTAATTGCTTGATGTATGACACTTTATCCTCTGGTGTTAGCCCATAATATGCCTGATCAATACCAAGCGTTTTGGCAACTTTTAGGGCATTGGGGTTGGGGTCGCCTGTCAGCATAAGCGGTATCATGCCTGATGATTTGATTTGCTCAATCATCTGATGGGCATCTGTACGAATCGGGTCATTAAAATAAAACCGTGCAATCAGTCGCCAACTGCCATCTTGCCAAGCCGATAACAGTACTGACATATTGGCTTGATAGTCCTCCAGATTTTCTTGATAGCGTCCATAGTCAAAGTCAGGGCGACCGCTTGCTTGGTCGGTAACAAAACTGGCATGACCAATACGATAACGCACGCCCTGAGATACCGCTTCTACACCGCCTGCGATATGATGGCTCATCTCTTGAACAGCAGGCAAATGTAGCCCATGTGCCGCTGTCAAAATCGCCTTGGCAACAGGATGGCGGCTGCCAATCTCTAACGCTGCCGCCAGTGCCAAAATGTCATCGTTTGGGTAATCGCTCACCACCGCTAAAAGATTTGCCTGCCCGAGGGTTAATGTCCCTGTTTTATCAAATGCCACATGGCTAACCTTGGCCAAAGTTTGTACCGTATGACCACGGGTTGGCAAAAACCCAAAGCCTGCCAAGCGATTGGTTGCCACGGTCAGTGCAATTGGGGTAGCAAGCGATAACGCACAAGGACAAGTTGCCACCAAAACCGCCACCGTCGCCCACAGTGCTTGGGTCTTATCAATAAAATACCAAACCACAAACACCAAAAGCGACAATAAAAGCACGCGTGCCACAAACCAACGCGCCATTTTATCGGCATCTTGAGCAATTTGGGGTTTTTCGCTCATCGCACGATTCATCAGACGGTCAATGAGTGCAATTTGGCTGTTATCCACATCATCGGTTACCAGCATCAATAGCGGCTGGCTATCATTTTGAGAACCGCCAGCCAATCTTTCGCCACAAGTTTTGACGATTAAATCGCTCTCGCCTGTCAATAGGCTTTGGGAGACGGTTGCCGTTTTGGATAATAAGACGCCATCTGCCACAATCTGACACCCTGATTCAATCCAAATGACATCACCGACTTTGACACTTTGGGCCAAAATTTTGGCATTATCATCTTGACCAATTTGGCTGATGCGTTTATCCATATCACCTTTGGTAGCCAGCCAAGTATCAATGGCGGTTTGTGCTTGGTCGGTGGCAAGTGCTTGAACCAAATCAGACGCTTCATCAAGTTTGGTGACCAATATCGGCTCAATCACCACCAAATCTGATGCCATATTTGATGCTTTTAGGCGAGCATTGTGTTCAATATATCGCCCTGCCAATAAAAAAAAGATGAACATGGAGACTGAGTCAAAATAAGTCTCGCCTGCACCGATGATGGTGGCGTATAAACTGGCAAAAAAGGTCAAGATTAAGGCAATCGATACAGGCACATCCATATTAATTTGTCGTGCGCGTAGTGCGTGATAAGCCGACATAAAAAATGGCACACCTGAATAAAAAAAGACAGGGATGCTAACAAACAGCGAAACATAACGCAAAAAATCACGATGCTCAACCAAAATACCGCTGTACGCACCAAAATACATACCAATTGAAAACATCATCGCCTGCATCGCACCCAAAGCTGCAATGCCTAGCCGTATGAGCATTTGTTGATTTTGTCGTTTAAGCATCGCTTCATGCGTATCTTGGCGATAAGGCTTGGCGTCATAACCAACTGAATGAACCGTTTTTAAAATCTCACCAATAGATAAAACGCCATCATCCCAATTCACCCGCATACGCTGCTGTGTTAGATTCACCTGACACGCTCTCACCCCATCAAGCGACCTAAGGCGAGTTTCAATCAGCCAAGTACACCCTGAGCATTTAAGATTGGTAACCGAAAGCTCAGCGGTGCTGCCACCATTTTCAGCATACACAAACTGCTCTTTGATATCTGCATGATTATAAGCATCAAAATTTATCGCCTCAGGCAAGCTTGCCGTTGGGCTAATCTCACGGCGGTCAAGATAATACTGCGACAGCCCCGCCTCAACAATGCTTTGGGCGGCCAGCTGACACCCCAAACAGCACATGGGGCGTGGCTTATCAAATATGGTCGTAAAAAACGGCTCTTTGGGCAACACTTCCCCACAATGAAAACAACAGCCTGCAGGCGGTAGGATTAAACTGTACTCACCCAGCTCATCATCGCCAAAAGTGGCTAAGTCTGGGTTTGGCTTGTGATCAGATTGGTTCATGGTTTGGTATCACTTGATGACATGGTATGATAATGGGTTGTTCGATGATTGGTGCGGCATTTTGCTTTTTTACGCTTGTTTGCTCTTTTGCTTTTTTTGGGTTACATCGAATGATTAACGATTAAATTTAATCAATTCACTCATGACGATTGGATGAATGATTTATTTATGTTTGCTTGGGCAGGATTTGGCATGACTGATATTATCAATCGGTATCAAGCAAACACGCCCTTTGATCGTGTTGATCGTGTCATATTCAGATTATACCATAAGTTTATGCGTACGCTAAAATGGCTTTGTTGGCGGTTTT